>JAFAME010000413.1 GCA_019233695.1 Methylobacteriaceae bacterium
ACCCCGGCATTGATCTCGGCGATCAGCGCTTCGGCAAGGGCCGAGAGCGCTTCGAGCGGCATTTTGCGCGCGGTGCCGTAGCGCAGGATCTCGACGATGGAGGGCACCGTGTTCATCAGGCTCGCAACGTCGACCGTGCTGACGGCAGCCGCCTGCAGCAGTGCGATGCACCGGCCGGCCGCATCGGAAAGGTCCGCCAAGATGCAGCGGCGCACCAGGTCGGCCAAGTGTTGGATCTGCGGGGTCGCCTCCGCCCGCGCGAGGGCTGCGCCGGCCGATGCCTGTTCGATGGTGATGCCGTAGACGAGCGCCTCGGCGAGCTTCACCGACAATTCGGGGGTCCATGCAAGGCGCCATATCTCCCGGAACGTGCCGCGCCCCGCGCTCGCGTCCAGGAGGCGGCCCCAGGTCACGCCCATGAGATCGAGCCGATGCAGGAGGATGGATTTGGCCAATCCGGCTTCGCTACGCAGGTCGACGGCCACATCCTGCTCGACGGCCTCGGGCTTCAGCCGCAGCCGCCGTTGCCAGGCGCCGAGGTCGGCGGCGAGCGGCATCTGCGGCACGCTCTCGTCCAGCACTCCGACCGATTGGCCGACGACAAGTCGGGCCTCGATCAGCCGGAACGGCGTGTCGTCGCCATTGCAGAGCGCCGCGAGCGTTCCCTCACGCATCTCATCAAGGCCCGGGACCGCATGGCCGCGGATGGCGGCGAGCGCCACGCTGAGCCGCGCCGCCTCAATGACGGAGGCGGTCGGGGCCAAGTGCCCCTCGGAGCGCAACAGCGTGGCGACCTTCGATTGCCAGGTGGCGGCGAACACTTGGGGCGAAACGCGGGTAGAATTGCTCTCATAGAGGCCCCACAAATGCCCGTACCATCCCGGCGAGGTCACGCCCGCGCCGTATCCGGACGCGCTCGCAAGACGCGTCTCGGTCCACGGCACCCACGTGACATCGACCTTTGTTTTCGGGGTATCCTTGAGGGTCGCGCGATCCTCGGCCAACGCCACCTCACGGCGAAGCGCGGGAACATGCCAGGCCCCGACCACGACGGCGAGCGCGCCCTCGTGATCATTCAGCGCCTTGCGCATGGCAAGCCGCATGTGCGCTTCGCGGCGAGCCTCGCGCAAGGCCGATGCCGGGCCGAGGCGGAGCTCGCCCCGGTCCTCGCGGAGCGCGGTCATGGCCACCTCGATTGCGGCAAAGACGTCGGCCGCCGCGCCGCGGGTTTCGATCAGCGCGTTCCAGAGCGCTTCGCCGTCGGCATGCCCCGAGGCCCGCGCCAATCGATCGAGCGGGTCGCCTTCGGGCGGAGAATCCTCGGGGACTTCCTCTTCGGCTGAAGGCTGAGCGCTCAAATCGCCCACGCGCTCGCCAGTGCCGCCGGCGGCAAGGGACATGGCGGCCGGCCAATCGATGAAGCGCACGGGCCGGTCGTGGCGCAGGGCCCAGCGCATCGCCTGCCATTCTGGAGAGAAGACTGCGAGCGGAAAGAATACCGACCGGGCCGGATTCTCCACCGCATAGGCGAGGAGAGCCAAGGGCGGACGCATGCCCGGCGCGGCGGCATAAGGAATGAGCGGATCGGCCTCGGGCGGCCCTTCGATCAGCACCGCGCGAGGTTGCAGGGCATCGAGCGCGGCGACCAGGCTCGCGGCGGACCCTGGACCATGATGACGGATGCCGAAAAGATGGAGGCGATCGTTCATCGCCTCACAAGACCTCGCGGATCGCGGTGTAGAGATCGGACCAGCGCGTTCGCACCACATTTTCGAGATATTCCTGGAGCGCGACGGTGTCCTGCACGGGATCCTTGACCACCGCACCGACGAGGTTGGCCGCCAGGCTCGAGGCGTCGACCCTGCCGGCGCCGAAGTGGCCCGCCTCGGCCCAAGCGCTGACGCCAACCGAAATGGCTTCGGCCGTCGACAGCGACCCGGTCACGGTCTTGAGCTTCATCTTGCCGTTGAGAGTCTGGCCGTCGCGCAGTTCGCGAAAGAGCATGACGATGCGCGCGATCTCCTTGTCGGCAGGAGCGATTTTCGGCAACGAAAGGCTCGTTCCGATCTCCTGCACGCGCTTGACCACGATGCTCGTCTCCTCTTCGATCGAGGCCGGCAGCGGCAGCACGACGACGTTGAAACGCCGTTTCAAGGCCGACGATAGTTCGTTGACGCCCTTGTCGCGGCTGTTGGCAGTGGCAATCACGTTGAAGCCGCGGCGCGCATCGACCGCCGAGTTGAGCTCGGGGATTGGCAAAGTCTTCTCGGAAAGAACGGTGATGAGCGTGTCCTGCACGTCCGAGCCCATGCGGGTGAGCTCTTCGAGCCGAACGATCGTTCCATCCTCCATGGCGCGCATGAGCGGGGTCGGCACGAGCGCCTCGCGCGAGGGACCCTTGGCCAGGAGCTGCGCATAGTTCCAGCCGTAGCGGATCTGGTTTTCGTCCGTTCCCGCAGTGCACTGGATAAGGCGACGCGACGACCCCGACACGGCCGCAGCCAGATGCTCCGACACCCAGGACTTCGCGGTGCCCGGCACGCCCAGAAGAAGCAGCGCCCGATCCGTGGCGAGGGTCGCCACGGCAGTCTCGATCAGCCGCCGATTGCCGACATATTTGGGCGTGATCGGCGTCCCATCGCCCGCTTTGCCGCCCATCAGATAGGTCACCACGGCCTGCGGCGAGAGCTTCCAATTCGGCGGGCGGTCTCGCTCATCGTTCGTGGCGAGGGCAGTAAGCTCGTCGGCGAACAGATCTTCGGCGGATTGGCGCAGGCTGACGGTCATCAACGATCCTCCTGAGGCGTGCGGCGGATCAACCCGCCTCGATATGGTCGAGAAGCGACATGGCGCTGATCGCGCGTGCGGTAACGGAGGGCTCGAAAGCCGCCACTTCCTCGCGCAGCTGCGAGCGTTGAGTGGCGGGAGTCAACGCCGCGATTGCGCCGACCGTGTCGGCCGCGACGGGTGGCGGCTGCTGCGCGCAAAGGCCCGCAAACGCCTGCCATGCGGTCGAGGCGAAAAGGCAGGTAACTACCCGCTCGAGCAGCGGCATGCGCAGCCTTTCGTAGAGGCGCACGAAGGCTGCGGCTTGGGGCATCTCCTGCCAAAGATCAGGCTGGATCGCCGACGCACTCCACGCCGCTGCCACCGAGGGCTCGGAGACCCTGAAATCGTCAACTTGAAGGATCGAGGTCCAAGCGTTGGCCGCCCCATTTCGAACGAGTCGCGCCAAAAGATCGAAACGGCCCTCTTGCGAGGCCTGGAGGGCCAAAATAGTCGCAAGGTTCGGATCATCAGCGGCGGGCTCGACAAGTTCGTCGACCGACAGCCCAAGCCCCTGCGCGAAATCGCCCAGTCCGAGCGCGCCGAAGGTCGCCAGCGCCCAACTCAGCCGCTGCCAATCCTGCAATGTCGCGGGATAGTCGATGGTGAGGACGGTCCGTTGCCGTAACACGCCCCGCTTTTGGGCCTTGATTCGGCTCAGGCAATCCTTGAGTCGCTTGGCCGCGAGCGGCGAACCTGGCAGCCGGGCAAGCAGGCTTTCCGCCGCTTCGCGAACGGAGGGAGCGCGATCGTTGGCGAGGCCCTCGAGGAAAGGCGCATCGGCCGGCGACAGACGTTCAGCGAGCGCTTTCACGAGGCCGACGCGGACAGGCGCCTGTTCGCTCGGGAAGGCCCCCGCCAAGAGCTCGCGCGCGAGCCCCGGTTCCTTGGCGCGCAGAGCACTGATGAACGCTGTCTTCTGGGCTGGACGCCCATGCATCCAGTTCGTGACATCGAGGGTGTCGAGATACGAGTACCCCTGCGGATCCGTGGACTTCTCGTTGGCATTGCGCTCGGCCCAGGCGGCAGCGCTGGCGCCGAGCCTGTCGGAATGTGCCCTGACAAAGTCATCGAGCCGAGGCAGGTCGAAGGGATGGAGTTTCAAATGCTTGCGCGCCATGGCGTCGGCGACGGCCAGCCCCAGGGAGTCGGTCGAATTGCCGCCCTTGCCAGAAAACAGCGCCAGAAAAAGCGGCCGTGCCGCGGCCGCAACGACGGCGCGCTCGTCCGCGAATAGAGATTGGAAAACAAGAGCTTGTGCGGCCGGCGGGCGGATGAAGCGGCTGCGCTGGCCGAGCAATGCAAGGCCCTTCAACGTCGCTTTGGGGTCGGCCGGGTCGATTAGCCCGCCGAAGGCCTGTGCCACCGGCGCGGACTGTCGCGCGGTGCCCAGAATCAGGCTTCTCGTCAGCACGTCAATGGATTGAGCGTCGAGCATCACGCGTCACTTTCACGCTGCGAGCCACCGACCGAGGGGCGTCTCGGCAAACTTGAGGTCAAGCCATCGCCCATCCCAGAGCCCAAAAGCGTCGACGCCCTCAACGCCAACCAATGGCAGGATTTCATCGTTGCCGGACGCCTTGATCGGCAAGGCGATCCCGCCGCCATCATGCGAGAGGAAGAGCCCCTCGCCGCGGCGTCCGACGATCGCGTTGCCGACCGCGACGGGCCAAGCCCCGAGCCATGGTCTGGCAGCCAGCATTGCCTCATAGCCGGCAAGCGCCACGGCCACGCCAGCCGAGGGGGCCGGCCACCGGCCATCCCTCACCGCCCCTCCGACCTGATCGGCAACGATGGCGCGCAGCGGTGCATCCGAGGGATAGAAGATCAGCTCCGCCTCGAAACATTCTCCCGGTGAATAGGTATTGCCCACCATACCGAGCGAAACCGGCACGAAATCCATCAGCACCGCGAAGCGGGGCGCCTCGCCCCCGCCGAGCCGGCCGAGCCACGTTTCCAGGCGACGCAGCTTGTCGGCCTGAACCTCATTGACCGAGGCAAGCACCATCCAGCGGCCCCGCACGCGCAGCGCCAGCGGCTCGATGAACAAAGCCTCACGCGACATCATCCAGCCTACTGCAAGCCGGATATCGGCGCGCGAAGTCGGCGACAGCTCGGATTGGCGGCGGTAGGCCTCAGCCATCAGATGCAGCTCGCCGAGCTTTTCGAGCACGAATGCCGGCCGCATGGGTTCGGGCAGGCCAAACAGGGCGGCAGGGAGCTGCTCCACCCGCGCCGCAAGGCTGCTCGCCTTGGCATCGACAAGGCGCCGAGCCGCCAGGCGGCATTGTTCATGAGCAACGGACTGGAAGCCTGCGACCCCGCGCTCGATCTGATCGATGATCCAAACATCCAGATCGTCGAGGCCGGAAAGAATGGAGGCTTCGCGTTCGGCGCGGTTGCGTTCGCGCTGGGCTGCGGAGCGGGCCTCCGCCTTCGGATCCGCCTCCGCTGTCTCGGGTTGCGCCTGGCCGGCAAGCGAAATCTTTGGTCTTGTTTCGTTGCTAGGCTGCGCGGCTCGAGTGGAGGCGGACGGCCCCCGCCGCCGCGCCAGCCATTCGCTCACCCAGTCGGGCCGCTCCTGCTTGGCGAACGAGCGTCCTTCGGCGCGCATCCACATCAGCGCCAGCGTGTGCTTGCATGGAAATTTTCGGCTGGGGCAGGTGCATTTGTAGCCGAGGTCGGCCTCGGAGAGGACGACGCGATAGGGCAAAGAGCCGGAGCCTTGGCACTCCCCCCAGGCAAGGCCGAGTTCGTCGCTGGCGAGGTTCGGCCAGGATCGGCCGGTCAGAAGCTTGCGGGCTGCCTGAATGGACCCCTGATCGGGCGCGATCTCCTCGATCTTGGCCAGGGTCAGCGCCATTGCAAAGTGCTCGTCACCTGTGGGCTCGGCGGCGCCGTGACCCCGATCGGGGGCGCCTCAGGTATCACATGCGCGCGCCGCGTGCATTGCAGTGGCTGCAGTCAGGGTTACCGACATGTGCATGACGCCTTCGTGTCGATTCGCCGGCGCTTGTGCCTTGGGCCTCATTCCGTGCGATAGTAAGGCGTGCGTTTGATTCTGAAATGGCGGCAGCTTGTCCTCGACATCATCGCTGACCGGCGGCTGGCGTTGATGCTGGCGCTGGGCTTTGGTTCAGGCCTGCCTCTGCTTCTCGTGTTCTCGACGCAATCGGCGTGGTTGCGCGAGGCCGGTGTGTCGCGCACCGACATCGGCCTCATGAGCTATGTCGCGCTCGCTTATACGTTCAAGTTCCTGTGGGCACCGATCATCGATGCGGTCAACGTGCCGGTCCTTGCGCCTCGGCTTGGCCGGCGCCGCGCCTGGATGCTGCTGGCGCAGGCGGGGGTCGTCGTCGGGCTTGTCGGCATTGCCTTCGGCGATCCGGCACATTCGCTCATCTGGACGATCGTGTGCGCGTTCTTCGTGGCGTTCAACGGCGCCACCCAGGACGTGGTCGTCGACGCCTGGCGCATCGACAGCGCGCCGGTCGAGCGCCAGGGCTTGATGGCCGCGACCTATCAGCTCGGCTACAGCATCGCGCTTGTGTGCGCGGGCGCGGGCGCGCTCTACATCGCTGACTTCGTCAACTGGAAGAGCGCCTATTTCGCCATGGCGGCGCTGATGGCGGTGGGGATGGCGGCGTGCCTTCTCGCCCCTCGCCTGCCGGATCGTGCGACCTCGCTTCAGGGCGACCGCGCTGCTCGTCTGCGTTCCCTCGCGGCGTCTTTCGTCGGCCCGGTCATCGATCTGATCCGGCGCCAGGGCCCGCTGCTTGTCCCTATCCTGGCGCTTGTAGCCGTCTATCGAT
Source organism: Methylobacteriaceae bacterium (assembly GCA_019233695.1). Classification (GTDB taxonomy): domain Bacteria; phylum Pseudomonadota; class Alphaproteobacteria; order Rhizobiales; family Beijerinckiaceae; genus JAFAME01. The sequence continues at coordinate 6,639 of JAFAME010000413.1, forward strand.
TACCGGACTTTGTTTACGGCGTGATGGCCAATCCGCTCTACATCGACCTCGGCTTCACCAAGTCCGAGATCGCGACTGTTTCGAAGATCTACGGAGTGTGGGTCGGCGTCGCGGGTGCAATCGGCGGCGGCTTTGCCGTATCGCGGTTGGGACTCATGCCGGCGCTTTTCATCGGCGGTGTGGCGGCCTCCGCCTCGCACCTGACGTCGGCCTGGCTTGCCTCCAGCGGGGCGCGGGTCGATCTCCTGACCTTTGCAGTCAGCCTGCAGAGCTTTGCCTCGGGCTTTGCCGGCACGGCGCTGATCGCCTACATGTCGTCTCTGACCTCGCCGCTGTTTGCGGCCACCCAGTACGCGCTCCTGAGCTCGCTCTATGCCCTTCCCGGCAAGCTCGTGGGCGGCCTTTCGGGCGTCATGGTCGACAGGTTCGGCTATCCGATCTTCTTCGTGCTGACGTCGGCGATCGGAATACCGGTGATGCTGCTGTCTCTCCTCGTCTGGCGCAGCATCTCAAAGACGCAGTATCTCTCCGAGGAAGCCGAGCCAGCGCCGATGTAGAGCGCGCCGAGCTGTCCCGACGCGAGGCTTCCCGTTGCCGGCAGGCGGTCGGCGCCCGTAAGGTCCCCGTGCGAGCCGAAGCTGCCGCAGGCCAGAGCCTGGAATCCCAACTGAAATGTCGATGCGCCCTGACCTTTCCCCAGCCTTCACGCCGCCGGAGGCCGGCGATACGCTGCGGCGCATCGCCGAGGCGCTTGAGCGGCTTGCCCCAGCACCTCCGCCCCTGCCCGATTTTGCCGTGACGGATGCCTTCGTCTGGCAGGCCTCGACCGGCGCGTTGCAGCCCGTCGCCAAGGTCAATCGCGTTGATCTTTCGCTGTTGCGTGGAATCGATCGCGTGCGTGATACGCTGGGCGAGAATACCCGGCGCTTCGCGCTCGGCCTGCCCGCCAACAACGCGCTCCTGTGGGGCGCGCGCGGCATGGGCAAATCCTCGCTCGTCAAGGCCGTTCACGCCGCAATCAACGAGGACCTGGCCGAGCGCCCGGGTTTCGCCCGGCTGAAGCTCATCGAGATCCATCGCGAGGATATCGAGAGCCTGCCGGGTCTCATGGCGCTCGTCCGCGCCGCCGCCTTCCGGTTCCTCGTATTTTGCGACGACCTGTCCTTCGATGCCAACGACACCTCCTACAAATCGCTGAAAGCCGTGCTGGAGGGGGGCATCGAGGGCCGCCCGGACAACGTGCTGTTCTATGCCACTTCGAACCGGCGCCACATGCTGCCGCGCGACATGATGGAGAACGAGCGCTCCACTGCCATCAATCCCGGCGAAGCCGTCGAGGAGAAGGTCTCGCTCTCCGACCGCTTCGGCCTGTGGCTGGGCTTCCACCGCTGTTCGCAGGACGAATACCTCGACATGGTGCGAGGCTATGCGCGCCACTTCGGCATCGAGGCGCCGATCGAGACGATCGAGCGGGATGCCCTCGAATGGGCGACGACGCGCGGCAGCCGCTCGGGACGCACTGCCTGGCAGTACATCCAGGATCTCGCGGGACGACTGGGCAAGGCGATCAGCACCTGAGCTCTGTTTGCCAGGCTATTCGGCGCGCAAGTGAACGGCTGCGTCACAGCGAAAAGGCGGCGTGGCCTTTCGTGGGACCCGCCGCCTCATTCGCCAGCCGATCTTCGTCTCAGGGCGATCGGATGACTGGAGAAGGTCCCGCCAGATCGGCCGAACCAAGCCCGTTCCGCGCCCCGGCTCAGAGACCAGCGAGATATTGCGTTGGATCGACCGGCGTCGAGCCTTTGCGCAGCTCGAAATGCAGTTGCGGCGCGCTCACATTGCCGCTCTGGCCGGACTTGGCGATGATCTGGCCGCGCTTGACCTGATCGCCGCGCTTGACGTCGAGCTCGCCGTTGTTGGCATAGGCCGAGACGAATCCGTTCGGATGTCGGATCAGGATCATGTTGCCATAACCCTTGAGCTCGCTGCCGGCATAGGCGACAACGCCCGCCTCCGCCGCCTTCACCGAGGTCCCCTCGGGCACGGCGATATTGATCCCGTCGTTACCTGGGAAACCTCGGATGATGCGGCCGCGCACCGGCCAGCGGAACTCCGGTTTCGGAGGACCGGCGTCAGCGCTCGCCGTCGGTAGGCTGGCGGTCGGTGTCGGATCGGTCTCGACCGGTGGCGTCGGCTTGGCGGGTGCCGGTTTGGCGGGCGCCGGCGGGGCGGCTTTCCTCGATGGCTCGCTTGCCACTTTGATGGGTGGGGCGACTGTGGACGGCTCGCTTTTGGCCAGGGGAGGCTTCGGTTTGGGAGCCGGCGCTTCCGTCCCCTTGTCGTTGGCTGCCACTTTTGTCTTGCGCGACGCTTTCGCGGGTGGATTGTCCTCGGCAACCCTCTCCTGTTTGGATGACCGCTTCCTCTCGATCACGTCGGCCTTGGCCAGCCTTTCGTTTGCCGGGCGGGTGGCAACCTGAGCGCCGGCGCGATAGACCGGCACGATCAGCCGTGTCCCCGGCTTGATCTCGACCGCCGAGCTGAACCCGTTCGACTTCAGCAGCGCCGCGGAAGGCACGCCATAGCGCTCGGCAAGGATCGCAACGGTCTCGCCCTGCGCCACGACGATGGGTGTTCCGCCCGCCGCGGACCAGCCTTCGGCGCCGCCGGCGACATTGTTGGAGGCGGGCCCGCGCGGGCCAACAGCGCTTGTCTGGGCGCGCGGCGCGCCGAGCGGCTGGCTCCTGACCGGCGCGACCGGGGCCCCGGCGACACTGCCAGTCGGCGCCTGATCGGCGCGCGAGGTCGCGAAGGGATTGGAGAACGGATCGGAAAACCGCGTGACGTCGGAGGAGCACCCGCCAAGGAGCGCGACGGCCAACCCGAAAACCGCCACTCGCGAAGCGTTGCGAGGACTCACCAACACGCACACCTTACTCATCTTGCGGCCCACCCGAACTCACCTTGCGTCGACGTGCCCATTTAAGGCCACCGGAGTTAAGGGAGAGTTTAAGATGAATCGCGGGCAAAGATTTCCTTTCGATTGCTAGTAGTTCGCACGCATGAACGTCCTGCCGGCCGTGATGCGGGACCAAGGGTTTAGAGCCCCAGCGAGAGGCCGGGGATCAGCGGCTGCAGCCGCGAAGCGACGATGCGCGTTTCGACGAGTTCTCCCTCCGCGCCGCGCGCACAACGCACGAGATGCTGGCCGATGCGCCGTCCGGCGCCGACAGCGGCAGGCTTGCCAATGACGATGATCCCGTCGGGCGATAGCGCGTCAAGCCATCCAGGCGTCGGGTCCTCAACCAATGCCTCGACCAGGATGCGATCGAATCGGCCGGCCTCGGCCGGCAGATTCAGGCCGTCGGCCCAGACGATGGCAGCATTGCGCACTTCGAGCGCCTCCAGCCGCGTCTGGGCTTCGATAGCCAGGCTCTGAAAGCGATCCACCGACAGGACTTCGCCCGCAAGGCGCGCCAGCACCGCTGTGGCATAGCCCGACCCCGCGCCGATCTCCAGGACGCGGTGTCCGGGCGTGAGCGCCAGGGCTTCGAGCATGCGCGCCAGGACATAAGGCTCGGCCATCGTCTGGCCGCAGCCGATCGGCAGGGCAACATCGCGCATCGCGAGGTCGGCGTAGCGGTGCGGCACGAAGTTCTGCCGCGGAACCGTCTCCAATGCGCGCAGCACGTCGAGATTGCGGATGCCGCGTCCGCGAAGCCGCAGCACGAACTCGGCCGTGGCAACGAAAGCGGCGGTGCGGGCCTGCTCCTGAGTGTGGGCGACGGACCCGGTTGCCGCACTCATCCGCTCCCCCGCGCCCGCTGCCGCTCGCGGGCCTGGGCAAACGCATGGGCGTAGCGCGTCAGCGTCGGCTCGTCAGTGAGATCAAGCCGCAGCGGCGTCACCGAAATCTGGTTCCCCGCAAGGGCAGCGAGATCCGTGCCGTGGCCGAGGGGGAATTTGCCGCGCGCCGCAACGAGCCAGAAATATGGATTGCCGCGGCCATCGATCCGCTGGTCGAGCTGCAGGAGCTCCGTATCGCGCTTGCCTTGCACGGTGACGGCGAGCCCGGCAACCTCTCCTGGCGGGCAATCGGGGAAATTGACGTTGACCAGCACGTCGCGCGGAATGCCCTCGGCGAGGATCTTGCCGATCACGTCCGGCGCATGCGTCTCAGCTGTCTCCCAATGGATATTCTTGCGGCCCGTCGAGGGGCCATAGGCCTGCGAGACCGCAATCGACGGCACCCCCAGAATGGTTCCTTCGATCGCCGCCGCGATGGTGCCGGAATAGGTCACGTCTTCGGCCACGTTCTGGCCGCGGTTGACGCCGGAAAGGACAAGCCCGGGGGCCTCCTCGCCGAGGAGGTGGCGCACGCCCATGATGACGCAGTCCGTCGGAGTGCCCTTCAGGGCATAGCGCCGCTCGCCGATCTCGCGCAGCCGCAACGGGTCGTTAAGCGACAAGGAGTGCGAGACGCCTGACTGGTCCGTCTCCGGCGCGACCACCCAGACGTCGCGGGAGAACGCGCCGGCGATGCGTTCGAGCACGGCGAGGCCGGGTGCGTGAATGCCGTCATCATTGGTGATGAGAATTCGCATCGGACCTCTTCTGGCCCGGCTGGGCCACAGAGCCAGGGACAGGCCTCACACTGATACGCCACGCGACTTTGCAGCCATACGACGGCATCGACTGCACAGGAGACCGTTGCAAGCGAATTGACAGTTTTCCGGCCTATGCGACAAATTGGCTCAACTCAGCCGGGGTGTCGGCTACCACCGAATCAGGCAGGCGCCACCAAGCCCTCCTGCCAAGCAAACGAGCAAGTCGAGGAATGCCACATGCGAATGATTTTGAATATCGTTGTTCTCGGGCTGGTGCTGGCCGTCACGCAGGCGCAAGCCGCTACCGCGCCGAAAGAGACCTTGTTCGAACGCCTCGGCGGCGAGCCCGGGATCACGGCGCTGGTCAATGACTTCGTCGCGACCGTGGCGGCCGACAAGCGCATCAATCATTACTTCGCCAAGGCCGACGTCCCAGGCTTGAAAAAACATCTGGTCGAGCAGCTTTGCGCAGGAGCCGGCGGCCCGTGCACCTATACCGGCAAGGATATGAAGACGGCGCACCAGGGGATGGGCATCACGACGGCGGATTTCAATGCGCTTATCCAGGACTTCAGCCGATCGCTGAAGAAGTTCAAAGTCCATCGGCGCGACCAGTCGGCCCTCCTCGCCCTGCTGACGCCGATGAAGAAGGACATTGTCGGAAAGCGGTGAAGGTCATCCCGACGCGAGCGGGATATTTGTCGATCTCTGCCCTGCGTTGTCATCCCGGCCGGAGCGAAGCGGAGAGCCGGGATCCGGAACATGAAGCCTTCCCGGGAGCTTGTCCCCGCATCCAGGATAGCGCTTTCGCGCTTCCGGGATGACAATCCCGACCTACGCGGCCCGTTCGATTCTTTTCAGCCCGCCCATGTAGGGTTGCAGGATGTCGGGCACAGTGACGGAGCCGTCGGGGTTCTGGTAATTTTCGAGGATCGCCACGAGCGCGCGCCCGACCGCCACACCCGAGCCGTTGAGCGTGTGGAGGAAGCGCAGACCCTTGCCGTCCACCGGCCGATAGCGTGCGTTCATGCGCCGCGCCTGGAATTCGCCGCACACCGAGCACGACGAGATCTCGCGATAGCGATTCTGCCCCGGCAGCCAGACCTCGATGTCGTAGGTCTTCTGCGAGGCAAAGCCCATGTCGCCGGTGCAGAGCGTCACGACCCGATAGTGCAGCCCGAGGCGCTTCAGCACTTCCTCGGCGCAGGCCGTCATGCGCTCGTGCTCGGCAAGCGAAGTCTTCGGCCTCGTGATCGAGACGAGCTCGACCTTGGTGAACTGGTGCTGGCGGATCATGCCGCGCGTGTCCTTGCCGGCCGCGCCGGCCTCGGCCCGAAAACATGGCGTGCACGCCGTGAAACGCAGCGGCAATTCCCGTTCGTCGAGGGCCGACTCGCGCACGAGATTTGTCAGCGGCACCTCGGCGGTCGGGATGAGCCAGAATGGATTTCCGTCGGCCGCCGGGCCGGCGTAAACGGCGAACTGGTCCTCAGAAAACTTCGGCAATTGCGCGGTGCCAAACATGGCGGGGTCGCGCACCAGCAGCGGGGGGCTCACCTCGGTGTAGCCGTGCTCGCGGGTGTGCAGGTCGAGCATGAAGTGACCGAGCGCCCGTTCGAGCCGCGCCAGCTCCCATTTCAGCACCACGAAACGCGCGCCCGACAGCTTGATCGCCGTCTCGAAATCCATCTGCCCCAGCTCTTCGCCGAGCTCGAAATGCTCCTTCGGCACGAAGCTGTTGGGGAAATGCGGCCTCTCCCCGTGGGCATGGTGGACGACGTTGTCGTGCTCATCCTTACCTTCGGGCACCTCCGGTAGCGGCAGGTTGGGCAGTTCCGCAAGTGCAGCGTCGAGTGCGGCGACAGCTCTCTTCTCCTCCGCCTCATAGGCGACCATATCGCTCTTGAGCTGGTTGACCTCGGCCTTCAGCGCCTCGGCCTTGGCCGCCTCCTTCGCCGCCATGGCTCGGCCGATCTCCTTGGAGGCGGCATTGCGTCGTCCCTGCGCGCTCTGGAGCTTGCCGATGGCGGCGCGGCGCACGTCGTCGAGCGCGAGCAGCTGCGCTGCCGTCGGCTCGAGCCCACGCTTGCGGCGGCCTTCGTCGAAGGCGGCGGAATTGTCACGGATCCACTTGATGTCGAACATGATCGGATGAAGGGCAAGGTGGGCATTCGGCAGGTGGGCAGTCGGGAGTAGGAGCAAGCGACACGCGACTGCCTACTGCCTATTGCCCACTGCCCTCAAGTCTTGACCGCGTTCGTCGGGCCGGGCCCTGACTTCGCCGCTTCCTTTGCACGTTCCTTCTCACGCTGTTTTTCGAGCGAACGCACGGCAAAGATCGACAGCTCGTAGAGAAGCATGCCCGGCACGGCAAGCGCCATCATGCTGAACACGTCGGGCGGCGTCAGCAGCGCCGCGACAATGAACACGAGCACCCAGGCGTAGCGCCGCCGCTGCTTCAGGAAACCCGAGTCGATAACCCCGATCTGACCCAGCAGGGTGAGGATGACGGGCATCTGAAAGGTGATGCCGAAGGCGAAGATCAAGGTCATGATGAGACCAAGGTATTCGCTGACGCGAGGCAGAAGCTTGATATCAATTCGCCCCGGCTCGTTCGCCTGCTGCATGCCGCTGAAAAATATCAGCAGGTTCGGCATCACGACGAAATAGACGAGAAGTGCGCCGAGCCCGAAGAAAATCGGGGTTGCAACGAGATAGGGCGCGAAGGCCTTGCGTTCGTGCTTGTACAGGCCGGGTGCGACGAACGCGTAGATTTGCCAAAAAATCACCGGACAGGCGACGAACGCGGCGGCGAACATTGCCACCCTGACTTGGGTGAAGAAAAACTCCTGCGGAGCCGTAAAGATAGCTTCCTTGCTTCCCGCGCGCTGGAGCGGAACGAGGAGCAGGTTGTAGATGTCCTTGGCGAAATAGAAGAACACCACGAACATCACTAGGAAGGCTGCAAGCGACCGGATGAGCCGCGTGCGCAGCTCGATCAGATGGTCCATCAGCGGGGCCTTGGTCGCCTCGATATCCTCGTGGGTCATGACGCGTCAGCCTTCGGGCTTCGGCGCAGGCGTCGGATCTGGCTGACCGGGTGGGACGACGGGATAGGTGGGGCGTTTGCGCAGGGCGGCCGATGCGAGCGCGTTCGTGCGCAGGGTTCGGCGGCGCGCCGCGGCAGCGATGGCGTCGGCGCGCTCCGTGCGAAGCTGCGTCGAGGCGCCCGCTGCCTCGGAGCGCGAGGTTCTCACGACGCTTGGAGCGGGCACCGGCGCGTGGCCGTTGCCGATCGGAACGGTCACGCTTCCTCCGCCGTTGGGGCTTGAAGCGACGCCTGGCGTCAGTTGCGCCTCCGGAGGCAGGTCATGGCGGATCGACCGCGGGGGTTCGGTCGAGGCATGAGCAGCGACCACCGTTTCCGATCCGTTCAACGCGGATGCCGGCGCGGTCTCGGACAGCGCCTCGACGGCGGCTGACGCCGGCGCTGCGCCATCGGTGGGTGGCGGCAGCGCCGGGGCGGCGCCTGCATCGCCGGGCTTTGCTTCCAGGGCGCCCGTCATCTCGCGCCGCACATCGGCCACCGGATCGAACGCCACGTCGACCTGCGCGGCATCGCCCACCGCGGCGACCTCCTTCTTGATGCTCTCGAGATCGGCTTCGCGCATGGCGTCCATGAACTGGCCACGAAATTCGTTGGCCATGCGGCGCATCTTGCCGGTCCATTGACCGAGCTGGCGAAGGACGCGCGGCAACTCCTTCGGACCGATGACCAGAAGGGCAACGATGCCGACGATGAGAAGCTTACCCGCGTCAATATCGAGCATCGGACTTTCTATGACGCGCGCGATACTTCACGCAAGCACGCGCGGCGCCCTACACGGCGCGCCACCCAACCCCAGTCCGTTTCCCCTGCCCCTTGCTCGGCTGGGTCCGATCAGCCGACTTTGTGCACCTCGGGCGTTTTGTCGACCGTGGTCGGCGCGCCGGTACTGTCGATCGTCCGGGCAGGCTCCGAAGCTCTCTGCGCGGCACTTGCCGTCTCGTCTTCGTTCAGGCCTTTCTTGAATGATTTCACGCCTTTGGCCACGTCACCCATCAGGTCGGAGATCTTGTTCTTGCCCCCAAACAAAAGGAGGACGACCGCGAGCACGATAATCCAGTGAAACAGACTCATCCCGCCGAGCATGGTGTTACCTCCGGGCATTGCGTGACAGGCGATCCGTTAACCGCCGGCTTGATACCCGGAACCTATGCTTCGGGCGCTGTAAAAACAAGGGACGAGGCCGGCACGCACGACCCGCGCGGACTGCAGGCCGGGCCGCGAACGAGCCCGAAGGCGCCCGTTTCGGCAGCTCAGCCGACCCTTGGCGTCTCCAGCGATTTGTTGGCCGCAGCCGGCTGATGGTCGATGGCTTTGGGCGGCTCGGAGGCGGCGGGGGGCGTCTCCGCGGAATCCTCGTTCATTCCCTTCTTGAAGGATTTGATGCCCTTGGCAAGGTCCGACATCAGATCGGAGATCTTGTTCCTGCCGCCGAAGAGCAGGAGCACGACAATGCCCAGGATGATCCAGTGCACCAGGCTCCGAGCGCCAAACATTACGCTACCCCAGCATCATGTGCATGGGCCGGCCGCAGCCTGCCCTCTGTCCTGCAACCCTATGCGTCGGGCGGAACAATTACAAGAGAGCGTGCGGGTCACGGTCATGACCGGGCTTGTCCCGATCGTGACGGTTGCGGGGTTCGCACTTCCCGGATGACAAGGATCCGTTTCGTGGAACCCATGGCCTAGCTCTCTGCGCCGAGGCGCAGGTCCACTCTGGCCGGAAGGTCGTCGTGCAATTCCTCCGCGCCTTCCGCGTTTTCGGCTTCCTCGGGAGTATCGTCGAGCGGCTCCTCGTCCGGTCCGAGCGTGGCGTCGTCGCTCGGCGCGGGAACGCCAAACCCGCGCGGCAATTGGCCGTCGAACAGGCCCGCCCCCTTGAGCTCGTCGAGACCCGGCAGGTCGCCGATCGAATCGAGGCCGAAATGGATCAGGAACTCGGGCGTAGTGCCGTAGGTCAGGGGCCGCCCCGGCGCCCGTCGCCGGCCGCGCAGGCGGACCCATCCCGTCTCGAGCAGCACGTCGATTGTTCCCTTCGACATGGCAACGCCGCGGATTTCCTCGATTTCGGCGCGTGTGACCGGCTGATGATAGGCCACGATGGCAAGCGTCTCGATGGCCGCCCGCGACAGCTTGCGCGGTTCGGTCGCCTCGCCCGACAACAGCCAGGCGAGATCGACCGCCGTTCGGAATGCCCACTTGCCCGCGACTCTGACGAGGGTGATGCCGCGGTTGGCATAGTCGAGCGTCAATCGGTTGAGCACCTGCGCGACATCGACGCCCTCCGGCAGGCGGCGCGCGATCTCGGTGTCGGCAACCGGCTCGCGGGCAACAAACAGCAGCGCCTCCGCCATGCGCAGAGCCTCCTGCATGGCAGACGGCGCCTTGTCCTCGAAAAGCCTGACAGCCTCGCCCATTTCATGCCTCTCGTGTCAGATGCGGAGTTAGTCGGGCGGCGCGCGAGCGCACCCAGATGGGCGCGAAGGCCGCCTCCTGCCGCAGGTCGAGCTGACCCTCGCGCACCATTTCGAGCGCTGCCGAGAACGTCGATGCGCGAACCGTCGGCCGCATTTCCGGCGCGACGATGTAGGTGATGAGAAAATCGTCCAGAACCGACCAATCCGCCGCACGCCCGATCAGCCGCTCGAGAACCTGGCGGGCGTCGGCGAGTGACCAAACGATGCGCTGCTTGAAGGTCACATTCGAGCGAGCCTGCTTCTGGCGCTGGCGTGCATAAGCCGACAAGAGATCGTAGAGGCTCGCGTCCCAGGCGCCCTTGGCAGCCTCGATCGATTCGGTTGCGCCACGCCCAAAGAAATCGCGGCCGAGGCGCGGCCGGTTGGCGAGAAGGGCGCCGGCCGCACGGATCGCTTCGAGATGCCGCAACCGGCGGGCCAAATCCGCCGCTAGGTCGGCTGCGGCGGGTTCGTCGTCCTGCGGTGGCTCAGGAAGAAGAAGCCGCGACTTGAGGTAGGCCAGCCACGCCGCCATGACGAGATAGTCGGCTGCGAGCTCAAGACGCATCCGCCGCCTCGCCTCGATGAAGGCCAGGTACTGGTCCGCGAGCGCGAGGATCGAGATCTTCTGCAGGTCGATCTTCTGGCGGCGTGCCAATTCAATCAGGAGGTCGAGCGGCCCCTCAAATCCGTCGAGATCGACGACGAACTCGGGCTCGCTGTTTCCCCTGTCGAGATCGCCGCCGGTGAAGTCGAACGGCAGTTGGCTCGCCATCGAATCAAGCTCCCGCCGCGCGCTGGCCGGCGGCAGATTGGTGCGCCCGACCGACGTCGGCAAGCGCGTCATCGAGCCGCGCCCGGGCCTCCACAGGATCGAATGGCTTGGCCTCGCCGATCCGAGCCAGCGCAGCCTCGGCCCGCTCCCGCGCCCGGCCGGCAAGCGGCGGCACGACAGCGGCGACTTCGGCCGCCTCAACGAGATTGCCGTTGCAATGGAGCGCAATGTCGACGCCGGCGCTGAGCGCGTCCCGCGCCCTCGCGCCAAGCGGGCCTGAAAGGGCCTGCATGGAGAGATCGTCGGTAAGCAGGAGACCGTCAAATCCAATGCTGCCCCGGATGACCTCGCCGATGACCTTCGGCGAAGTCGTGGCCGGCGAATTTGCATCGATGGCCTCGAACACGACATGGCCGGTCATAGCGATCGGCAGATCGCGGAGACTTCGAAAGGGGTGGAAATCGACGCTTTCGAGAGCCGCCCGGTCGGTATCGACCCTCGGCAGCTCGAAATGGCTGTCGGACCTGGCGCGGCCGTGACCCGGCGCGTGCTTCATGACAGGCAGGACGCCCCCGGCCAGCAATCCCTCGGCCGCTGCCCGGCCAAAAGCCGCAACCTCGTGTGGATCGCCCGAGTACGCCCGGTCGCCGATCGCGCCGTGACCGCCGGCGGCCAGCACGTCGAGAACTGGCAGGCAATCGATTTCGATGCCGACCGCCTTGAGGTCGCGGGCGATCAGGCGGGCAATCAGCCCCGCAAGCTCCTGCTTTTGCCGATCCTCGCGACCGGGCAGCCGGTCGTAGACTGCCGCAGGCGGATAGAGCGGCCAATGCGGCGGCCCCATGCGCTGAACGCGTCCGCCCTCCTGATCGATCAGCACCGGCGCGTCGGCCCTCCCGACGATGTCTCGAAAGGCGTCGACGAGGCCGCGAACCTGATCGGGCGCCTCGATGTTGCGCTTGAAGAGAATGAGGCCCCAAGGCTGAGTTTCGGCGAGGAATTTCCTCTCCTCGGACCTGAGGAAGGTGCCGGTGCAGCCGCAAATGAAAGCACGAGGGGTCATTCGGGGCGGCAGGCTGAGCATCATGGCGCGCCGGACGTCCGACGCGCCGCCAGAGGAACCGGGCTCAGTTCTGCGAGGCGACGAAACACGTCCCGCCGTTGGATTGCAGCTTGTTGCAGAGCGCAGCCGCCTCGTCGTGCGTGAGGTTGCCGACACGCACGCGATACACCGTCTTGTCGGCAACCTTGACCCGGTGGAAAGTCGCCCGGTGCGAGCCAAGCTCGCCGGCATATTTCGCCGACAGACGAGTGAGCGTCGCCCTCGCATCCTCTTCGTTGGGCGAGGCGGCGAGCTGCACGGCATAGGCGCCCGTGGATCCGGTGGCGGTGGCATCTGTCTCGCCGGCGTCGGCGACCTGCGCAGCTTTGGGCTTGGCGGCCGTCCTGGCGGCGGGGGTAGCCTGCCGGGGTGCCTTCGGAGACAACGGCGTCTGCGGTGGAACCTCGCCAGCATTGGCGGAGTCCGCCGCGTCGGCGACCTGAACCTTCGGCTTGGAGGCTGTTTTCGGTTCAAGCCCGGTCGGCCGCGGCTTGGGGAGCGGCACGGAGGCGGCCTGCGCCGCAGGCTCGGGCGGAGCGACGCCTTCGGCCGGAGCCGGCGGGGAAACTGCCGCCGCGGCCGGGGCTGTGGTTGCCGGAACTCGATCCGTGTTCTTCGGCGCGGCCGTCTTTGGTGCCGTCTCTGCGGCCGGCAGCGGGGGCGCCGCCGTTGCCGAGGGCGGTGCTGCGGATGGCGGCACGGGATTGGGTGCCGATGCGCCCGGCATCGGCCAGACCGAGCCCGTCGCCGAAGGTGCCGAACCGCTGTCGATGATCGAGCCGTCCGGGCGCACCGACACGACTTTCACGCGCTTGGGTTCGGGAAAGCCGGACGTCGCCGGCGCCTGCGGCGCGACCGCGCTCGAAGCCGGTGCCGGGGACCCATTGGCCGCGTTGGCATCGCGTGGAGGCAGCACCGGGGACGGCGAAGCGCTGCTGCCCGCGGGCGCCGACGCGTTCGTCTGCGGCGCGCCGATCAGACCGGTAATGAAGGACGGCAAAGCACCGGGTTGCGGGGCGCCGGGCGCGTAGCCCGTCGTCGCAAGCGCGGCCGGCGGCGCGGCAGGAGCCAGCGGCGCGGCCAAGGCGCTCGGGGGAACGGCAGCCTTAGGCTGGGTAGAAAGGTCGACGGGCTGTTCC
>JAFAME010000440.1 GCA_019233695.1 Methylobacteriaceae bacterium
GATGTGGTGATCACCCGCGTGATGGACCTGATCATGGCGGTGCCAAGCCTGGTACTCGCCATTCTGGTGGTCGCCGTTCTCGGTCCGAGCCTGACGAACACGATCGTCGCCGTTACCATCGTGACCCTGCCACGCTATGTGCGTCTCGTGCGGGCGGCAGCCCTTGCCGAGTTGAGCAAGGACTATGTCACGGCGGCAAAAGTCACCGGCGTCGGGACGCTGCGGCTCATGTTTTCGACCGTCCTGCCGAACTGCCTGGCGCCGCTGATCGTCCAGGCGGCTCTCGGCGTGTCGGATGCCATCCTGGAGGCGGCCGCCCTCGGATTCCTGGGGCTCGGCGCCCAGCCGCCGACGCCGGAATGGGGGTCCATGCTCGCCGATTCGCGCGACCTCATCCGCTCCAATCCATCGATCGTCACCCTGCCCGGCCTGGCGATCCTGATCACCGTCGTTGCTATCAACTTAACGGGCGATGGGATGCGCGATGCCCTCGATCCACGGCTGCGAAGAAGCTAGAGTCCCCGGCAAGCCCCGTTGAGAGTGGGGCTGGCGTCACCGCTTGAGAGTTCATGGCGCTTCTCGACATCCGCAACCTCTCGGTCTCGTTCGCCACGCGCCACGGCGCATTCAAGGCGGTCGACGGCATCGACATTGCCGTCGATGCCAATGAGGTCCTTGCCATCGTCGGCGAATCCGGGTCGGGCAAATCGGTTGCGATGCTCGCGGTCATGGGTCTCCTGCCATGGACCGCCTCGATCAGCGCCGAGCGCATGGAGTTCGACCGCCGCGACCTGCGCGCCCTGTCGGCCCAGGCGCGGCGCGCCATTGCCGGGCGCGAGATCGCGATGATCTTCCAGGAGCCGATGTCCTCGCTCAATCCGTGCTTCACCGTCGGCTTCCAGATCGGCGAAACACTGCGCACTCATCTCGGCATGGAACGGGCCGCGCGACGACGGCGGACCATCGAGCTCCTCGCCGAGGTCGGCATCACCGATCCCGAGCGCCGGGTCTCGGCCTTCCCGCACCAGCTCTCGGGCGGCATGAGCCAGCGGGTGATGATCGCCATGGCGCTCGCGTGCCGGCCGAAGCTCCTCATCGCCGATGAGCCGACGACGGCGCTCGACGTCACCATCCAGGCCCAGATCCTCGATCTCCTCCTGAAGCTCAGGCGCGAGAACGGTATGGGGCTTGTGCTGATCACCCATGACATGGGCGTAGTGGCCGAAACCGCCGACAGGGTCATCGTGCAATATGCGGGACAGGAGATCGAATCCAACAAGACCGGGGCCCTGTTCGCCGATCCGCATCATCCCTATACCGATGCCCTGCTTGCAGCACTTCCGGAGCGCGCCAGGGCAGCCCAGCGTAACGACCGCCGGCTGCCGGCGATTCCGGGAGTGGTGCCCGGCCAGTTCGATCGGCCGTCGGGATGTGTTTTCGCCCCCCGTTGCCGGTTCGTGTTCGACCTCTGCCACACGCTTGCCCCGCCCCCCGCCAGCGCCGCACTCGGTCGGGCCCGCTGCCACACGCCTCTCGTGCACGGGAGTCCGACGGGACCCCGTGCGACGGCGCAGACGCCTCCATGACCGCAGTCCTCGAGGCGCGCGCACTCAAGCGCGACTACCAGGTCAAGCGCGGCCTGTTTTCCGAGCCGGCGGCGGTCAAGGCGCTGGCCGGCGTGTCCTTCTCGCTCGAATCCGGCAAGACCCTTGCCATCGTGGGGGAGTCCGGGTCGGGCAAGTCGACGCTTGCCCGCCTGCTCACCCTCATCGAGGTGCCGACCGCCGGCGCGCTTCTCATCGACGGGGAGGATGTCGCGCACGCCGATGCTGCGACCCGCGGTCGGCTGCGACGCGAGATCCAGATGGTGTTCCAGAACCCCTATGGGTCGCTCAATCCGCGCCAGAAGATCGGCAAGGCGCTCGAAGAGCCGCTTCTCGTCAACACGAGCCTTCGCGCCAAGGAGCGCGAGGCCGCGGCGCGCGACATGATGCGCAAGGTCGGCCTGCGCCCCGAGTTCTACGACCGCTATCCGCATATGTTCTCCGGCGGGCAGCGCCAGCGCATCGCCATCGCACGCGCCTTGATGCTGAAGCCGAAGATCCTCGTTCTCGACGAGCCCGTCTCGGCGCTCGACGTCTCGATCCGCGCGCAGGTCCTGAATCTGTTGGCGGCGCTGCAGGAGGAGCTGCAAGTCGCCTATGTGTTCATCTCGCATGACCTGTCGGTGGTGCGCCACATCGCCGACCGCGTCATGGTCGTCTACCTCGGCCATGCGGTCGAGACTGGCTCACGCGATGCGATCTTCTCCGCCCCGCAGCATCCCTACACACGGGCCCTGCTATCGGCGACGCCGGTCGCTGACCCGCAAGCCAAGAAGGAGCGGATCATTCTGTCGGGGGAACTGCCCTCGCCGTTCAATCCGCCGCGTGGCTGCAGCTTCCATCCGCGCTGCCCGCTGGCCTTCGACCGCTGCCGGGTCGAGGAGCCCCCGCTCGATGTGAAACAGGGGCGCGAGGTCGCCTGCTGGGCGGTTGCCGCCGACAGCATCGATCTCGCCCCGTGCTGAGCTTCGAGGAACGCCGGCAGGTTCGGGCAAGCATGCCGAGGGGGGCGCTTGAGCTGCGCCATCTCGCGGCCGCCCGCCTGCTGCCCGACCGCGAGGCGCTGCTCGATGCCATGCCGAAGCACGCCGTCGTTGCCGAGGTCGGCGTCGCCACAGGCGATTTCACGGCCGAGATTCTGCGGCGCTGCGCCGTGCAACGGCTTCACCTGGTCGACACCTGGCTCGGCGAACGCTACGCGCCCGGCCTCGAAGCGGTGCGCCAGCGGTTTGCCTCGGAAATCGAGGCCCGCATCGTCGAGATCAACCAGGGATTGTCGGATGAGGTTCTGTCCGGCTTCCCGGACGCTCATCTCGACTGGGTCTATATCGATTCCGACCACGGCTTCGAGACGACGCTCGCCGAGCTTACCATCTGCCGACGCAAGATGCGTCCCGGCGGCATGATCGCCGGGCACGACTTCTGCACGGGCAAT
Organism: Methylobacteriaceae bacterium; assembly: GCA_019233695.1. Classification (GTDB taxonomy): domain Bacteria; phylum Pseudomonadota; class Alphaproteobacteria; order Rhizobiales; family Beijerinckiaceae; genus JAFAME01. The sequence continues at coordinate 3,040 of JAFAME010000440.1, forward strand.
GTGGTGAAACCCGTGCCTTACGGGGTTATTCCGGCCGTCAACAAGTTCTGTGCCGACTTCGACTGGGGATTTCTCTACCTGACGGTCGAATCACACGGACACTTCAGCTTCTGCATCCGCTCCCTTTGATGTCGCGTGCTCCGTTGGCGCCTCGTCCGTCTTCGGGGAGAGCTCGACGCGATGCTGGGCGACGGGGATCATGGCCCGCACTTTCTTGACATAGGCGGGGTCAAGCCGGGTCGCGACGATGCCGACGCCGTCGGAGGCCTTGGCCACCACGTGGCCCCAGGGATCGGCGACCAGCGAGTGACCGTAGGTCATGCGGGTCTCATTGCCGACGCTGAAGCTGCCGGTCTGGGCGGCGGCGCAGAAATAGGCCTCGGTCTCGATCGCCCGGGCCCGGCACAGCACCTCCCAATGATCCTTGCCGGTCTGCAGCGTGAAGGCGGCGGGAAGCGCGATCATCTGCGCGCCCTTTTCGGCAAGTGCCTGGAAGAGGTAGGGAAAGCGGATGTCGTAGCAGATCGAGCATCCGACGGTGACACCATCGCAGTCATAGGTAACGATGGCGTCCCCCGGCTTGAACGAAGCGCTCTCGCGATATTCGGTTCCATCCGGGGTCGTGATGTCGAACATATGGATCTTGCGGTAGCGCGCCACTTCGTGGCCGAGGCGGTCGAACACGACGGTGGTGTTGTGGATGCGGGTCTCGCCCTCGATCCGTTCGAGGATCGAGCCGGCATGCAGAAACATGCCGTGCCGGCGCGCCAGCTCCTGGCACATCGTGTAGGCCGGTCCGCCCGGCACGGGCTCGGCAGCCGCCCGTTTGGCTTCGCGCGTCCCGCCAAGGAAGTCGAAACATTCCGGCAGGCACACCCAGTCCGGCGCCTCTTCCGCGACCGCGCGCTCGACAAGGGCCTCGGCCGCCGCAAGATTGGCGGCCTTGTCATCGATCGAATTCATCTGGACGAGGGCAATTTTCATGGGCGTGTCTCCACGCAAAGCACCTTCGCCGGTTCCCGAGGGTGCCGTCAACGGGACGTCGCGGGGGCGGTCGATGATCGATCCGGGACATACGTTGGATCATCGCCGGCCGAAGCTGCGCAAGAGCCAGTTAGTCGAGCACTTCCGAGATTCGAATCCATGTTCATGTCATCCCGGCCGCAGCGAAGCGGAGAGCCGTGATCTGGCGCCGGATCCCGGAGAGCGTTTCGCGCTTCCGGGATGACCGATGATTGGTTCATGGAATTGATGGTTAGGCGTTGTCGTCCGACGGCGCGAATGAGTGGTGACCCGGAGCCTTGCGCATCAGCGATCTTTGTCAAAGAAGTCCATACAGCCGAAATCCGTCCAGGACGAAAATGGTCGGCATCGACGCTCGGGCAAGCGATCTGCAGCGCTACGCGCCCATACCGACCGCTTCGCGCCGCCCGGCCCTAGACGGCTCGCGAGCGCAAACCGGCGCTAGCGAAACGCTACGGCGGTTCCGGTCACCTCGATGTCAACTTCGAAGTCATCGAAATGGTCGGGGAGCCCGGCGCCGGCCGACGGAGACTGGGCAAAGACTTTTACTGCCCAATCGCTTTTCGCGCGATTGAGGCCAAGGCCGACGGCGAGATCGGGATGGCCCTCGATGTAGAGCGACTTGAACGCCTCCTTCGCTGCCATTGCGGCGGCTTTGGAGGTCACCAGCTTCTCTCTGAGCTCAGCCAAAATCGTCTCCTTCAGGCCCCAATGTAGATGTCGACTTCCAGCTCCTGCAAGACCGTTGCGATGGGATTGGCATAAGTAATCCCGTGGTTGCCTGCGCCGCCCCGTTCCGTTCCGGCAAACAGCAGGGCCGCCGGCCTTCCGCCCTCGGCGAAAATCAACGAGCCGCTGTCGCCCTTTTTCGAAAATGACTTGCCGTTGCCGCTGATCGCGATCTGTCTGTCGAAACGCGCCATCTTCGGGGAAGCCCCCAAGGTCATGTTCACGTTCAAGTTATCGATCGCGACCGCCTCGACGATACCATCGGTATAGCCGGTTGTACGGCCCACCTTTTTCACTGCTAGCCCGCCATACAAGAGGTCCTCCATCTCGCCGACCCGCCAGAGTGGAGCGTCGTTTTGCGGATCATAAACGGTTCCCGTATCCCGCTCGACACCATCCACAAGGTAGGCGAAGGCACAATCTACGAGATTGATTGATCCCAAATTGAAATTGATAGGAACGAACCTCTGCAGGTTGGCAACGTGGTAGTCTGGATTCTTGCGGTCGCCACCGTCTGAACGAGCCGGTTGAAGGATCGGGTCACCGGATCTGCCGCTATTGATGTCGGCCAGGACGTGATTGTTGGATAGGAGTCCAATTCCGCCACCATTCCGGTTTGATGCAAAGCACGCCAGTGTTCCGGCCGTGATCCGGTGATGCCCGATCGATGCCCCAATTCTGAGCGGGCGGCAGCGTCCGCCATTGGTCGCCCCTCGCCGCTCCGCGGGACCGGTCACAATTGTCTTGGACTCTCCTTTGGCGATGCCCTGGACCTTCTCCACGATGGGATGGTCGCTCAACCGCTTCTGCTGTACGAAGATACCGATGCGCAACTTGGCAGGGTCACGATTGTGCCCCGACGGGCGCAGCACTCCGAGCGCAATCAGGTCGCGCGGGTCGGGCTTGCGCTCCTTCCGGTGCTTGGCGATTTCCTTCAAGGTGCTTGATCCCTCCGGAGGGGCGAACAAGGGACCCGAATCGTTCAGGACCGCCGACCCGACAATCTCGCGATATCCGAAGGCCTCCTCGAACGCCTCCGCTTTGGCGTTCATCGCACCATCGAGGTTCATACCCCACCCCCACCGCGGGAAATCAGCGGCCAAATCGCTTCGCAATGTAATCTATAATAGCAAATTTATTCTCATACGCCAATAGGTTGCGGACCTGCGGGTTGAGCTCCTGCACGCGTGGTCCTACCATCGAGCCATTCCCGAGCCGGAGCCGTCGCGGACTTGCGCTATTCGATCCTTTCCCTTGTTGCTCAGTCGTTTAGGGGCAACACCGCCTGGCGGCCCGTGTGGCGCGAGCCGGAGCCGAAGCCCGCCTATGACGTCGTGATCGTGGGGGGCGGTGGCCACGGGCTTTCGACCGCCTATTACCTCGCTAAGGAGCACGGGATCGGCAGCATCGCCGTCGTCGAAAAGAGCTGGATCGGGTCCGGCAATGTCGGCCGCAACACCACCGTCATCCGGTCAAACTACCTCGACCATGCCAACATCCCGTTCTACGAGTGGTCTCTGAAGCTCTGGGAGGGGCTCGAACAGGACATCAACTACAACGCCATGGTGAGCCAGCGTGGCGTGTTGATGCTGTACCACTCCGATGCGCAGCGCGATGCGTTGGCGCGACGCGGCAACGCCATGCGCCTCAACGGCGTGGACGCGGAGCTTCTCGACCGCGACGCGGTGAGGCGCCTCGTGCCGATTCTCGATTTCGACAATGCGCGTTTCCCGATCCATGGCGGCCTGCTCCAGCCACGCGGCGGCACCGTGCGTCATGACGCCGTCGCGTGGGGCTATGCGCGCGCTGCCGACAGCCGCGGCGTCGACATCATCCAGAATTGCGAGGTCACCGGCATCACGGTCGAGAACGGCCGCGCCGTCGCGGTGGAGACGACCAGAGGCAAGCTGCATGCCAGGAAGATCGGACTTGCCTGCGCCGGCAATTCGTCACGCGTTGCAGCTCTCGCCGGCCTGCGCCTGCCGATCGAAAGCCACGTCCTTCAGGCTTATGTCTCGGAGGGCATCAAGCCGCTGGTGCCCAACGTCATCACGTTCGGCGCCGGGCATTTTTATATCAGCCAGTCCGACAAGGGCGGTCTCATCTTCGGCGGCGACATTGACGGCTATAATTCCTACGCTCAGCGCGGCAGCACGCCGATGATCGAGGACGTCATGGAGGGTGGCGTTTCGCTGATTCCCACGCTGAGCCGCCTACGCATGCTGCGCAGCTGGGGCGGGATCATGGACATGTCGATGGACGGCTCGCCGATCATCGACAAGACGCCGATCGAGGGTCTCTACCTCAACGCCGGCTGGTGCATCGGCGGCTTCAAGGCGACGCCAGCTGCCGGCTGGTGCTTTGCTCACACGATCGCCCGCGACGCGCCTCATGAACTCAATGCTGCCTTCCGATTGGATCGATTCGCCGCAGGCCATCTCATCGATGAGCGGGGCGCAGGCGCTCAGCCCAACTTGCAATAAGGGCCGACTTGGAACTACGAACAGGGGAGACGAAGGCGTCCCATTGTCTCTTCTACTCTCGGGCGACCGCAGGGAAAACGCCCAGCGCAGTCGACGCGGGGGCGGCGCCTAGGCCTCGGTACCCGAATCTGAGCTTGAGCAGAGGGATCTCGGATCAATCGATGCGCATTCCTTGTCCGTATTGCGGTGAGCGCGGCAATGCCGAATATGCCTATCTCGGCGATGCCGGCGTATCGCGACCGCAGACGCCGCTTGGAGCGGCCCTCGAAGGGGCAACGCTCGATGCCTGGATGAACTACGTCTACCTGCGCGACAATCCGGCCGGGGCGCACCGCGAATTGTGGTACCACGCATCCGGCTGCCGCGCGTGGCTCATCGTGACCCGCAACGTGTCGACCCATGAGATCTTGAATGTCGAAGCGGCCAACGGCGCGATCCGGGACGGGCGTGTGGGGGCGCTCTGATGGTTGACGCGGCAAGCAACAAGCCGGCGAGAGCAGCAGCGGAGTTTGCCCCCGTGAGACAGACCGCCGCGGCCCCCAGTGCGGCGTCACCCTACCGCCTCGCCACCGGCGGGATTGTCGACCGATCAGCCCCTCTCCTGTTCTCTTTCGACGGCAGGAACTATGGCGGCTTGCGTGGCGACACGCTTGCCTCCGCGCTGCTGGCCAACGGCGTCCGCCTCGTCGGCCGGTCGTTCAAATACCACCGGCCGCGCGGCATTCTGGCGGCCGGATCGGAAGAGCCCAATGCGCTCGTCGAGCTGCGCGAAGGGGCGCGCCGCGAACCCAATACGCGCGCCACCGTCGCCGAGCTCTACGAGGGCCTTGCCGCCGTCAGCCAGAACCGCTGGCCGTCGTTGTGGTTCGACTGCATGGCGGTCAATTCGCTGTTCTCGCCGATTATCGGGGCGGGGTTCTATTACAAGACGTTCATGTGGCCGGCCTCGTTCTGGGAAAAGCTGTACGAACCGATGATCCGCCGCGCCGCCGGCCTGGGGCGGGCTGCCGGCATGCCCGATCCCGATACCTACGAAAAGGCGTTCGCGCATTGCGATGTCCTGGTGATCGGTTCGGGTCCCGCAGGCCTGATGGCCGCACTCGCGGCGGGCCGCGCCGGCGCCCGGGTCATCCTCTGCGATGAGGATTTCGAGTTCGGCGGGCGCCTGCTCGCGGAGTGCCGCGACATCGATGGCCGCCCATGCGCGCAATGGGCCGGTTCGCTCCTGGCGGAGCTTGCCAGCCTCCCCGAAGTGCGGATGCTCAAACGCACGACGGTCTTCGGCGCCTACGACCATGGCGTCTACGCCGCCATCGAGCGCGTCGCCGACCATCTGGCAACGCCCTCGCCCCACATGCCGCGCCAGCGGGTGTGGAACATCGTTGCCAAACGGACGGTGCTCGCCGCAGGCGCCATCGAACGTCCGCTGGTCTTCGGGAACAACGATCGGCCGGGCGTGATGCTGGGCGGCGCGGTTCGCGCCTATCTCAATCGCTTCGCCGTCAAGCCTGGCACCCGGGCGGTGGTGTTCGCCAACAACGATGATGCCGTCGCAACCCTTCTGGACTTGGCGGCGGCCGGCATTTCGGTCCAGGCATGCGTCGATCCGCGCGGGGCAGATGCTGGCGTGGTTCGCGCCGCCGCACAGCGGATCGGGACGAGGTTCGTCAACGGTGCGGTCGTGCGCGCCCGCGGCGGCCATCGGCTGCGGGCCGTCGATGTGAGCGCTGTGGCCGAACCCTGGCATAAGCTGACGTTCCCATGTGACCTCCTTGCCATGTCGGGCGGCTGGAGCCCCAGCGTGCATCTGTCGTCCCACCTCGGCGGGCGCCCGCAGTGGAGCGATGCGCTCGCGGCGTTCGTGCCCGGGCCATTGCCGCGCGGCATGAGCGTTGCCGGGGCGGCCGCCGGAGAGTTCGGCCTTGCCGCCTGTCTCGCCGGCGGCGCCAAGGCGGGAGCGGAGGCCGCCGGCGACTGCGGCTTTGCCGCAAAGCCCGTGGCGATGCCGGGCATCGGGCCGGAGCCGATCGGAATTGCGGCCCTCTGGCGCGTCAGGGCCAAGCGCGGCAAGGCGTTCGTCGACTTCCAGAATGATGTGACCGTCAGTGACATCGAGCTTGCCGAGCGGGAGGGCTTCCGCGCCGTCGAGCATCTCAAGCGCTACACCACCCTCGGCATGGCGACCGACCAGGGCAAGACCGCCAATGTGAACGGCCTTGCCATCATGGCCGAGCTCACCGAGAAGACCATCCCTGCCACCGGCGCTACGCGCTTTCGGCCGCCCTATACGCCCGTCGCGATCGGCGCGCTCGCCGGGCACCACAGGCGAAAGGACTTCAAGCCGACCCGCCTCACGCCGGGCCATGCCTGGGCGCAGGAGCAGGGCGCGGTGTTCATGGAAACCGGCCTGTGGCTGCGGGCCCAATATTTCCCGCAGCCCGGCGACAACAGCTGGCTTGACGCGTGCAATCGCGAGGTGACGGCGACGCGAAACGCGGTCGGCGTGTGCGATGTGTCCACCCTCGGCAAGATCGATCTGCAAGGGACGGATGCGGGCCTCTTTCTTGACCGGCTCTACGCGAATGCGATGTCGAGCCTGCCGGTTGGGCGCGCGCGCTACGGGCTGATGCTGCGCGAGGACGGCTTCGTCCTCGACGACGGCACGGTGTCGCGGCTTGCCGAAGACCACTTCTTCGTGACGACGACGACCGCCAATGCCGCTCGCGTGATGCAGCACATGGACTTCTGCCACCAGGTCCTGTGGCCCGATCTCGACGTCCAGTTCGTGTCGGTTTCCGACCAATGGGCGCAATATTCACTCGCCGGGCCGAAGGCGCGCGAGGTGCTGCAGAAGCTGGTCGATGGCCAGCACGATATTTCCAATACTGCCTTTCCCTATATGGCGGCGGGCGAGGTGACGGTGGGCGGCGGCGTCCCGGCGCGGCTGTTTCGCATCTCGTTCTCAGGCGAGCTTGCCTATGAGATCTCGGTGCCCGCGCGCTTCGGCGACGCGGTCATTCGCGCCGTGGTCGCCGCCGGAGCGCCCTTAGGGATCCGTCCCTATGGCCTTGAGGCCTTGAGCGTCATGCGCATCGAGAAAGGCCATGTCGGCGGTGCCGAGATCAACGGGCAGACCACCGCCCGCGACCTCGGCCTGGAGCGCATGGTCTCGAGCAAAAAGGATTTCATTGGCCGCGTCATGGCGGGTAGGCCTGCTCTCCTTGCGCCGGACCGGCCGGCCTTTGTCGGCTTCAAGTCTGTCGGCGACGGCGCAATCGGCGCGGGCGCGCATTTCCTGCCGGTCGGCGCCGAGCCGTCAGCGCGCAACGATGAGGGCCACGTCACCTCCGTTGCCTATTCCCCGACCCTCGGCCATCTCGTCGGCCTTGGCCTCCTCAAGGGCGGCAGCAAGCGCCTCGGCGAGAAGATGCGGGCCTACGATCCGCTCCGCGGGCGCGACACGCTCATCGAAGTGTGCTCGCCAGTATTTTACGATCCAGAGGGAGCGCGCCTGCGTGCCTGATCAAGCTTTGCGCCAACGCGCGCCGCTCGAGGCGCTTGCCCGGCCCGGTCGCTTCGGTGCGACCTCGGCTGCGGCAGGCGTGATGCTTTCCGAGATCCGCGATCGCGGCCTTGCCAGCGTTGCCGCACGCAAGAATCAGAGGGCCGCCCTGCTTGCGGCTGCGAAATCGGCGTTCGGCTGCGGTCTTCCGACCCGACCCCGCCGGGCTTTCGGCCGTGACGGTCTGTCGTTCGTTTGGGCGGGCCCCGATCAGTGGGTCGCGATGCTCGACCATGGACCGGTCGGCGGCATCGAGCCGCGCCTAGCGGCTTCCTTGAAGGGGCTCGCCTCGGTCGTCGACCAAAGCGACGGCCGCGCCGTCGTTCGCATCGGCGGCGCCCGCGCCCGCGCCGCCCTCGCCAAGGGAATGCCCATCGACCTGCATGAGCGCGCCTTCACGCCCGGCGATGCCGCATTGACCTTCTTCTCGCATATCAACGTGCACATCTGGCAGGTCGACGAAACGCCGACCTACGAGATCGCCGTGCCACGCAGCTTCGTCGGCAGCTTCTGGCATTGGCTGACCGAGGCGTCGGCAGAATTCGGCTACGAGGCGACGGGCTCGAACAGCTCCGCCTGACCGGGCCTGCGCAAGCAGCCGCCACCCCTCGTCGCAGGAGCAAGCGATGTCTGCCGCCGACTATGTGCTGACCCTCTCCTGTCCGAATCGGCCCGGCATCGTCTCGGCGGTCTCGACCTACCTCTTCGAGCGCGGCTGCAATATCCTCGATGCCCAGCAGTTCGACGACACCGAGACCAACCTGTTCTTCATGCGCGTCGTGTTCGACCGAACTGCGCCAGAGGCGGACTTCCCGCCGCTGCGCGAGGGCTTTGGCAAGGTCGCGGTCGCGTTTGGCATGGAATGGGCGATGCGCCCACGGACCGAACGAAAACGCGTCATGCTGCTCGTTTCGAAATTCGACCATTGTCTCGTCGATATCCTCTACCGCTGGCGGACGGGCGAACTGACAATGGACGTGGTCGCCATCATCTCCAACCATCCGCGCGATGCGTTCGGCCATCTCGATTTCGCCGACGTTCCGTTCCGCCACCTTCCGGTCACGCGGCAGACCAAGCTCGAGCAGGAGACGCATCTGTGGCAGCTCGTACGGGAGGCGAACGCCGATCTCGTCGTGCTGGCGCGCTACATGCAGGTACTGTCGGACGGATTGAGCGCCAAGCTCAGCGGTCGCTGCATCAACATCCACCATTCGTTTCTGCCCGGCTTCAAGGGCGCCAAGCCCTATCACCAAGCGCATGAGCGCGGCGTGAAGCTCATCGGCGCCACCGCCCATTACGTAACGTCGGACCTCGACGAAGGGCCGATCATCGAACAGGACGTCGAGCGGATCAGCCACCGTGACACGCCCGAGGATCTCGTGCGCAAGGGTCGCGACATCGAGCGGCGCGTGCTCGCCCGCGCGCTGCGCCATCACCTCGACGACCGCGTGCTGCTCAACGGCAGGAAGACGGTGGTGTTTGCGGAATAGCGGGCCTTGAACGCACCCGGGCGGTCACGGCGATCCGAAGTGATCGCCCCGGTCCATGTTGCCTGGCTATTCCGGGAGGCCCCAGCCGATCATCGGCTCGGCCCGTACCGGCTCGCGCATCGGGTCGGCCCGTCCCATGCGACCCGGCACCATCATCGGGGCGGGGCGAAAGCCGTGCAGGAGGATCGGCAGCCGGCGCTTCTGATCTTCAGACAGCGTCGCATAGAGCGGTTGCGCCGCGTCGGCAATCTTGCGCAGCGAATCGCCAGTCGCGTTGGCCTGATCGGCGAGGCGGCGCAACCCCTCTACGGGGTTTGGCGGCGGACCTTCACTCATCAGGGCGCGGCGGTGCTCGATCATCTGCGTTGCGGCACCTCGCAGCGCGGCTTCTACAGGCGGCCACAGCTTGTCCTGGTCAGGCGTGAGCTTGAGACCGACGCGCAGCGCCGAAAGATAGGCATCGAAGATCGCGGCGCGGTCGTCCGCGGTCATTCTGCCCCAGGCACGGCGCATGAAATCGTAGGCGGGCCCGCCGGCCCCGTCCTGCGCCCAGGGAGCACCCTCGGGCGCAGCCGGCTGCGCAGTGGCGAGTCCGGCGGGCGCCGCCGTCGTGAGGGCGATGGTCGCAACCGCGACCGACAAGCGACGTCTCATTCAAACCTCTCGCACCATCTGCTCGGGTAACGATACCATACGGGTGGCCGACCATTGAGACAAATTGCGGTTTGTTTGTGAACCGCCGCGGGTACGGCGGGATCAGCGCATTTCATACACGCGGTAGGGCGTCCCCTTGACCTCGACGGGTTGGAGCCATGCGGGGACCGCCCCGTCGCGCAGACGAGCCGCCAGGCCGTTCGGCGCGCGCTTGGAATAAACCGAGAGCTCATCGGCCGCCGGACAGACGGCGAGGTAGCGCGCGCCGCTTGCGCGAATGCGCTGCTGCGCCGTCTCCTCGTCCCCGAGAAACGCCTCGATGGCAAGCCGGTTGCCATGGTTGTTGCGGTGATAGGGGCCGGCAATCACCGAGTGCGGCGTGAACGCCAGAATGTAGGGACCGGCATCGAGCGGCGCGAAGACGACGCTCGGCGGGAGAGCATCGAGGGCCGTGAAGGTCGAGGAGTCAAAGCACGCCTGGGGGTCTCCGTAGGGCCGGCCGCTGGACCCGTCCGGCTCCGGCAGCGCCACGGCCCAGGCGATCGGGAGGAGCGGCAGCATGAGCAGCACCGGCGCGACCACGAGGGCGCGGGGGCGCGGGGCGGCCCAACGGCGCGCGGCTGCGAAGAGCCAGGCCCCGCCAAGCACCGTGATCGCCGCCACGGAGGTTGCCACGCGCACCTGCCAGAAGGCACCGACAATGCCGATTGCGGCGAACGCCGCCACGATGAGCCAGCGGGCACGCGAATCGCCCGTCTCGCGCCAAGCCGCAAGACAGATCAAGCCGCCCCCGACGAAGATGGGCAGGGCCATCGGCAGCGTCGAAAGGGTCTTGGACTGCAGCAACGAGGCCAGCGGCAGCGCTTCGGTGAGGTTCTTGATCCAAACCTCGCGCACCAGCGGGTCGACCATGACGAACGGATCGCCCAGGCAATCCGGGAAAGCGACGGCCATGATGGCGACCACGAGACCGCCGGCAATCGCCGCAGCGGCAAAGCGCCAGCCAAGTGCCGGCAGCCGCGGGCTCGCGGCGGCGAGGATCACCAGACACACTCCGCCGGCGACTGCGGCAACGAGATGCGCGATTGAAAATGCATCGCAGGCAACCGCGAGATATCGCCCAGGTGGGACAATGGCGAGGAACGCAAGGAGTGCGCTGGCGGCAAGGCTGCCGCCGAGCCAGGCCAGCGCCCGGGCCATGGCAGCGCCACGCACGATCCAGGCAACGCCGAAACACGCGAGCATCACCATCACGAACGGCAGGTCCTCGAGGCCGATCGACAGCGACAGCACCGCCCAGAAGCCGGCAAGGACGCCACCATCCGTCCGGCGCCCGTCGAGGGCATCAATGGTGGCGCCGAGCATCAGCACCAGCAGGACGATCTCGACATTGTGGTGATTGATCCGGCCCGGCGGGAACTGCACGCCGACCGCCAGGGAGAAGGCGGCGAGGACGACCGCGGCCGCGATGCCCTCCTTGCCGACGAGCTTGCGCGTCACGGAAACAATGGCGGCGTAGAGCGCCGCTTGCAGCAGCAGCGGCTCGAAGATGCGCGTCAAGCGCTCGGCGATATCCTGCGTCACGAACAGCTCGAAGCCGCGGGTCAGCAGCGCAAGCGGCACATCGAGGACGCGTGTCCAATGCATCAAGACGCCCTGAGGGGGGTCCATGCGATGGGCGGTCAAATCGAACCACCGCTGTCCGCCGAGCCAATCACGCAGCACGACGAGATGCATGGCATCGTCGGTGTCGTAGAAGGATTGCGATTGCCAGACGGAGGCGAGTTTCGGCCACCCGAGCGCCAGCCCCAGGCAAACGCCGACGATGACCATCCCCGGCCCTGATTCGAACAATGATCTGGAGGTTGCGCGCCCAGGTTCGGCGCGGGCGCCCACGCCCGTTGCCACCGCTTCACCCGTCAGCATGGTCATGACAGCTCCCGCGACCGCCTCGCTGGAAGTCGGGCGGACAATGTTCTCGCAGCGATCTTCATTGCCGGGCAAACCTTGAAAAGACGTTAGAGCGTGCTCCTAAACCCAACGGCGGGACGCGGGAGTAACGCGATCGTAAGGCCTCGATGCCATCATCCGGCCAATCCGTCCGGGGAATTCTCCTTGTTCATTGCGAATTTTCCGCTGAAGAGCGTCATTCAGAAGGCGGTCGTCTTCGTCCGCCGCACGGCCGACTACGCGCACGCCCATCCCTATCGCGAGATGGAGCGCAGGGCGCTTTGCGACACGGTCGAGTTCATCGAGCATGAAGCCCCTGACGCGCTGGCGTTCGACACGCCCAAGGAGCTTCTGCGCCATGCCATGCGGCTGGCGCCCGAGCAGGGGATCGTCGCCGAGTTCGGCGTCAACGAGGGCGGCACCATCCGGTTCATCGCCCGTACGCTGCGCGGACGTCCGGTGCATGGCTTCGACAGCTTTCAAGGTCTGCCGGAAAACTGGTCCGGCAACAACATGGCGGCGGGCTACTTCGATCACGCCGGCAAGCTGCCGAAGGTGCCCCGCAACGTCACGCTGCACGCCGGCTGGTTCGACAAAACGCTGCCCGATTTCGTCGCCGCCAATCCGGGGCCGGTGGCCTTCCTGCACATCGATT
>JAFAME010000472.1 GCA_019233695.1 Methylobacteriaceae bacterium
GCCAGCGCCCGTGGCATCACGGGAACGAGAGCGGTTGCGAACGCCGGCCTTGCCTGAACGCCGACCGGGATTGGGCGGCGCTTGGGAAGCAGGCGTCGCAAGGCGCTCTGAGCCTTGACTTCGACAAGATGGTATAGTCCCCACGCAAAGGCTATCGTCAGTGTCCAGGCGAACAGGAAATTGAGGATAAAGAACGGAAAAAGGCCCCAACTGAAGGGCTTGTCCGTAATATACAAGCCGAGGTGCGGCACATATGGATGAAACAGATAGAGAGAATATGAAATCATCCCGAGATTCATCAGTGGCGTCGAGGACAACCACGTATTGAGACGCGACTTCCCAGCACCATTGAGCATGATTCCGCTGAAAAAGAGTGCCTGCAAGAGCTGGGTCACCGGAGAATGGCCGACCGACAGGATCGGTATGTCGCGCAAGATCATGGCCTCGATGTGCAGCAGAATGACCGCGACCGCCGAACCCGCCGCAAGCATCCCGAGCCAAGGCTTGTAGCGCTCGAGCGCCTGCGAACGGTATGTAACGACCCACCCGGCGCCGGCACCGAGCGCGAAATCGATGATCCGAAAGTACGGAGAACAGTAGAAAAACCACTCCGCCCAATCGCTGCCCTTGAGCGGCTGGATGGGCGAGATCGCGTCGCCGAAAGCGCTCAAGCTGCCGAAAGCGCTCCACACCAGCACGACGGCGGCAAAGGCCAAAAGAGCGGCGGCCACAAGGCGCCAGAGGCGTGCGGTCACGATCATCACGCCGGCGAACATGAAATACATTGCGAATTCCGTGCTGATGCTCCAGCTCACGCTGAAGCCACCGTGAATAGGCAGATTGCCGGCATATTTGAGCGGCACCCAGGTATCGACGCTGAACACATGCAACAAAGTCCATAGCCGGTAAGGACCGCCAGGATCGGACGACGAATACCGGGCATTGAAGATGCACAATGCGAGGAACAAAAGAAGGACAGGATAGAGCCGCGAGAACCTAAGGAACGCAAATCGCAAAAACGACGAAATCGGTGCGGCCCGCCAATCGAAGTTAAAGTAGTTGTATGTGATCACGAATCCACTGAGCGTAAAGAACAGGGTCATCCCCGCGTCGGAAAGCGCGGTGAACCAAAAGAATTGGGGAGGCGCCGTGTTCCATTGGTATGGTGCACACCACACCGCATAGTGGGTTACGACCACGCAGAAGGCGGCGATGCCGCGCAGCCCGGTAAGCGGGTCGATTTGAACGCGTGTCGACATGAATTTCCCTCTTGGCGGGCCGCGATTATAGAATCCTGGAACCGCCAAACAAGACTGCGCGGCGAGTGCGCGGCATGATGGCCCAAGAAAAGGCGCAGCCGCCCCCGTCACTTGATATAAACGTAGATGTCCACGGCAAGGCTGGTGTCGTCGGAGCCCTTCACGTCGTTGAGATATTCCTCGATGAACAGGTTCTTGGCCTCGAATCCCTTCTCGTCGAGATAGGCGGTGATCGCCTCGTAGGTCGAATCGATTTCGTCATAGGCGCCACGGTGCTGGAATTTCAGCACCTTGCCGGCCGGCAATTCGCCGAGGGTGACGTCGGCGGGGAGCGCAGGCTTGCCCTCGACCTTTTCGATGGGAACCATCCCCTGGAAGCTGAATCCGGTGTCGGTCGTCTCCGTGAAGACCGCGAGCGGCCGGCCGGCCGGCTTGATGCCGCCCTTGGTGAGGGCGTCATTGATCTTCTGGAACGAGTCGGTGATCGTCTTGTAGCCGTCGTCCCAGGTCGAGGTGCCCTTGACGAGGGCGACCGGCCGGGCTTCGAGGGTGAGAGCCATCGCCGAAGAGGCATCGCCCGACGGCTTGTCGGCCTCGGAGGGGGGAGGGGGTACGGCGGGCGGCGCCGGCGTTGACGGCGCGGGGCTTTGCGCCTGCGGCGCAGGCGCGGCGGCGCCCGGCGCTGCAGGAGCCGCCGGAGCTGCCGTCGACGCACCGGGTGCCGGCGAGGTCTGCGCCCACGCCGTCAGTGCGCCGGTCGTCAGCGTGAACGCAACGGCCGCTGCAAACAGCCCTGCCCAGATCGGTTGCCGCTTCGGTTGATGAAGGCCCATATCCCGCTCCGACATGGATGATGCTTTGGCTCGGTTCGATTTTATTCGCGGCCGTTGGTTCGGGACGCATCGTGCCTCACGGCGTTGGCGCGCGCACCGATTCTACCCTATATCGACCCGACGCTATCCAAGGCTCCATGAACCTCAAATGAAATGTTGGCGATGAGCGCCCTCGGTGGCCATCCCTACGTGAAGATGAACGGCGCCGGTAACGAGATCCTCGTCATCGACCTGCGCGGCAGCGCCATTGCGGTCAGCGCGGCCGAAGCGCGCGCCGTGGGTCGCGGCGAAGGCCTGGGTTTCGACCAGCTCATGGTGCTGCATGATCCGGTGACGCCTGGCACGGACGCTTTCATGAAGATCTACAACATCGACGGTTCGCCGGCGGCCGCCTGCGGCAACGGGACGAGATGCGTGGCCTGGAGCCTGTTGCGCGGCCGCGATCGCACACGGCTGACCCTCGAAACGGAGGCCGGCCTCCTGCCCTGCGAACGGCAGGGCGAATCGGTGTTCACCGTCGACATGGGGGTCCCGCGGTTTGCCTGGAACGAAATTCCTTTGCGCGAGCCATTCGCGGACACCCGCGCCATCGAGCTCCAGATCGGCCCGATCGATGCGCCCATTCTCCACACCCCCTCCGCGGTGAGCATGGGCAATCCGCATGCGATCTTCTGGGTTGCCGATGTCGATGCCTATGATCTCGGTCGCATCGGCCCGCTCCTTGAAAACCACCCGATCTTTCCCGCGCGCGCCAACATCTCGCTGGCGCAGGTTGCTGCGCCCGATCATCTTGTCTTGAGGGTCTGGGAGCGCGGCGCCGGACTGACCAAGGCCTGCGGCTCGGCCGCGTGTGCTGCCGCTGTGGCGGCGGCCCGCAAGGGACTGGCCGGGCGCCAGCTCCGCGTCAGCCTGCCGGGCGGCGAGCTCGCCATCGAGTGGCGGGCCGACAACCATGTCCTGATGACCGGGCCCGTCGAATTCGAATCCGAAGGCCGGTTGCCGGCCGAGCTCTTCCGGGACCTGGCGGCATGAACATGCAGGCTTGCTCCGGGATCGAGATCGTCACCTTCGGCTGCCGGCTGAACAGCGTCGAATCCGACGCCATGCGCCAGGCCGCAGCGGCCGCGGGGCACGAGGATCTTATCGTCCTCAACACCTGCGCGGTCACCGCCGAAGCCGTGCGCCAGGCGCGCCAGACGATCCGCCGCCTGAAGCGCGAGCGGCCGCGCACGCCGATCGTCGTCACCGGCTGCGCCGCGCAGATCGAGCCTGCCGCCTTCGCCGCGATGGAGGAAGTCGCCGTCGTCCTCGGCAATCGCGACAAGATGCGGTTGGAAACGTGGGCCGGGCTGCGCGGCGAGCTTGCCGAAAGCGCCGAATCACGGCCGCGAATGCATGTCGGCGACATCATGGCCCGCCACGGCGGGCCGGAGCGCTCCACCGGTGCGAGCATCGTCCCGCAAGGACGCACGCGCGCCTTCGTCGCCGTCCAGAACGGCTGCGACCATCGTTGCACCTTCTGCATCATCCCGTTCGGCCGCGGTCCTTCGCGCTCCGCTCCGATGACCGAGGTGGTGAGGCAGGTGCGCGGGCTCGTTGCCGGTGGCCACCTCGAAGTCGTGCTCACCGGCGTCGACCTCACCTCCTACGGTGCCGATCTTGCCGGCTCGCCGCGGCTCGGCATGCTCGTCAAGGAGGTGCTGCGGCAAGTCCCGGATCTCGCGCGCCTGCGGCTCTCCTCGCTCGATTGCATCGAGGCCGACGCCGATCTTCTCGATACCATGGCGGGCGAAGCGCGGCTGATGCCGCATCTGCACCTTTCCCTGCAGTCCGGCGACGACCTGATCCTCAAGCGGATGAAGCGGCGGCACAGCCGTGCGGATGCCGTGCGTTTCTGCGAGAAGGTGCGCGCCCTGAGGCCGGATGTCGTCTTCGGGGCCGACATCATCGCCGGGTTTCCGACCGAGACCGATGCGATGTTCGAACGCTCGCTCGAACTTGTCGCCGCCTGCGGCCTCACTCATCTCCACGTCTTTCCCTATTCCCCGCGGCAGGGCACGCCGGCCGCACGCATGCCGCCGGTCGAAGGCGGCCTCATCAAAGAGCGGGCGCGGCGGTTGCGGGAGGCGGGGGCCGCCGCCCTTGCCAGGCATCTTGCCGCCCAGAAAGGCCGACACCTGCGTGTCCTCATCGAGACCAACAGCCTCGGCCGGGCGGAGGATTTCACGCCCGTTCGGCTCTCCGCCGGCCGGTCCGGCCGGATCACCGAGGTGACGATTGCCGGTCACGACGGCGAGGCGCTGATCGCGGCCTGATCAGGCGCCGTCAGGCCCCCGTCGCTCGATCAACTCTTTCAAGGTTCTGAGGTCCTGCTCGACCAGCACGGCGTCTTGCGCAAACTGCGCCTCCGACATGCCGGGCTGGCGAAACAGGGTGAAGACAACTTCGGTGCCGCTGCCGTTGGCGATGACCCGTACCGGGATGTAGATTTCATCGCCCTCGGCCGGACAGACATGGTGGTCGAGCACGCCGAAGCTGTTTTTCTCGGTGAACCGCACCCGCATGGGTCCGTGCGCCGTCTGGGCAATCCACCCGTCGCCGCCACGCGTGAGCGAGCTGCCAAGTCCTGCCGCCCACTTGGGGAAATTTTCTGGAACGCAGGCGAAGTCGTAGACCTCGCCGGGCGGGCGCTCGATCGCCACGCTGAGCTGTCGCGTTGCAAGAGTCCCGACCATTGCCCTGCCTCCTCGATTGCCCTGCTTCCGGCGGCCGCTCAGGCCGGCTCCCAGGCGCATTGGAGCAGCCGTTCGCGCATGTGGTCCGGCACCGGCGCCTCGACCGCGACTGGCTCCCTGTTCTTGTAAAGCGGCACTTTGACGGCCCGGGCATGAAGGTGCAGCCTCGCGCCGCCGTCGTTGCCGTAGATCGGATC
>JAFAME010000070.1 GCA_019233695.1 Methylobacteriaceae bacterium
GCCGCCCCCGCGGCTGCCTCCGCCGCCTCCGCCCCCGCCGCCGCGGTTGCCCCCGCCGCCTCCGCCGCCGCGGTTGCCGCCACCGCCCCCGCCGCCGCCACCTCCGAGGGCAGCTCCCGCTCCGGCGCCAAGGCCTGCGCCTTCGCAGGGGGCCTGCGGGCACCCTGGCCAGCCAGCCTGTCCCCACTGAGCGGCAGAGCCGGATGGAACGCAAAACGCGGCCTCACGGCCGCGTTTTTCTTGATCTCACTATCGTCGGAGCGAACAAGACCGCCCGGTGGTCGCTACCGTTCGAGCCGAGCGATCAGGCTCGAAGTATCCCAGCGGCGGCCGCCCATCTTCTGCACTTCTGCATAAAACTGGTCGACGAGTGCGGCGACCGGCAAGTTGGCGTCATTGCGCCGCGCCTCATCGAGGCAGATCGCCAGATCCTTGCGCATCCAGTCGACGGCGAAGCCGAAATCAAATTTGCCGGCAATCATCGTTTTGTAACGATTCTCCATCTGCCACGACTGCGCCGCGCCCTTGGAAATCACCTCGATGACGGCCGCTGGATCAAGCCCGGCCCGTTTGGCAAAGTGGAGGCCCTCGGCCAGACCCTGCACGAGGCCGGCGATACACAGCTGGTTGACCATTTTCGTGAGCTGACCTGCGCCCGAGGGCCCAAGCAGGCGACACGCGCGCGCATAGGCCTTGATGACCGGCTCGACCCGTTCGTAGGCCGCCGCGTCCCCGCCGCACATGACCGTGAGGACGCCGTTCTCCGCGCCGGCCTGACCGCCGGAGACGGGCGCGTCGATGAAGTCGAGACCGGCCTCGCCGGCCTTCGCGTGGAGTTCGCGCGCCACGAGCGCGGAGGCGGTCGTATGGTCGACAAAGATCGTGCCGGGTTTCATGCCCGCCAGCGCGCCGTCCCCCCCGAGCACGATCGATCTGAGATCATCGTCGTTGCCGACGCAGGAAAATACGATGTCTTGGTCCTGCGCGGCCTCGCGCGGGGTTGCGGCGGCGCGACCACCATTCGCGGCGACCCATTTGGCCGCCTTGGCGGCGGTCCGATTGTATACGGTGACCGAATGGCCGCCTTTGGATTTCAGATGGGCGGCCATCGGAAATCCCATGACGCCAAGTCCAAGAAATGCGACGTTTGCCATCGATGATGTCCCTTGCGTCCCGCCCTGCTGACCGCGAAGCTGGACAAGTCCCACAAACGCCCTGGGGCTTCAAGCCTCGTCGCGCTGCCGTCTCGCCGCGGTCGAATGCATCGCACCCACCGGTCCGGCGTAGACGCAGGTCAACATGCCACGGTGCGGATTTTCTGTTCACGACTGGTGCTCCTCGCCCGGCGATCGCTGCGCGGTGCATCGTGACAAGGCTTCGTGCCGAAGGGATGCGCGCTGCTACGGCATCCCTTACAGAGGCGAAGCGGTCGTCTCATGCATCCTCGACCCGCGAGGCTTTTCCGGCAATTGTCCGACGGTCGGCTGCACAAGCACGCCGCCTCGGCGCCGCCACGGCCCGACGCGGGAAAAGCGCGGTAACTGCCAATTGACCACAATGACGGCGGGCCTATACCAGCGTCATCGAGGATCGGCCGTTTGGGCGACTGGAGAATTGCTTGGCGACGGAACGTGAGATCGTGGCGGCGCTTCAGCGCGTCATGGGGCCGGACGGGCGAACCGCACTGCCTCAATCTGGCGCATTGGCGGGCGTGGCTGTCCGCGAGGGCAAGGCCTACGTTTCTATCGCCATCGATCCGAGCGCGTCAGCCGCGATGGAAACCATGCGCCGATCGGCCGAAGCGGCGGTCAGGGCGGTGCCAGGCGTTGCCAATGCACTCGTGACACTGACCTCGGAACGGCCGCAAGTGAGCCGATCGGGCGCGCCGCAGCCCGGATCGCGCGCCCGCACCGCCCGATCCGGCAATCCGATCGAAGGCGTTCGCAGTATCATCGCTGTCGCGTCCGGCAAAGGTGGCGTAGGCAAATCGACGACGGCCTGCAACGTCGCGCTCGGCCTCGCCGCCTCCGGGCGCAAGGTCGGGGTCCTCGACGCGGACATCTATGGTCCTTCGATCCCGCGGCTGTTCGGCCTGACGGCCAAACCCGAGATCCTCGAGGGACGCATCATGCGCCCTCTCGAAGCCTTCGGGGTGAAGGTGATGTCGATCGGCTTTCTGGTCGAGGAAGACACGCCAATGATCTGGCGCGGCCCCATGGTCATGTCGGCAATCACCCAGATGCTGCGCGAGGTCGCCTGGGCACCGCTCGATGTGCTGGTCGTCGACCTTCCGCCCGGCACGGGAGATGCGCAATTGACCATGGCCCAGGGGGTGCCGTTGGCGGGGGGGCTGATCGTTTCGACCCCTCAAGATTTGGCCCTGATCGACGTGCGGCGGGCCATTGCGATGTTCCGGCGGGTCGAAGTGCCCATTCTCGGCGTCGTCGAGAACATGAGCTATTTCCTCTGCCCCCATTGCGGCGAGCGCTCCGACGTTTTCGCGCACGGCGGAGCCCGGCACGAAGCGCAAAAGCTCGGCGTGCCGTTTCTCGGCGAGGTGCCGCTTCACATGGCGATCCGCGAAACGTCGGATGCCGGCCGCCCGGTCGTGGCAGCCGATCCGGCCGGAGCGCACGCTCTCGCCTATCGCAACATCGCAGATCGCCTGTGGGCCGCCCTTTCAGAGACAGGTCCCGCAGCGCGTCAGGCGCCGCGAATCGTCATCGAGTAGCGGAAGATCCATTTTTGGGGGCACCTTTTCTGCACTCCAGGGTCCTGCGGGAACGATCTGCTGGAATCCGTCGGCGGGATAACGGCCGAGGGGAGGGTGCGGCCGAAGCCGCTTGGGGAGGGATCGATGATCAGGCGGCGTCAACTCATCAAGGCCGCTGGGCTCGGTGCGGCGGGCGCGGCGCTGGCCATGCCGGCGCTGGGCCAGGGCCTGCCCGAGGTGAAATGGCGGTTGGCGTCGAGCTTTCCGCGCTCGCTTGACCTGCTGCACGGCGGCGCGGAGGTGTTTGCGCAGGCAGTTGCCGACGCGACCGACGGCAAGTTCCAGATCCAGATCTTTGCACCGGGCGAGGTCGTTTCGAGCCTCGAGGCGCTCGACGCTGTCCAGAAGGGAACGGTCGAAGCCTGTCACACCGCATTGTCCTACTATTGGGGCAAGGATCCGACCTTTGCCTTGGCGACAGGGGTTCCTTTCGGCATGAACTCCCGCCAGCAAAGCGCTTGGTTCTCCCATGGCGGCGGCAACGATCTGCTGAACGAATTCCTGAAGGACTTCGGCTGCTCGGCGCTGCCGGCCGGCAATACCGGCTGCCAGATGGGCGGCTGGTTTCGCAGCGAGATCAAGTCGGCGGCCGATCTCAACGGCCTGAAAATCAGGATCGGCGGCGTCGCCGGCAAGGTATTGCAACGGCTCGGCGCCGTGCCGCAGCAGATCGCGGCCGGCGAAATCTACTCCGAACTCGACAAGGGATCCATCGACGCAGCGGCCTGGGTCGGTCCCTACGACGATGAAAAGATCGGCCTGACCAAGGTCGCGCGGTTCTATTATTATCCGGGCTGGCTCGCGGGCAGCACGACCTTGCACCTTGTGTTCAACCAGGCGAAATGGAACGATCTGCCCAAGCCCTATCGCGCCATTCTTACGACGGCCGCGGGACTCGCCAACGCCGACATGCAGGCAAGATACGATGCGGCAAATCCGGCCGCCCTGAAACGACTGGTTGCGGGGGGAGCCAAGCTGCGCGCCATCCCCCAAGACGTGCTTGAGGCAAGCTACAAGGCGGCCTCCGAGCTCTACAAAGAGATTGCCGACGACAACCCCAAGTTCAAGAAGGTGCTGGAGGCGTTCACCGCCTTCCGCAACGACGAATACTTATGGTGGCAGGTCGCCGAATACACTTACGACAACTTCATGATCCGCCAGCGTGCCAAGGGGTGATCACCACCGGCGCCGCATGAGGCGAAAGAGCGAGGTCGAGGTCGCCGCGCACAAAAGCATCAGGACGAGCACGCTCGGCGACCAGAGCGTGACGAGAAAGCTCGCGACCATGCTGAAGATCGCGCCCGATCCGATCTGGATCGCGCCGGCCACCCCGGCAGCGGCCCCAGCGATCTCCTGCCGCGCCGAAAGGGCGCCGGCGGTTGCGTTGGGAAGTGTCATGCCGTTGCCGCAGGTGACGGCAAACTGGGGCAGGAACAGCGCCAGCGGCGACAACGGCCAGATCGAGGTGGCAACGATGGCCGCGATGATCCCCATCAGCGACAGCAGCGTCCCGGCAAGAATCAGGCGTTCACTGCCA
>JAFAME010000088.1 GCA_019233695.1 Methylobacteriaceae bacterium
CTCGAAGGCGCCGGTCCGGTTCGCCGCTTCTTCGTGCTGACGCTGCCACTCCTGAAGCCGATCTTCTACTTCTCGGTCATCTTCGCGACCATCGTGAACCTGCAGTTGTTCGATTCGGTCTTCGCCCTCACCGACGGCGGGCCTGCCCACGCCACCGCAACCGTCACCTGGTATGTCTACCGCAGCCTCTTCGATTTCGCCGACATCGGCTTTGGCTCGACGCTCTCCTTCGTTCTCGTCCTCGTCGTCCTCGTTCTCACCGCGGCGCAGACCTACCTCCTGAGGGAGAAATCGTGATGCCCCTCTCTCGCGGGCGCGCGCGCGCCGGGCGCCATGCCCTGGAACTGCCGGCCCCCTACATCGCCGGCTCCTATGCCGTCCTTGTCTGGGCCTGTATCGTCGCCATCATTCCGTTCCTCTACGTGCTCTCGACATCGTTCAAGGAGACAAAATCGCTGTTCTCCTACCCCCCGGATTGGATCCCGCGGCAGCTTTACTATGGCAATTACTCCAGTCTCTTCGCAGAACATCCCTACCTGTGGTGGATGATCAATACCTTCTTCGTGTCGCTATGCGTGACGGCGATCAAGCTCGTCATCGATTCGATGGCGGCCTATGCGCTCGCCAAGATGCAGTTTGCCGGAAAGAAGGTCGTGACGGTGACGTTGCTTCTCTCCGTGGCGATCCCCGGCACGGCGCTGCTCATCCCGCTGTTCCTGATCGCCCGCTCGGTCGGCCTGCTGAACACGTATGGCGCGCTCATTCTGCCGCCGCTCGCCAACCCGCTCGGCATTTTCATGCTGCGCAGCTTCATCACGTCCCTGCCGGCCGACATCGAGCATTCGGCGCGCCTCGAAGGCGCGAGCGAAATGCGCATATTCCTCACGATCATCCTCCCGCTCATCGGCCCGGGGCTGGTGGTCCACGCCATTTTCATCTTCCTGATGCAATACACGAGCTTCATCTGGCCGCTGATCGCCGTCCACGACATCAGCAAGCAGGTGCTGACCGTCGGCATTTCGAGCCTCAAGGCGATATTCACCGTCGACTGGGGACTGATCAGCGCGGCGAGCCTTGTTGCGACCCTGCCGATCATCGTGGCGTTTGTCTTGCTGCAGCGATACTTCATCGCCCAAAGCCTTGCCGGCGCCCTGAAAGAGTAAATCGATGAACCGCGACGCCACAGATGCCGGCCGGGCTGCCGTCGAGCTCATCGGCGTGCGCAAGAGCTTTGGCCAGCACGTGGTGATCGCCGACTTCTCGCTCGCGGTGCGAGCCGGGGAGTTCATCGTCCTGCTCGGGCAGTCGGGGTCGGGGAAGAGCACGATCCTGCGCCTCATCGCCGGCATCGAGGCGCCGGATGACGGCGAGATCCTGATCAACGACAAGCTCATCAACTACGAATGGCCGCGCGACCGCAATGTGGCGATGGTGTTCCAGAACTACGCGCTCTATCCGCATCTCACTGTCGCCAAGAACATCGCCTTTCCCTTGAAATCGCGGCACGGCCGCTCGCTCACGTCCCAGGAGGTGCGCGCGCGTGTGCTTGCCGCAGCTCAGCTGGTCGACCTCGAATCGCAGCTTGCCAAGCTGCCGGGCCAGCTCTCGGGCGGCCAACGGCAGCGCGTCGCCCTGGCCCGCGCCATCGTGCGCGATCCCGCCGCCTTCCTGATGGACGAGCCGCTGTCCAATCTCGACGCGCTGCTGCGTCATGAGATGCGGCGGTCGCTGCTCGACCTGCATCGCCGGCTCGGCAAGGTGACGATCTACGTCACCCACGATCAGTTCGAAGCCATGACCATGGCGGACCGCATCGTGGTCCTGAAAGACGGCGCGATCGAGCAGATCGGCACGCCGCGCGAAATCTACGAGACGCCGCGCAACCGGTTCGTCGCCGGTTTCGTCGGGACGCCGTCGATGAACTTCCTCGACGGCAGCATCGCCGCGGACGGCACCATCGAGATCGCCGGCGGCCCGTCGCTGAGGACCGGCCTCCCGGGCCTTGTCCCGGAAAGGACCGACGTGTCGATCGGACTGCGGCCGACCGATCTTGCGCTCGACCCCGGCGGCGCCGGGACGATCGCAATCGAAGGCCGGGTGGTGCGCTCGGAATACGCCGGCGCCGACGTCTATTGGGATTGTTCCGTCGGCCCGCCGCAGGCGCTGCGAGTACGGGTCGGCACCTACGCAAGGCCCGGCCCCGAGGGGCGCGTCACCATCCACGTCCCCACGCGGCAGCTTCACCTCTTCCGAGGAAGCGGCGAGCGGCTCGACGTGCCCACCGTCATTGCCGCAGCGAGCGGATGATTGCCGCGGTCGTGTCGACGACGGTCGCAGTGATCCGCTCGCCCTTCTCTGCGCTCGCGAACGACGGATCGCCGACGACGCCGGTGCCGCCCGATTGCTCCTTCATGCCGCGGTAGAGGCTGCCGCGCGCGCCGACAAGCATGTCGAACTGCGCCCATTCGAAGGTCGGGACTTTGCTCCGGCGGGGAATGCGATCCCTGCGCACCGCATCCGGCTGCGCCAGCATGATGAGCGAGGTCTCGAACTCGCAGGCATGCCCGACGCCGCCGAAACCCGATTCGGTGATCGCTGCGAGCTCGGGGCCGGCCGCGCGCCACCACGTCAGCAGTGCGATGCGGCAGTCGGGATGGCGGGCGCCGAATCGTTCCAGAATGACCTGGCCGATCGCTTGGTTCCCACCGTGGCTGTTGAACAGCATCATCGTCCGAAACCCGTGTGCCGCGACTGAATCCAGGATGTCACCGACATAAGCGATAAGCGTTTCGTGGCGGACGGTGAGCGTGCCGACGAAGTCCATGTGATGCTCGGAGCAGCACACCTGGACGGGCGGCAGGATGAGAACGTCGGGTCCGAGCCGCGCATCGACCGCCTCGAGAAAATGCTGCCCGATCACCGCGTCGGTGTTCACCGGCAGATGCGGTCCGTGCTGCTCGATGGCGGCAATGCCGAGTACGACGGGCGTCTTCCTGTCGACGGCCGCGATCTCGGCGCTGGTCATGCCTTGCCATTTCATCGAAGTCCGTCCCCGCTCA
>JAFAME010000343.1 GCA_019233695.1 Methylobacteriaceae bacterium
CGAGCTTGCTTTCGAAATCCTGCAGCTGCACGGCGGCGAGCGCATCACGCACGGCGGCGTCTTCATAGGCGTCCGCCGCCGCAGGATAGGCAAGCGCCGCGCGCAGCGTGCCGATCGGGATGTAGGGCCGTTGCGGCAGCAACAGGACGCGCGCGCCGGCCGGAATGATGACGTGGCCCTGCGCATAAGGCCAAATCCCGGCCAGCGCCCGGAACACCGTCGACTTGCCGGACCCCGTCGGGCCGGTGACAAGCGTAGGCTCCTGCGGGGCCAAGGCAAAATTGCCCTGCTCGACGATCAGGCGCCCGTCGGGAAGGTTGAGCGACAGATCGGCAACCTCGACCGACCGGCTTGAACCGGGCGCGGTTTCGACCAGCGGCGTCCTCTGGCCGAGCGCGCGGGCCCGCTCGATTGCCTCATCGAAGCTGGTCAGACGGTTGAGGACCGCCTTGAAGTCGGCAAGCGAGGCATAATAGGTGATGAAGAAATTGAGTCCCTCCTGGACCTTGAAGAAGGCGCTGGCAGTCTGCGTCATGGTTCCAAGCGTGATCTTTCCCAGGAAGAAGAACGGCGCCGTCAGGACGTAGGGAACAACGGCGTTCAACTGCTCGAAAAAGTAGCGGAAGCCGATCAGCCATTTCTGCTGCCGGATGATCATCATGTAGTTGCTGAAGATGTCGCCGAATCGGTTCATGCTCGAACGGCGTTCGTTCGGCTCGCCGCCGAGCAGAGCGACCTGCTCGGTATATTCGCGCAGCCGCGCCAGCGAAAAGCGGAAGTTCGCCTCGAAGCGCTGCTTCGTGAAGAAGAGACCGACCAGGGGCCGACCGATCAGGTGCGTCACCCCCGTCCCGAACAGCGTGTAGAGGAGCGCGACCCAGAACAGGAAGCCGGGCACCGCAATGTCGGTTCCGGGAACGGTGAAGTTTGCCGACAGTTCCCACAGGATGATGACGAAGGAAACGACCGTCGTCAGATTGGAGATGAGGAGGATGGTATAGGAATAGATGCCGTAGCCGATATCGCCGCCGTCGAGGAAGCGGTTGACGTCCTCGGAGATGCGCTGGTCGGGATTGTCGGCGGTCACGCCCACAAGCGACATGCGGTAGTGATTGGCGTGATCGAGCCAGCGATTGATGTAGTGTTCGGTCAGGAAGCGTCGCCACCTGATGATCAGGTTCGATTTGACGACATATTCGAGAATGTAGCTCGAGACGAGCACGAGTGCCCAGGGCAGGAACACCTGCAACAGCTGATGCCAGAAGACCGGCTCGTTCTTGTCCTGCAGCGCATTGAACCAGTCGCGGTTGAAGAAGTTCAACCGGACCGAAATGCCAACCTGCGCCTGATTGACGAGGACGAGAAAGACCACCATGCCGGTGGCGATCTTGCGCTCCGCGCCGGTGAAGCGTGGCAGCGGCCAGATGCGGGCCGTGGTCACCCCGGTGGCATCGAAATAGGTGTCGGCGATCCGCATCATCGAGCGGATGACGGGAAAGAAGGAAATCCCGTAGATGAGAATCGAGAACAGCGTCGCAGCAAGGGCAAAGCTGGAGTTGGGCAGGTAGTCTTCGAGTGCCGTCGGCCATAGGCCGAAATGGTCGAGGAGAAAGAGCGCGCCAAAGACGACGACCTCCGTCGAAAAGATGGCAACGAGGATCCGCAGAAAATGCGGGATCGTTGGGGATCGCCAGGTCGTCCCCGCGCAGACCAGTCCGAACGCGCCCAGAAGGGGCCCCCACAGGTCAGGCTGTTGCCAGGCGAGCCAAAGACGGACAACGGAGACGGCTGCGATGAGAAGGCTCAGTAGCTTCATGATGTTTCCAACGTGAGCGCCGATTCGACACCTGATCGGCGTGCCCTCGATACGCTAGCATGGCTCAGGGGCGACGGCGCACAGGACGCAATTTCGGTGCCGCCCCCTTTGCTTGAGTGCCAGATTGTACCCGCGGGCGTCGAGCGCTTTGCTCGGCCTGCCCTCATAAAGCAAATGGCCGCTCTTGCGAACGGCCCTTTGCCTTAAATTCCTGTAATTGGCCGGACCTATGGCACGCGAGTGCCCGGTTCGGCGGACGACTTGCGTTTTGACCACCGGTGCCTATCAGGTGTGTTCGTCTCCTGGAGGCGGAGGCTCGTTGCCAGCCTTATCAAGAAACGGCAACAGGTCGGCAGGTTTTGCGTCTCCAGCCCGGCGTTTCAGAAAGTCCGCGGCGGTCTCGACAGCGCCGATCTTCTGCGCCACTGCAACCGCAATCCACTGATTGAGCGACACCCCGTCCTCCCGCGCCAAGCGTTGCGCGGCAAGCTTGATGGAAGCAGGAAGCTTGAGGGGGTACGAAATCTTGCTCATTGTAGTCTTTCCCTGATCTGTCTAAGCAACTCGCCTGGCTTCAGCACACGCAATCCAAATTTGCCGGCCGCAGCGGCAAAATCCCTGACGTTGTAGGTCACCAAAGCATCGGCTCGGCCATTGGCGGCCGCCTCAAAGATCATCTCATCGTCAGCATCGGACAGCTGCGGTCGCCACCGGAATGCGACGTCGACCGGCTCGCTCGCGCTCGCGAACGCGGCAAGAAATAGATCGATCTGGCTGAAGGTCAGACCATGGGCCAGCCGTTGCTCCGCCCGTTTCAATACATCCTCGTACTCGAGAAGCAAGGGCGGCGTCACCAACGGCACGATCTGCCCTTGTCCGACGAGACGCAGCACACCGTTGGCTGCGCCGGTCCGGCTGCGTAGCGCCGCGACGACGACGGAAGTATCGAGTACGACCCGCAGCACATCCTATAAGATATCATGTCCCATAGGATGTGCAACGATGAAAAAAGCCCCGGAGGTTCTCCGGGGCTTTGATTTGCAGGGCGATCAGAAATCCATCCCGCCCATGCCGCCGCCGCCGGGCGGCATCGCCGGCGCGGTTTCCTTCTTCGGCTTGTCGCCCACCATCGCCTCCGTGGTGATGAGGAGCCCGGCGACCGAGGCTGCATCCTGCAGTGCGGTGCGCACGACCTTGGCGGGATCGACGATGCCGGCCTCGATCATGTCGACATACTTCTCATTCTGCGCATCGAAGCCGTAGGTCTCCGACGTGTTCTCGAGCACCTTGCCGACGACGATCGAGCCTTCCACGCCGGCGTTCTCGACGATCTGGCGGATCGGCGATTCGAGCGCCCGCAGCACGATGTCGATGCCGGACTGGACATCGGGATTGGCGTTCTTGAGCTTGCCGACCGCCGTCTTGGCGCGCAGCAAGGCGACGCCGCCGCCGGCCACGATGCCTTCTTCGACGGCAGCGCGCGTGGCGTTCAGCGCGTCATCGACGCGGTCCTTCTTCTCCTTGACCTCGACTTCGGTCGCGCCGCCGACGCGGATCACCGCGACGCCGCCAGCGAGCTTGGCGAGGCGCTCCTGGAGCTTCTCGCGGTCGTAGTCCGACGTCGTCTCCTCGATCTGCGCCTTGATCTGGGCAATGCGGCCGTCGATCTCGCTCTTCTGACCGGAGCCGTCGATGATCGTGGTGTTCTCCTTCTCGATGCGCACCTTCTTGGCGCGGCCGAGCATCTGGAGCGTCACGTTCTCGAGCTTGATGCCGAGATCCTCGGCGATCATCTGGCCGCTCGTCAGGACCGCGATGTCTTCGAGCATCGCCTTGCGGCGATCGCCGAAGCCAGGCGCCTTGACCGCTGCGACCTTCAGGCCGCCGCGCAGCTTGTTGACGACGAGCGTTGCCAGGGCTTCGCCCTCGACGTCCTCGGCGACGATGAGCAGCGGCTTGCCCGTCTGCACGACCGCCTCCAGGACCGGCAGCATCGCCTGCAGCGAGGACAGCTTCTTCTCGTGGATGAGGATGTAGGGCTCGTCGAGCTCGGCCACCATCTTGTCGGCGTTGGTGATGAAATAAGCCGACAGATAGCCGCGGTCGAACTGCATGCCTTCGACGACGTCGAGCTCGGTCTCGAGCGACTTTGCCTCTTCGACCGTGATCACGCCCTCGTTGCCGACCTTCTGCATCGCATCGGCGATCATCTTGCCGATCGACGTATCGCCGTTCGACGAAATCGTGCCGACCTGCGCGACCTCGTCCGAAGAGGCGATCTTCTTGGCCCGCTTCTCGACGTCCTTGACGGCTTCGGCAACGGCCAGATCGACGCCGCGCTTCAGATCCATCGGGTTCATCCCCGCGGCCACCCGCTTGGCGCCTTCGCGCACGATGGTGTGGGCAAGCAGCGTCGCCGTCGTCGTGCCGTCGCCGGCATTGTCATTGGTCTTCGAGGCGACCTCGCGCACCATCTGCGCGCCCATGTTCTCGAACTTGTCTTCGAGCTCGATCTCCTTGGCGACCGTCACGCCGTCCTTGGTGATGCGCGGGGCGCCGAAGGATTTTTCCAGGACGACGTTGCGGCCCTTCGGGCCGAGCGTCACCCGCACAGCATTGTTGAGGATGTCGATGCCGCGCAGCATTCGTTCGCGTGCGTCGGCCGAAAAGCGGACTTCTTTTGCAGCCATGTCTCTAGACTCCTGAACCGTAGGGTTCGTGTTTCGGGATGGTTGTTGTCGCGGCGTTTCTCAGCCGACGACGCCCATGATGTCGGACTCCTTCATGATCAGGAGCTCCTTGCCGTCGATCTTCACCTCGGTGCCCGACCACTTGCCGAACAGCACCTTGTCGCCGGACTTGACGTCAATAGGGATGAGCTTGCCGCTCTCGTCGCGGCCGCCGGGGCCAACGGCGATTACCTCGCCTTCCTGCGGCTTTTCCTTGGCCGTGTCGGGAATGATGATGCCGCCCTTCGTCTTCTCTTCGCCTTCGATGCGGCGAACGACGACGCGGTCATGCAGTGGACGAAAATTCATGAGCGCTCTCTCTGCGTTGGTCGCCGCATGAAAGCCCTCCCGGTCCTCGCGGACGGCATGGGCTGTCGATGCGGCAAATCGAATGGCGTGGCACTCCTCGAAGGTGAGTGCTAGCAGCCGCGCGTGAGATAAGGACGGGCGCAGAAGCTGTCAAGCATCGCCAAACGAGTTCCTCCGCCTGCGGTAAATTCGGACCGTCTGATGGCTTCAGGTCGGCGCCCCTGACCGAGGCGCGCCCGGCATGTCAGTGCCCCTCATGGTGATGGGGTGGATCCAAATACCAAAGCGCAATCACCAGCGCCTGCTTGGTGCCGGCGCCCTCGGGCAGCGCACACGTCGCGGTCTGGCTATTGACCGGCTGGATGTGCGCGTCCTCGGCCGCCAGCCATTCATTGATCTCGCTCTCCAGCTTGGTGAAATTCTCAGCGCCGGTGGTTGAAAACAGCTTCAATCTGGTGGCCATCACATTCTCCTGCGGAAGGTGCCATGCCAATTCGTTCCTGCCGCTGTCGATCAATCCGTCTGGCTATGAAGTGTTCCAATCGTCATTGCGGGGCCCAACGGCCTGCCGCACAAGACCTGCCACGGCATCGCAATTCAAGAAACGCTCGGGCGGAGAGCTGCAAGGATGGCGTCACGGGCGCGCTCTAGCCTCGGGCGGCGCGCCACCCGCTCCGCAAAAGGCCTACGATGTCAGCTGCCGCTTGATGACGGCGTTGACCTCGCCCGATTTTTCCATATGGGCTAGATGCCCTGCATCGGCAAAGCGCGTGACCCGGAACGCCGGGGGCAGACCCTCCGCCTGCCTCGCCGGAAGCACCTGGTCCTGCTCGCCCCAGATCACGGCGGCCGGCATCGTGAGCTCCGGGAGCCGGTCGCGCAGCGCAATGACCTGCCGGCTGTTCTGGGCAAGGCGGCCAGCGACCTTGCGCAGCGCCTCGACCGCCCCGTCGAGCCGCTTGAACTTGAGCACATCCTCGACCATCGCCGCCGAGACGAGCTCCGGATTGGCAACCAGCATTTCGAGAACGGGCTTCAGTTTTCGTGTCCGTGTCTCGGCGATGAAACCGTCGATGAAAGACTGGGAGATGTCAGGCCCGAACCCTGCCG
This sequence comes from Methylobacteriaceae bacterium, assembly GCA_019233695.1. GTDB lineage: Bacteria > Pseudomonadota > Alphaproteobacteria > Rhizobiales > Beijerinckiaceae > JAFAME01. The sequence goes on from JAFAME010000343.1 coordinate 5,965, forward strand.
GCGCCAGCAGAGTCAGGCTTTGGATGCGCTCAGGCCGCGCCAGCGCAATCGAGGTTGCGATCGCCCCGCCGAGCGAATGGCCAACGAGGTGGGCCTTGCTGATGCCCACGACCTGCAGGAAGGCCAGAATGTCGGCGACAAGCTTGTCGAGCGAACCGTCCCCCACGTCCTTCGAGGATGAGCCATGGCCCGGCAGATCGACGGCGAAGACCGGGCGGTCCTCAGCAATCGCGGCCTGATTGAACATGAAGCTGCCGAGGTCGGCGCCGAAGCCGTGGATCAGGACGGCTGGCGTACCGACATCCGGACCAAGCTTCAGATAGCGGATGCGCTTGCCGGCGACGTCGGCATATTCCGGTTCGACCGCGGCTTCCGCCCGCTCTTCCTCGACCTTGAAGTTGGCCAGGAAGTCGGAGACATAAGCGTCGATGTCGGCTACCGGCGTCGCGGGATCGGCGAGGACGGCGAGGAGCGCACCGACCGGCAGGGTGTCCCCGTCCTGCGCCACCTTCCTGCGCAGTACGCCGGCGACCGGGCTTTCGTAGACATTGGCGATCTTCGTCGTCTCGATGTCAGCGATCTCCTGGCCGGAGGTCACCTGTGCGCCTTCCTCGACGGCCCATTTGACGAGGGTGCCCTCCTGCATGGCAAGGCCCCATTTGGGCATCGTGATGGGCTGGATCGGCATGACCTACTCCGCCGCCCGGCGCTTGGCCCCGTTCATCACGTCGCGCACCGCCTCCTCGATCTTGCCGACGCTCGGGATATAGAGGTCTTCCAGCGCCGGTGAGAATGGCACCGGCGCGTGCGGCGCGGTGACGAGCCGGATCGGCGCCTTCAGGCTGTCGAAGGCTTTCTCCGCGACAAGCGCAGCAATATCGGTTGCCATCGAACAGCGCGGATGGGCCTCGTCGACCACCACGAGCCGGCCCGTCTCCTCGACCGTATCGAGTATCGTGTCGGTATCGAGCGGAGAGGTGGTGCGCGGATCAACGACCGTGCAGGTGATGCCCTTTTTGGCAAGGTTGTCGGCGGCCTCGTTGGCCAGATTCACCATGCGGCCGAAAGCGACGATCGTCACATCGTCGCCCTCGCGCGTGACGTTGGCTTCGCCGAAGGGGATGGTATAGGGCTCGTCGGGCACCTCGGCCTCGGTGTCGTACATCGCCTTGTGCTCGAAGAAGATCACCGGGTCGTCGTCGCGGATCGCCTGGATGAGCAGTCCCTTCGCCTCATAGGGATTGGACGGCAGCGCCACTTTCAGCCCTGGAATGTGGGTGAAGATCGGATAGAGGCATTGCGAGTGCTGCGAGGCGGCCCGAAAACCGGCGCCGTACATGGTGCGGATGACG
>JAFAME010000446.1 GCA_019233695.1 Methylobacteriaceae bacterium
CTCGCGGGCGATGCCGGCGTCGTAGTCGGCGCCGGCCGCGAGAGATTTTTCGAAGATTTCCGGGTTGGACGTGACCCCGGTCAATCCTTCCTCTGCCACCCGCCGGGCAAGTTCGCCGCCGCGGATCATGTGACGGCTCAAGCTGTCGATCCAGCAGCTTTGTCCGAGGGCGGCAAGTTCAGCGATGCGGTTCATCGGCGGGTCCTCGACTTCGGTGATCGGCGCGAAAACCTCCGCGACCGTCACGGAGCGGTGTGAAGCGTCCCATCCTGTCGATTCGCGCGGGGCGGCCCGATCTGCGTCTCGGGGGCGGGCCGCAACCGCGGGCTCGGGCGACGACGCACGGAGCAGCGGTGCTCAGGACAGCCGCCACCATTACCGGAACCCGGATGGCCTTGCCCCGGTTCCGTTTGCGGTCCTTCTGCCGCGATTTTCGTCCTGGCGAGCAAGAAACTGGCAAGCAAGAAAGGAGCGCCCATCGGGCGCTCCCCACACACGCCTGACCTACCTGCCTCAGCTCTTGGAGTGATCGCCCCGCAGCGCGCCGATCCCCTCCGTCAGGGCGGACTGGAAAACGCTCACGTCATTTCCATAGCTAAGGCACCGGAAGCCTTTTTGCCGCCATTCGCGTGCGGCTGCGACGGGCGTCATGGAGATGCCTGGGGCCTTGCCGTTGCGCTTGCAGGCCGCAACGAGCTTGCCGACGGCTGCGTGGAACTCGGGCGCATCGAACTGCGCGGTGATGCCCATCGTGTTGGTGAGGTCGAAATGGCCGAGCCAGCCGACGTCGATCCCCCCGACGGCGAGGATGGCATCGACATTCTCGATACCCGTCGCTGTCTCGATGAGGGCGATCACGAGCGTGCGCTCGTTCTCGTCGCTGATCTTGGGGGCGGGATCGCCGCGCCGATAGTCATCGTGAGCGGATCCGAAGCCGAGGCCGCGCACGCCTTCGGGGCGATATCGGCACCAGGCCGCAAGGTTATCGGCCTGCTCGCGCGTCTCGATCATCGGCACCATGATGCCCATGGCGCCGGCGTCGAGCACCGGGGCGATCAGGTGATAGTGCAGGCCGGGCACGCGCACGAAGGGTGCAACGCCCGTGCCGCGCGAGAAGGCGATCTGCGCCTTCAGGACATCGATGCCGACAGCGCCATGTTCCTGGTCGAAGATGACGAACTCGGCGCCGGCGTTGGCGATGATCTGGCAGAATCCCGGCGTGAAGAATTCGATCGCCATGACGCCATAGGCGCACTCGCCGGCACGCAGCTTGGCGCGGACGGGGTTGGGACGGACGCTCGTGCTCATGATGCAGCTCCGGGATGGTGGGGAACGGTCACGCCGATGGCGGCCGCCGCCGCGCGAATCTGGGCCCAGGTTTCGGGATCGATCGGAATGCCGTTGGCGAGACGATCTTGTCGCACTCTCTGCTCGATCTCGCCGGGAAGCAGCACCGACCCTCCAGGCTCGATCGGCGGAGAGGCCTTGGTCCATGCGATCAGGCGTTCGATATCGGCATGAAGAAAGCCCGTTCCCGCGAACGCGGCCGGGTCGAACGCCAGCGACAGCATGTTGTTGACGAGCCGCTTGGCCGTCGGATTGCCGGGATGGCTCGAGAAGCCGCCGGTCAGCGACCCGGCGAGGATCTCGCAGAAGACCGACAGGCCGGAGCCCTTGTGGCCGCCAAACGGCAGGATGGCGCCGCGCGGTTCGGCATAGAACGTCTCGGGATCCGTCGTCGGCCGCCCGGCTCCGTCAAGGATATATCCGGCTGGCAGCTGTTCCTTCTTGTTGCGGGCAAGCGCGATCTTGCCTTCGGCGATCACCGAGGTCGCCATGTCGAGGATGAGCGGTGGTCCGCCCGCAACGGGTGCCCCCGCGGCAATTGGGTTGGCCGAGAGCCTCCGGTCGCTGCCGCCATGGGGCGCAACGAGAATGCCAAGGCCCGAGGAATTGACGAAATGGACCGACACATAGCCCGCCTTGGCGAGGTGCTCGGCCCAGGCGCCGATCCGACCGAGATGGCCGCTGTTGCGCAGCGCCGTCACGGCAAAGCCGTGCGCTGCCGTGCGAGCCGCCAGAAGGTCCATGGCCTCGGCGCCGATCACCTGGCCGTAGCCGAACCCGCCGTCGATGAGCAGCGAGGCACCACGATCGACGAGGATTTCCGCATGCCGATTGGGCACCACCTGGCCCGCCCGCAACCACCCGAGATAGCGGTTGATGCGTACGACGCCGTGCGAATCGTGACCGGCCAGATTGGCCTCAACCAGGTGCTGCGCGATGCACTCGGCTTCCTTCGCGTCCGATCCTGCCGCGACGAAAATCTCGACGGCCATGCGCACGAGCTCGTCGTGCTTGATGCGCTGCATCTGCATCTGTTGTTGGCGTGGCTTTGACATCACCGAGGGGTCCTGATCGGGGGAGCGGGCGTCTTCTTGTGCCGGATGGAAGCTTCGGTCGGCCCAACCGTGGGCCGGCTCGCGACCGGGCCGCGTTACTGTGTCAGACCAACGGTCAGACCGCCGCAGACGAAGAGCGCCTGCCCGGTGATGAAGGAACTGCGTTCATCGAGGAAGAAGCTTACCGCGTGGGCGACATCGGTCGGGGTGCCGATGCGGCCGACCGGGATTGCCTTGAAGATCGCCTGCGTGCGTGGATCGTCGGGCGGATTGGCCTCGTGAAAGAGGCTTGTGTCGATGGTGCCGGGCGCCACGGCATTGACCGTGATGCCATCCCTGGCGAGCTCAAGCGCCCAGGTCCGTGTCAGCCCGTGAATGGCCGCCTTGCTGGCCGAGTAGCTGGTGCGCAGCTCCTTGCCAAGCACGGCGCGGCTGGAGATCGAGACGATGCGGCCGAAATGCGCCTGGCGCATGCCGGGCGCCACCGCCTGCACGCATTGGATCGCGGTCCTGACATTGAGCGACATGACGGCCGAGAAATCCTCGAGCCGAGTCTTGTCCAGCGAGGCCGGGCGGATCATGCCGACGTTGTTGACAAGCCGAAGCACCGTCTGCTCGGCGACGATGCGTGCAAGGACGCGGCCGGTTGCCTCCGCGTCCGACAGGTCGACTTCGATCCATCGCCCGGGCGCTGAGGCTTCGGGAGCGATCCGGTCGAGATTGACGACCTCGTGGCCATCCGCGTGCAGGCGCCGGCAAATCGCCGCGCCAATGTTGCGCGATCCGCCCGTCACCAAGGCAAGTCCGGCGGCGGCCATCTCCTACCCGGCCATCCTGGCGAACTGGCGATCGGCATAGAGCAGCGGCAGACCGTCGGATCGGGCCACCGATTTTTCCACGAGGCCGACGAAAACGGTATGCGTTTCGACGACGACCTCGCGGACGATGCGACAGGCAATGAACGCGATGGCCTCGCGCAGCATGGGCAGGCTGGCTTCCCCGTCTTCCCATAGGCCGGCGGCCACGAACTTGTCGTCGCCGTCGTGCCCCGTCCGCCCGGCGAAGGTCTCGGCGACGTCGCGATGTCCAGCTTCGAGCACGTTGACGCCGAAGCGCCGGCTGCCGGTGATAAGCCCGTGCGTCTTCGACGTGCGGTTGACACAAACCAGCAGTGACGGCGGATCGATGCAGACCGGGCACACCGCCGTGGCGGTCAAGCCGCCGCGGCGCCCCTGATGCGCCCCGGTGATGATCGTAACGCTCGACGCCACGCGCCGCATCGCGGAGCGGAAATCACCGATCAGGCCGCCGCGCGCGTCGGGCGGATCGAAAATCGGGCGATCAATCACGTGGAGGCTCATATCCGCCCTGCAAAAGATCGGCCTCAGACCAAGGCCCCGATGGCCTTGTTGACCGACGGCAAAACTTCGCGAGCCATCAGAACCATCGAATGGCGCATTTTGTCCTTGTCAGTCCAGTCGTGGCCGGTCATGAGCACATGGCCGAAATGGCCGACCTCCTCGCGGAACTCGAGGAGCTTGCGCGTGACCGTCGCGGGACTGCCCCAGATCACGTAATTGTCCCGCAGCATCGTATAGTCGGCATCGCATGCCTTGAGCTCGGGGCTCGGCAGATAGGCGCCCTGGATGTTGTCATGGCTCCAGAGGGTGAAGAGATAGCGATAGTAGTGATCGAAGGGACTGTCTTTCGCCTTGACGAAAGCCTCGGCCTTCGCGTCAGTTTCATCCACGTGGATTGAGCGGGCGATGCGCCAGTCTTCGCGCGAGACCCGATGTCCGGCCGTTTGGGCAGCGCTTTCGTAGACCTGCCAATGGGTCTTTGCTGACCATGCCCCGATGAAGTTGGCGGTCACCGGGATCCAGCCGCGCAGGCCCGCGGCTTTCATCGAGCCCGAGTTGGCACTGCTGGCCGTGATGGCAATGGGTGGATGCGGCTGTTGCAGGGGCTTGGCGAAATGTCCAAGCCCGAGATCTTCGAGATGGTAGTCGCGAATCTTGGTGTTCCAGAACTTGCCCTGGATGTCATAGGGGGGGTCGGTCGTCCAGATCTTCAAAATCTGGTCGATCGCCTCGCGCAGCATGTCCGGCCGGTTCTTGTCGAAGGTGTCGAACATTTCCATATCCGACTGCAGCCCGCCGGTGCCTATCCCGAAGATGAAGCGGCCGCCGCTCAGATGATCGAAGAGGGCGGCGTGGCCCGCATAGATCGCCGGATGATATTGCGGCAGGCATGCCACGCCCGTGCAGAAGGTGATTTGCCTGGTCCTCGGGATCAGGCTCGCAAAGAACATCAGCGGGGAAGAGATGGCCTCGGTCGATGAGGAATAGTGTTCGCCGCACCAAGCCTCGTGGTAACCGAGCTCGTCGGCCAAAAGGAATGCCTCAGCGTCTTCAGCAAGCTGCTGCGCGAAGGGTTTCTCCTTGTTGTGAAGCGGCATCATGAACAGCGACAACTTCATGGACCCGGCTCCTCCCGCTCATGTCATCGGCCGTCGGCGTCGATCGTTGTGGCGTCGCCGCCGGGGCGGCGGCGTGTCGTCGGGAAGCGTCGGCGCAGTCACTTCGTCCTTGTCGCGGCCCAATACTTGCAACCTGTTGCCAAAGCCGCCTTCATTGAGGACCGGCCGAGAGCGATCAAAGAGATATATTTGCACGTTACTTTGAGCCGATTCCCCTCGGCATAACCAGCGCAATGATGTCCAAATTGGACTTCCCGCTGCCGGCGCATTCACACTCCTATCCGCGGCCTCGAGAGGCTTCCGGGCCGCCGTGAGCGGGCGTCAGATTTCCGATATCTTCACCCAGCGACCCTCGCGCGAGGACCGCACTATGGCATCGACCACCCGCTGGATCTCCCAGGCTTCGCGAAAATCCGGCGATGGAGGCGGCCCGCCGGCAAGCCCGACGATCAGGCCGCGGACTTCGATCGTCTTCATGTCGTTGAAGCCGATGTGGTGGCCGGCGGCCGGACAGATGCTTGCATAGAATGGGTGTTCCGGTCCGGTCAGGATCGTCTTGAACCCGGTGCGGCCGCGCGGCTGGTCCCGCGTGAACAATTGCAATTCATTCATGCGCTCGAAATCGAGAAACACGGTGCCTTTGGTTCCCGTGACCTCGAACGTCAGGGTGAGCTTGCGGCCGGCCGCGACCCAGCTTGCCTCGATGGTGCCGTCGGCACCGTTGGCGAAGCGAACGATCGCCTGCGCCTGATCGTCGACCTCAACCGGACGCGTCTCCCTCGAGCCAGGCGCGGCGGGTCGGCGCGGGATGATGGTGCGCACCTGTCCGCAAACGGCCTCGATCGGACCGACGACATGGCGGGCAATCGAGGTGATATGGCTGCCGATATCGGCCACAGCCCCGTGGCCGCCGGCCGGATCGAGACGCCAGCTCCAGGGCGTCAGCGGGTCGGACATGTAATCCTCGTCGTGAATGCCGCGAAACCTGATGACCTCGCCGATTTCGCCGCTGGCGACGATCTCGCGGGCCAGGACGACGAGCGGGTTTTTGAGATAGTTGAACCCGACCTGGGTCTTCACGCCGGCTGCCTCGGCCGCGTCCGCCATTTCTTTCGCGTCGGCCGCGCTCGGCGCCAGCGGCTTTTCGCAATAGACCGGCTTGCCTGCCGCAATGGCGGCGAGCGCGATCGGTTTGTGAAGGACGTTCGGCGTCGTGATCTCGACGAGGTCCACGGCCGGATCGACGACAAGCTCGCGCCAATCGCCGGTCGAGCGCCTGAAGCCCAGCGCCTTTGCGGCCTTTGCGGCCGTCGCTGCATCGACATCGGCGAGAAGTTCAAGCGAAGGAGCGAGGGGAAGATCAAACGTCGGCGCCGCGTTGCGGAGCGCGTGAACATGGCATCGCCCCATGAACCCGCTGCCGATGAGGCCGATGTTGAGGCGTTGCATCATCAAACTCCCTCGATCTGACCCATCATGCCGCGGGGCCGCTGGCGCCGCTCAAGGTTGCGCCGGTGCGGGACTCGGGCGCGATCGCACGCGGCGGCCGCCCAGTACAGCAGGAACGAGCTGGGTGGCGATGACGAGGATCAGAAGCGCCCCGGTCGCGAGGTTCTGCAGCCAGTAAGGTGCTCCGAGGCTTGCGACGCCGGCGACGAAGAAGCGCAGCGTGAACAAGCCGATCGCAATGCCGATGATGTTGCCGCGTCCGCCCTGAAGAGCGATGCCGCCGATAAGGCAGGTGGTGGCAGCCGACAGAAGCACCGTGTCGAATGCCAGAGGAGACGCGCTGCCCGAGCGTACCGACAGCAATGCTCCGCCAAGTCCGGCCAGGGTGCCCGAGAGCGCGAAGGCGATGATCATGGGACGCAGGATCGGGACGCCGGCCGCGCGCGCCTCGTTGCGCCCGCCGCCGATGGCATAGATTTCGCGGCCAAACCGGGTGAACCTCAACAGCAGGCCGACGGTGACAAAGACCGCGACGAGCACGCCGCTCAGCGGCGAGAAAACGCCGAGCACCCGCTCGGTGAGCACATCGATGTCGGAGAGCTGTTCG
>JAFAME010000489.1 GCA_019233695.1 Methylobacteriaceae bacterium
CGGGGGTCGAGAGCACATCTAAGTTCATGGCGCCTTACCCCTTGCAGCTATCGCCTCTTATATATATACGTGCATATGTAAAGCGGTTGGTCCCTGACGCAACACCCGCACTACGCAAGGAGAAACCCAATGGACGATCACGTCAAAGTCCTTGAACGCATCTACGATCGCTTTAACGCGCGGGACATAGACGGCGTGCTGACCGCGCTCACCGATGATGTCGCCTGGGCCAACGGCATGGATGGCGGCCACGTCAATGGCCGCGAGGCGGTGCGCGAGTACTGGACGCGCCAGTGGGCCATGGTCAGTCCGCACGTCGAGCCTGTGGGCTTTCATCGAGCTGCGGACGGCGCGATCATGGCAGAAGTCCGGCAGTCCGTCCGCGATCTCGAAGGCAAACCCATGCAGGGGCAGACGCACGGGCTTAAGGACAAGACAGTCGGACACATTTTCCGTTTTCGGGAGGGCAAGGTGACTCGCTTCGATATCCAGGATGCCGCCTAGCGTCCAGCTCCTTTGGAGCCAGAACGCCCTCGCAGTGGCGAGGGCGACGCCTGAGAAAAGGTTGGCTCCCCGATCGAGCCGCGCAGCATCCGCCTGGCCGAGAACTGACGGAATACTCCCCCGCAGGTGCGTTGTGGAGCAGGGACATGGAACTTGCGGGCTCAACCTATCTCTATACGCTTGCGACGATTTCAGTCACCTTCGTCGGCTTTTCGACGCTGATGATGATCTTTCGTCAGACGACCCGCCGGGACATGACGAAATTCGACGTATTCTTCACCCTGTCGTTCATCCAGCAGGGGTTCATCGTTATCGCCGGCTGCCTGTTGCCCCCGTTGCTCTACCTCTACCGGATACCGGAGGATACGGTGTGGCGGATTGCCAGCGCCGCAAGCGCATGTCCCATCGCGTTGTTCGTTGCGACCTTCCCGGCGCGGCGACGCGCGGCCTTGAGCCTCGGTTCGGATGGCAAAATGCCGGTTTTCGCCTGGGTGCTATTGCTCGTGCGATTGCTTGCGGTGGTCTATCTCGTACTCAACGCCGCACTCGCGTCGATAGAGGTCCGTTCGGCGCCCTATGCAGCGGCCATGACGGCGATGCTGTTTGCCGCTGGCCTTGCCTACCTCCTGGCGCTCGGCGTCCAGCTTCGCGATCACTCGAGCCCGGGGTGAGACCCATTTTCGAACACCCGGCACCTCGTTGAGCGCCTCCATCGCTCCAAATCATGTCGGAGTTCGTCCCGCATGAAGTGTAGAGGAGACCCGGGACACGGCAATAAATGGAGGAGAAGCACGATGGAGCTCTATTTCACACCTCTCGCCTGCTCGATGGCGACCCGCATCGCGCTCTATGAGGCGGGGGCGGAGGCGACCTACCGCCAGGTCGATCTCAAGGCAAAGCGAGTGGTGGACGGATCTGATTTCCTTGCCGTCAACGCCATGGGCCAAGTGCCGGTGTTGCGCACCGACACGGGCGAGCTCCTCACCGAAAATCCGGTCGTGCTCCAATATGTGGCTGACCGGCATGTCGAATCCGGCTTGGCGCCCCCGGCCGGGCTCGAGCGCTATCGGCTGCAGCAATGGCTGAACTTCGTCACCTCCGAGCTGCACAAGCTCGTTTTCATCCCGCTGCTTGTTGGGCAAAGCCCGGAAGGCGCCAAGGCTTTTGCGCGTGACAGGGCGGGGCCGCGCTTTGCCTATCTCGACAAGCACCTGGCAGGACGCGAGCATCTTTTGGACCGTTTCACGGTTGCAGATGCCTATCTTGTGACCGTGCTCAACTGGGCGGCGCCGGCGGGCATCGACCTTACGCAATGGCCGAACGTGCAGTCCTACTTCGCTCGCCTGCAGAAGCGGCCGAGCGTGGCCAGGGCACTCGCTGAGGAGAGCGCGCTCTTCATGCAGGAACAGGCAAAGGCCCGAGGCTGAGAGCTCGCCCTCCCTCTTGAGCTGATCCCGACCGGCTGAAGCCCGCGGCGTGAGAAATGCGGGCGCGATGGTACTGAAGGCGCCCTCTCGCCTCGGGGTGGACTCAGTGCAGGCCAATCGGCGTCAGCGAGGCGATGCCGTCGTTGGAATTGCCGTTGATCTGGTTGGTTCCGTAGGATTGCAGCGCGCCACCGTTGGTCGCGCCCACGCCATTGCTGTTGCCGGCGACCGACGAGCCGCCGAGGCGGATGGTCGTAAGAGGGCCGTCGGCGATGACGCCGAAGCCCACGGCGTTATGGGAGGAGGCGCTGCGGTCGACCATCATGACGATTGCCGGGCCGCCGGCGTGGCCGGTGCCGACGATGCCGTTCGATGCGTTGCCTGACGAGACGCTGTCGCGCACGGTCATGTTGATCACGCCGCCTGACGCCGACGTGGCGTCGGCCTTGATGCCGAAGAAATTGTTGCGTACCTCGATCCGATTCATGACGACCTTGACGATGTTGGTCAGCACCGGCCGTATCAGGATGCCGCCTCCCGACGAGGAGGTGCCGTTGTTGGTGACCACGGTGTCGGAGACGAAAAGCTCCAAGGTCGTCATGGTATCGGCGGGGGACATGGCAATCCCCCACCCGGTCAGGCCCGCCGCGAACCCGTGGATTACGCACTTCTCGACATGAAGGGCCGCACCCGTATCGAAGAAGATGCCGTTGCTGCCGACGCCGTTGCCCGAGATATCGAGCCCACGCAGGGTGACGACTACGCTGTCGGAGGGGCCGGTGACATCGATCGCGTCGATCCCCGTGGTGATCGAGATGCGCCCCTGCACGCCTTCGCAGTCGATGGTCAGCGACTTGCTGATGACGAGGTTCAACCCGTTGCCGAATTCGCCCTGGTCGACGCAATTGATCTCACCGCCGTCGTTGGTCTGAGCGATGGCGCGATGGAAGCTCGCGCACGGCTGAGCCAGGGTGCAGGGATTGCCGTCGACTCCATTGCTGGCGACCCACGATCGCGCGTTCTGCGCCAAAGAGGCTTGTGGCATGACGAGGGCGGCGAGCGCGCCGAACACGACGAGCGACAGTGCGATTTTCCTCATGGTCGATTCTCCCCATGCTCGTTGACGCCGGCCGAGCGCCAGTGCCCGCCGAGCTCAACCAGCGTGGTCGAGAGTATCTGCGGGCGAAAGCTCTGACCACGCTGTGGGGCCTGGGGCTCTGGCCCAAGGTGCGGGGCGCGTCCGTCCCCGAGGGCCGCACCGCGCTGGCAGCATGCTGGTTTGATGGCTAAAGTGCCGCAGCCCGCTTGTTCGCGCAGAAGGGCCCGGGTGGAAGCGAGCTTCCAATGACTCAAGGCTGAGGAGCGGTTTGATGAACATTGCCGAATCTGCGGCATCCGCAAACGCAGACGAGCTTGCCCGGCTCGCCTTCGAGCATTGCATCTTCCCTTTGGTCCCGGCGAGAGAAATCCATCAGGATGGTCCGATCATCTTTGCGGAAGGCTCCGGCGTCCAGTTGAGAGACGTCCGCGGCCAAGTCTACCTGGACATGATGAGCTCGCACACCCGCGCGAACTCGCTCGGCTATGGCAACAAGGAGATTGCCGAGGCGATGGCGCAGCAGGCTTCCCGCCTGCACTATGTCGGCACCGGCCGATATCTCAGCGAGCCGACCATCCGGCTCGCCGCGAAAGTCGCCTCCCTTGCGCCCGGCCGCCTTTCGAAATGCCTGTTCGTCAGCGGCGGCTCGGAAGCGGTCGAGACGGCGCTGAAGATCGCCAAGCAGTACCAGCAGGAAAGCGGCAGGAAGCCGCGCGCGTTCAAGATCATCTCGCGGTGGAACGCCTTCCACGGTGCAACGATGGGCGCGATGTCGGTCAGCGACTGGCTCGCAATCCGCGAGGTGTTCGATCCGCGCGTGCCGGGCATGAGCTTCGTCGGCAATCCGATGTGCTACCGCAACCCGCTCGGCATGGACGAGGAGGAATATGCCGACTTTTGCGCCAGTCATCTCGAACGGCAGATCCAGCTCGAAGGGCCGGAG
>JAFAME010000499.1 GCA_019233695.1 Methylobacteriaceae bacterium
TGAACTTCATCATCTCGCTGTTCGGAATATTTCCGTCGCAGACTTGAAACGTGGCCAGCTATGCACGGTTGCTGGACGATCTGAACAGCGGACCGGGAGAATTCGATGGCAAACCCCTTCCTCGCTGAAATCCGCATCTTTCCCTTCAATTTCCCGCCAAAAGGCTGGGCTTTCTGCGATGGGCAGCTGATGTCGATTTCGCAGAACACGGCCCTGTTCTCGCTCCTCGGGACGACCTACGGCGGCGACGGGAGAAGCAATTTCGCACTGCCCAACCTGCAAGGCTCCGTGCCGCTCCATGTCGGTGGCGGCGGCCAGGGCCCAGGGCTATCCCTCTATGATCTCGGCGAGACTGGCGGCGTCGAGACGGTCGCGCTTTTGCAGTCCGAGATGCCCCTGCACTCCCATTTTCTCGATGCCCAGGCGATCGCGGCGACGACCGCAAGCCCCGCCAACGCCGTGTTCGCCACGCCGGGCTACGTCTCGGGATCGAGCCGTGGGGTCGCGCAGGTTTACACGACCGCGGCGCCGAACACGCAGCTTCTAGGGGCAATGTCGGTGGCAGGCGCAAGCCTGCCGCACAACAATCTCATGCCTTACCTTACGTTGAACTTCTGCATCGCCCTGCAGGGCGTTTTCCCGCCGCGCTCGTAGGCCAAAACGCCGGGCGCATCGCGCCTGGCCAAGGGGATCCGAAGGGAAGGAAGAACCATGTCGGAACCGTACCTCAGCGAGCTTCGCATCATGTCCTTCAATTTCCCCCCGAAGGGCTGGGCGTTTTGCAACGGACAGCTGCTGCCGATCAATCAGAACCAGGCGCTGTTCTCGCTGCTCGGGACGACCTATGGCGGTGACGGGCGCGTGAACTTCGGGCTGCCCGATCTGCGAGGCCGAGTGCCGCTTCATATGGGGAACGGGTTCACGCTGGGCCAGCGCGCCGGCGAGGAGAGCCACACCGTCATTGTGACCGAAATGCCGGCGCATCTGCACACGTTGAACGCAAAGAACGCCGATGCCGACGCCGCCGCGACCGCCACGCCCCCGGGGCCCACGGTCGCCTTGGCGCAGGCCTATGCAGTGCTCGCCGGCAATCCGCCTCCCCATGTGCCAATCAGTCTCTACAGTACCGGCCCCGCCGACGGGAGCCAAACCTTCTTGAACACAGCTCTCAGCACGGTTGGAGGCAGCCAGCCGCACGAAAACCGGCAGCCATTCCTTGTTCTGACCGTCTGCATCGCCCTGCAGGGCATCTTCCCGTCACAGACCTGACGGATCGAGGACTCAGTTGAACACCGCCTGATAGTCCTGCCGGTCGCGCGCCGGCGTATAGACCGGAATGATATAGAGGTCGAATGCCGGGCCGGCATCGACTTCCATCGTGTAGAGCCCTTCGCGCAGCACATTGCCCGGTGGGCCGCGAAAGATCAGGGTGAACGGCCGGCGCTGCCCGACATTGGGTTGCAGTGGCAGGGCATCCACCTGGACGAGTGTCAACGCATGCGCTCCGCCCAGGACGCGGAAGACCTTGTCCACATGCGGCAGGAAGTGCTCGGCTGTGAGTTGCTCGGGCATGACCCATCCCTGTTTCGAGAGCGTGTAACCAAACGTAGATTGTCATCCCGGAAGCACAGGCGGGCCGCAAGGGTTTTGCATCGTGGGCAGCACCGAGGAGATCATCTCGATAGCCACGCCCGCCGGCACCGTGCGGCTGCGGCCGGAGCGCGACGGGGACCAGGCCTTCCGCTACCGCCTGTTCTGCGATTCCCGACTGCCGGAATGGGCGCTGTTGCGGATCGACGAAACGGTGCGCGAACAGCTGATGCGCCATCAGTTCCAGGCGCAGACGGTGAGCTACAGAGCCGATTTTCCTGGAGCGCGGTTCGACATCATCGAACTTGACGGGGCGCCCATTGGGCGCATCGTCGTCGATCGCCCCGGCACGAACCTGCACATCGTCGATCAGGCGATCGTGCCGCGGGAGCGCAATCGGGGTATCGGGACAGCCGTCATGCTGGCGCTCATGGACGAAGCGCGCCGGGCCGATCTGCCCGTCCGCCTCAAGGTCGCCTCAAGCAACGATCCCTCCATGCGGCTCTATCTGCGGTTGGGCTTCGTGCCGATCGAAGAGGCCCCGATGTACATCGAGATGGAATGGCGGGCGTGCGGCAACGCCCTCCCGACCGGCGCGGCGCAGGCCGCACCATCGGGCCGGTCATAGTGTTTCCAGAAACCTGACCGGCTCGCCTCGCGCCGGCGCAGCGAGCTTGCCTTCCCACATCGCACGCACGCCGCGCAACACCGTGCCGACCGGCCATCCCACGACCTCCCTGCCGTGATAGGGCGTCCAGCCGCAGCGCGAGGCGATCCAATCATCGCTGATGGTCTGACGCCGCTTCAGATCGACGATCGTCAGATCGGCGTCATAGCCGACCGCGATCCGGCCCTTGGCCGCGATGCCGAACAGGCGCGCCGGGCCGGCGCTCGTGAGATCCATGAAGCGCTGCAGCCTCAACCGGCCGGCGTTGATGTGATCGAGCATGACCGGGACGAGGGTCTGCACGCCCGGCATGCCCGACGGGCTTTCGGGATAGGTTCGCGCCTTCTCTTCCAAAGTGTGCGGGGCGTGGTCCGAGCCGAGCACGTCGACGATGCCCTGTGCGATGCCCCACCAGCAGCCGTCCCGATGGCGCGCGTCGCGCACTGGCGGGTTCATCTGGATTTTCGTGCCGAGGTGCCCGTAGTCGGCGGCGCTGAGCGTGAGATGATGCGGCGTTGCCTCGACGCTTGCTACGTCCTTGTGGGTGGCCAAAAATTCCATCTCGTCGCGGGTCGAAACATGCAGAACATGCACGCGCGCTCGATGCTCGCGCGCCAGCCTGACGAGACGGGTGGTGGCTTCGAGGGCCGCGGCTTCGTCGCGCCAGGCCGGATGCGAGGATGGATCGCCTTTCACCCGTAGCGGCTTGCGTTCATTCAGCCGCTGCTCGTCCTCGGCATGAAAGGCTGCGCGTCGGCGCGTCCTTGCCAATATGCGACCAAGGCCCGCGTCGTCCTCGACAAGCAACGAGCCCGTCGAGGAACCCATGAACACCTTAACGCCGGCCGAGGCCGGCAATCGTTCGAGCTCGGCGATCTCCTCGACGTTTTCGCGCGTGCCGCCCACCCAGAAGGCGAAATCGCAATGCATGCGATGCGTCGCTCGCCTCACCTTGTCGGCGAGCGCTTCCGCGCTCGTCGTCGGCGGGGTGGTATTTGGCATTTCAAACACCGCCGTAACGCCGCCCATGACCGCGGCGCGCGAGCCCGTTTCAAGATCCTCCTTGTGGATTGCGCCCGGCTCGCGGAAGTGCACCTGCGTGTCGATGACGCCCGGCAGGATGTGCAGGCCCCGGCAGTCGATCCATTCGCCCGCAGCCTCTTTGGGCAGCGACCCGATCGCCTGGATCCGTTCGTCGCGGATGCCGAGGTCGGCGGAATGCTCGCCGTCCGCGTTGACGATCGTCCCGCCGCCGAAGACGACGTCGAAGGTCGCAGCCATGCGTCGTCCGGCTTTGCTCCAGGCGATACCGCCGTGTGGCCTTGGCGGCGGTCGTGCTGCGGCTTACCTATCGATCGGAGTCGTTGCAAGCACAGGGGCTTCACGCGAGATGAAGAACCGAACCGAGCCCTCGGCTGCCGTTTGCGTGCTCGATGACCGTGGCGTGATCGAAGTTGTGGGCGAGGATGCCGCGGGCTTCCTGCAAGGCATCGTCACCAACGATATACTAAGGGTCGCGCCCGGCGCTGCCGAATACGCGGCGCTCCTGGCGCCCCAGGGCAAGATCCTGTTCGATTTTCTCCTCGCAGCGCCGCTCTCGAACGGCACCGGGCGCTTCCTGCTCGACTGCCCGTCGCACTTGGCCCCCGACCTTGCCAGGCGCCTTGGCTTCTATCGGCTGCGCGCCAAAGTGACGATCGCGGATCGCTCGGCCGCGCTCAGCGTCGTGGCGGCGTGGGGGCCGGATGCCGATGATCTTCCAGGGCGCCTCATCGGCACCCACATCGTTGCGTCCTTCCGCGACCCGCGGCACGCGGATCTTGGCTGGCGCTGCATCGTCGAGCGAGCGGCGCTTGCGGACCTTTCGCCGGAAACGCGCGCGGCGGCAACCATAGCCGCTTACGAAGACCATCGCATCGGGCTCGGCGTGCCGAAGGGCGGGCCTGACTTCGCTTACGGCGATGCCTTTCCCCACGAGGCCAATCTCGACCGGCTGAACGGCATCGATTTCAACAAGGGATGCTATGTCGGCCAGGAAGTCGTTTCGCGGGTCGAACATCGCGGCCTTGCCCGCAAACGGATCGTGGCGGTGCGCTTCGAGGGTGCGGCGCCGGAAGCTGGCACCGAGGTCACCTCAGGCGGGGGCACGCTCGGCGTCATGGGCTCGTCGGGCGGCGGCAAAGGGCTTGCGATGGTCCGCATTGAGCGCGCGGAAGCAGCAATTGCCGCCGGGATGACGATCGTTGCCGGCGAGAGGGCGATCGAAGTCCTGCTCCCGGGCTGAACGCCAATGCGGGCGGGGTCCTTGCGCAGCCCCTGAGCGCGCCTCAGAGAAACAGATTGCGGATCGTTAGCCGGCCGATTGTTCGTCCGTGCTGCATATCCTCTGTGAAGAGCGTATCGCACCCGGCATCGAGGGCCGAGGCGATGATCAACGAATCATAAAAGCTCATCCCATGATCGCGCGCGACCGCGATGGCCGAAGCGTGCGTTTCGGCCGTAAGAGGACGGATCGCATCGAAGCGCGAGCGAAGCAATAGGACCGCAGCTTCAATGGCGGACCAATGCTGCTTCTGCCTTTTTCGCAGGACGTTGGTGAACTCATTGAGGACCTGGGCGCTGATAGTTCCTCCGGAGGCAAGGACCTGCTGAGCCTGCGCGCGCCGAGGGTCGGTCGAGAAGGCGTAGACAAGAATATTGGTGTCGAAGAAAGGACTCATCGCTCGTTCGCCTCGTCGCGATCGAAACGATACCCCTCTGGCAGCGGAAAACTGAATCTCTTCATTTTGTCGAGGAACTCCGCACGTCGGTCGCGCTTCTGGACCTCGAACCTGCGTCGGTCCACGGGGATGAGATCAATCTCGTCCCCTGCCTGCAACCCGAGTTCCTCTACGACCCTCTTGGGAAGCCGAACCGCAAGGCTGTTGCCCCATTTCGAGACTTGCATCATCGCCTCAATGATAAACATTCAGATTGTATATTGTAAACTTGACTTGGGCTGACGCAAGGCCCAAAGGGCAATCTCCGACAATATCGCGCGATGGTTGGCAGAGACGCGTCACATGCGGCCTCTTTCGTCTCTCCCGCGTTCCCGCTAGATCCTCCTCATGGCCGAAATCGAAAAGCCTCCTCGCCCGCGCGAGCCCATCCTCCATGCCGACGGCAAGACGCGCTGTCCTTGGCCCGGAACCGATCCGCTCTATGTCGCATATCACGACACCGAATGGGGCGTGCCCGAATGGGATGACCGGGCCTTGTTCGAGAAGCTCATCCTCGACGGCTTCCAGGCCGGCCTTTCCTGGATCACGATCCTGCGCAAACGGCCTGCCTTTCGCGCCGCCTTCGATGGCTTCGAGCCCGAAAGGATCGCGCGCTACGATACCGCCAAAATCACGGCGTTGATGGCGGATGCCGGCATCGTCCGCAACCGCGCCAAGATCGAGGCCACGATCGCCGGCGCCCGGGCTTGGCTTGTCCTCAAGGAGGACGACGGCTTTGCCCGCTATGTCTGGGGCTTTCTCGACGGACGTCCTGATCAGCACCGTTTCCGGCGCACCGACGAACTGCCCAACGAATCGCCCGTGTCCGTCAAACTGTCGAAGGATCTGCGCGGGCGCGGCTTCAATTTTTGCGGGCCGACGATCATCTATGCATTCATGCAGGCGGTCGGCATGGTCAACGACCATCTCGTCGGCTGCTTTCGCTATGCCGAATGCGCGGCGCTCGCCAAAACCTGTCCCTGGCGCCACTGACGATGCCGAAAGCCGAGCCCCCGCGCGCCTGGCAGCGCATGCTGTCGGGCCGCCGTCTCGATCTCCTTGATCCATCGCCGCTCGACGTCGAGATCGAGGACATCGCGCACGGTCTTGCCCGGGTCGCGCGCTGGAACGGCCAGACCATCGGCCCGCACATTTTCTCCGTCGCGCAGCATTCGCTCTTCGTCGAGCGGGTTGCCGAAGCAATGCATCCGAAAATGCCGGCCGACTGGCGGCTCTGCGTGCTCTTGCACGACGCCGCCGAATACGTCATCGGCGATCTCATTTCACCCTTCAAGGTCGTGCTGGGCCATTCCTACAAGGGTGTCGAAAACCGCATTCTCGCGGCCATCCTGTTGCGCTTCTCGCTGCCGCCGAGCCTGCCGCCGCTCCTCGCCAAGCATACCAAGGAGGCAGACCGGACGGCAACCTTCTACGAAGCCACACGGCTTGCCGGCTTTGCCCATCCGGAGGCGACGAAATTTTTCGGTCATCCGAATCTGGCATTGGCCAATCTGGAGGCGCTCATCGAGCCTCAGCCGGTCGAGGCGACCGAGCAACGCTTCCTCGCCAGGTTCCTGGCAATCGAGGCGGAACGAGCGCGCGCTCAAAGCCGGGTCTGAGAGAGACATGCCAAGCATTCACGTCTGCCCCTTGTCAAAAATCGAGGCGGTAGTGCACGCGACAGGTGCGCGCTCGCTTGTCACGCTGCTCAGCGCCGGCACGCAAGTCACCCGGCCGCAGCTCATCGCGCGCGAGCGTCATTTGCACCTTGTGGTGTCAGACATCATCGAGGCGATGGACGGCGAGATTCTGCCGGGCGAGCATCACGTACGCGACCTGGTTGCCTTCGCCGGGACTTGGGATCGCAAGGCTCCGATGCTGGTCCACTGCTTTGCCGGCGTGAGCCGGTCGACGGCGGCAGCCTTCATCTCGGCCTGCGTGCTCGTACCCGAGGCGTCCGAGCACGATCTGGCGCGGCGGCTGCGCCAGGCTTCTCATACGGCGACGCCCAACCGTCGGCTTGTCGCGCTCGCCGATGATCATCTCGGCCGGCGCGGCCGGATGGTCGATGCGATCGCGGCGATCGGCACTGGAGCGTCGTGTTTCGAAGGCGTGGAGTTCGAGCTGCCGCTGCACTGAGGGGAGTGATGGGCGATCTCTCGCATGCGCCGATGCCGGTCGAGATCGGCCTGACCGCCGCCATCGTCGCCACGCGCGACGACATGCCCTTCATCCTGGTGGCCCGCGGCCGTTCGCCCGAGGGGCTTGCTGCCTTGCCCGCGGGACCCTTCGATCCGCTCGCGCATCGAACGTTCGAGATTGGCTTGCGCACTTGGGTGGCGGAGCAGACGGGCATGCGGCTTGGCTACGTCGAGCAGCTCTACACATTCGGCGACCGCGGCCGCCACGCCCGCCTCGGCGATCGCGATCCCCACGTCGTGTCCGTCGGCTATCTGGCGCTCACCCGGATGACCCAGGGAGCCGAGGCAGCGCTGCAGAGCGCAGCTGAGGCAGGCTTCCGGCCCTGGTATGATTTCTTTCCATGGGAGGACGCGCGCGCCGGAGTTCCGGCGGTGCTGAACTCCGCCATCCTGCCGCGCCTGGGCGAGTGGGCGGCCTCCCAACCCAAGGGCGTTGCGCGCGACCCGCAGCGCCGCGAGCGGTTGCGCTTCCTGTTCGGCCTCGACGGCGCTCATTTCGATGAAGAAAAGGTGCTCGATCGCTATGAGCTGATGTACGAGGCGGGCCTCGTCGAGGAAGCGCGCCGCGATGGCCGCGAGGCGGCGCGGGCGTGGATTGACATTCCCCCGCTTGGCGAGGCGATGCGCTTCGACCACCGCCGCATTCTTGCAACCGCCATGGGGCGACTGCGCGCCAAGCTGAAATATCGCCCGGTGATTTTCGAGCTGATGCCCGAGAGCTTCACGCTGACCGAGCTTCAGCGCACGGTCGAGGCCATCTCGGGCCGCCACCTGCACAAGCAGAATTTTCGCCGTCTCGCCGAGATGTCGGCGGTCGTTGAGCCGACGGGAGAGGTGACCCCCCATACGGGAGGCCGGCCGGCGGCGCTCTTCCGCTTCCGCCACGAGGTGCTGAGGGAGCGCCCCGCGCCGGGCCTGCGGGTCGGGGCGAGAGGATAGGCCAGGCCCGGTCGTTGTCGTGGACGGTTGCCCAACCACTTTTGTTGGAGCGGGCGATCGGGATCGAACCGACGACATACAGCTTGGGAAGCTGTCGTTCTGCCACTGAACTACGCCCGCATGAGGTGTGCTCGGCGGCCGCCCGAAGCATCGGGCTCGCTGCTTGCATCCTCGCGGCCCTTATACGGCGTGGCCGGAAGCTTGGGAAGCCGTTGGCACGGCTTCCCCGCGTTTCAATCAGTCGACCCCAGGCCTGCGTCTCCCTCGCGCCGAAGTGGGGCCATCAAGGCGCCGTTCAGCGCCGCGGCGGCGGCGCTTCGGCGGGTTGCGGACCACGTCGAGCAGCTCTGCCAGCGTGCGCCGCAGCCCATGCATCTGATCGAGAAGGTCGAGGATGATCGGCACGGCTTCGTCGTTGACGCCAAAATCCTGCCGCAGATCGTGAATCAGCTGCGCCCTGGCGACGTCGATCTCGGAGAAGCGGCGGTCGCGGCCGGCGTGCTGCGGGATCAGCCAGCCGGCCTCGATCCAGGCCTCGACCACATGCGCCTCGAGGCGGGCGCGCACCTGGAACTCGCGCGTTTCCATGCTCACGCCTCCGTTCCCCGAGACACGCGGTCGCCGCCCGCCGGCTGCCATTGCGCGACGAATTTCTCAAGTTCTGCATCGGGCTCTTCGGGCAGAACGACCTTCAGCGTCACATATTCATTGCCGTGGCCACCGCCAGAACGCGATACGCCTTTCCCCCTCAGGCGGAGCACCTTGCCGGTGTTGGACCATTTCGGCACCGTCATCGTGACGGCTCCCGTGGGCGTGGGGACGTTCACCTTGGAACCGAGCACAGCCTCGCGCAGCGAGATCGGCAGGTCGATGTGGATGTCATCGCCCTTGCGGGTGAACAGGGGATGCGGCCGCACGGCGACCTCGACCAGCGCGTCGCCCGGCGGGCCGCCGCCGATCCCGGGTCCGCCTTTGCCGCGCAGCCGCAGAGTTTGGCCGTCGCGCGTGCCCGGCGGAATGGTGACTTCGAGCGTGGCGCCATCGGGCAGCGTGACCGCGCGCTTGGCGCCGTTGACCGCATCGAGAAAGTCGAGCTCCAGGCGATAATGGGCGTCCGGTCCGCGCATGCGGATATTGGCGCGCCCGCCACGACCAAAGATTTCCGACAGGATGTCGTCGGACCCGGCGAAGTCCGAAAAGCCGCCGTCGCTGGCATACGGGTGGTCGGCGCTGCCTCCCGCGAAGTCGCGATAGTAGCGCTGGCGCGGCCGCTCGGCCCCCGAGGCATCGATCTCGCCACGATCAAAGCGCGCCCGCTTCTCGGGATCGCTCAGGAGGTCATAGGCCCCGGCAACCGTCTTGAACTCCTCCTCCGCACTTTTGTTGCCGGGGTTGAGATCGGGATGCAGCTTCTTGGCAAGACGGCGATAGGCCTTCTGGATCTCCTCCTGCGAGGCCTCCTTGCCCACCCCAAGGGTCTGGTACGGATCGCCGTTCAACGCCTGCTCCGCCTATTGCCATCGCAGACGGGGCCGAAGGCTCGCGCGCCCGACCCGCCGCAGCTCTGACAATCTAGGGCATCCTGAAATGCTTCGACAGCTTCAGGCCCTGCCCCTGATAGTTCGACAGGCTCGTCTGGCCGTAGAGAACCTCGGGCTCTTCGGCCATCTTCTCGAAGGCGAGCCGGCCGATGACCTGTCCATCCTCGAGGATGAAGGGCACCTCGTGGCTGCGCACTTCGAGCACGGCGCGGCTGCCCGGTTGCCCGCTCGCCGTATAGCCGAAACCGGGATCGAAGAACCCCGCGTAGTGGACGCGAAATTCGCCCATCGCCGGATCGATCGGCACCATCTCGGCGGCAAGATCGGGCGGGATATGGATGCGCTCATGCGATGCAAGCACATAGAACTCGCCCGGATCGAGGATGAGCCGGTTGTCGGTCCGCGCCGCCAAGGGATCCCAGAAATCGCCGACCTCGTATGCGCCGATCCGGTCGACGTCGAGGATGTCGGTGTGCTTTTGGGCGCGAAAACCGATCACGTCGCCGAGTAACCGCCGGCTCAGCGCGACGCGCAGGATCAGGCCTGCACGGACGTTCAATTCGCCGTCGACCAAGGGGGCCTTGGTGTGACGGCGCCGCAACTCGCGGTCCGGCAGCGCGAAACCGGTCAAGGCGAACTGTTTGGGATGGCGTCGGCGAAAGCGGATCTGATTCAGCCGCGACCCTTTGCTCACGCGAACGCTGAAACTGCGCGGGGAAATTTCGGCGTAGAGCCGGCCGGCGTAGCCGAGGGGGACCTGATCGAAGACCTCGCTGCCGTCGACGATCAGCCTCGTGAATATGTCGAGCCTTCCGGTCGAGCTCTTGGGGTTGGCCGTTGCCGAGATGCTTGGTTTCAATTCGAGAAATTCGATGAGAGGCACGACATAGACGCAGCCGCGCTCGAGGACGGCGCCCCTCCCGTCCAGGGAAAGCTCGTCGAGATGCATCTCGGCGAGTTGCTTTTCGACGGTGCGCTCGCGCCCCGGAAGGAAGCTCGCTCGGATCCGGTAGGCCTTCGACCCCAGTCGAAGGTCGAGGCTTGCCGGCTGAAACTGACTGTCCTCGATATCGGCAGTCGCCTGGATGACGCCGCGCGCCACCATGAGCTTGATTGCCTGCTGGGGCAGCAGCCCGGCGGCCTCGCCGAAACCGAGATTGTCGGACGCGACCTCGTCCATGGCCGCGAATTGCGCCTTGCGGCGAAAACGGCCCGGCTTTCCGGGCCGGCGCACGGCAGGGCCGAAATCGCTCTTCACGTCCATGAGGATACCCTACTGCATGCGCGGGCATCGCGCCGCCTGCATGCTGATGGCGGGGCAAAGGCTTTCCACATCTTAGTCCGGGCGGGCCCGCCGCGGCTTGGCGCTTGACACGCGCGACGCGATGCGCAAAGTCAATGATACGTGGTTATTGAGCCGGCTGGCTTGCCGCCACGATAAACAAGGCGCTAAAAGGCCGGAGGCTTTTGCAAGGCCGTCGACCTTCACGCCTGGCTCGGGAATGTCCCCGGCCGGGTTTTTTGATTCGAGCACACCGTGGAGGGTGCGATGCAGAAGCCAAGCAAACACTACAATTCCCGCGATCCCAAGAGCCTGCGCCCGGCAACACGGCTGGTCCATGGCGGCTCGCTGCGCTCCGACTTCGGCGAAACCTCCGAGGCCATGTTTCTGACGCAGGGCTACCTTTATGACACGATGGAGGCGGCCGAGAAGCGCTTCAAGGGCGAGGAA
>JAFAME010000116.1 GCA_019233695.1 Methylobacteriaceae bacterium
GCATAGAGCTCGCCTGACCTCACGACGAGGTCGAGATTGTCGACCGCGGGCCTGTCGAAGAATTTGCGCAGCGCCGTCAAACGCAGCGCGACGGGGGCGGGCAGGGGGCGGCTCGGTGCGTTCATTTCGGGACCCACGCGACAGGAAGCGGTTGCGCACTACCGGAGGAAGCGCCGCTTCCGCGCGCGCCGCGAGAGCCGCCATGCGGAAAAAGCTAGCCGCGGCGGGTTAACGTAGGGTGAGCTTCAATTCAGAATGTCCCGCGCACTCTCTTCGCTTCTCGACACGTCGGAGGGCTGGGCTCGGGCCAGCCACTCAACGCATCACGTCGGCAACGACCGCGCTTGCACCGGCGTTGGGAGCCTTGGCCATCAAGCCATCGATGCGCTCGCGCTCGCGATTGAAGTCCGCGAGCAACTTGCCATCGAATTCGCGCGTTCGCGCGAGCTTGATTGCCATCGGATCGACGAACCGCCCGTTGATCAGGATCTCGTAATGAAGGTGGGGGCCGGTCGCAAGGCCCGTCGCACCCATATAGCCGATCACCTGGCCCTGGCGTACGCGAACGCCTTCGGCGATCCCGCGCGCGAAGCCCGACATGTGCGAGTAGGTGGTGACATAACCGTTGGCGTGCTGGATCTCGATGCGGCGCCCATACCCTGAGTCCCACCCGGCCTTGATCACCGTTCCGGTGCCCGCTGCAAAAATCTGCGTGCCGACGGCGCCCGCCCAATCCTGCCCGCTGTGGAACTTGGTGTAGCCGAGGATCGGATGGACGCGCCACCCGAACGGCGAGGTCGGGATGCCCTCGGCGACCGGCTTGCGGATGAGGAACTTGCGCGTCGAACGCCCGCTTGGATCATAGAAATCGACAAGACCATCGTCCGGCGTCTGGAAGCGGTAGTACCGGAACGCCTCGCCGCGGCTGGTGATCGAGGCATAGAGCAACTCGGCGCGGCCGTCCGGCTCTTCAGGGTCGGCGTAGAAGGCTTCGAACGAATCGCCCGCATGGACGGTGCGCTGAAAGTCGACGTCGTTGGCGAAGATGCGCACAAGGTCGTCAATGATCGGGCGCGGGATATCCTGTTTCAAGGCCGATTCGTAGAGCGAATTGTAGAGGCGCAAACCACCTGGGCTGTCCTCGTATCCGGTGTCGGCGCCGGTGCCGGGCTTCGTTGTCGCGCGTGATGGTCCCGCATCGGTCGTCACCGGCACATAGCCGCCGGCATCGTTGATCGCCACGGTCGCGACCGCCTTGTCCTCTTTGTAGACGGAAATGCGGGCAATCTGCGGGGTCTGTAAGCCGTCGACGTCGGCAAACGTGAGCCGCAGCCGCTGGCCTTCGCCGATCGGCTCGCCGCGCTTGGCACTGAGCGCGACAGCAATCGCATGCGCATCATCGCGGGGCACGCCGTTTGCCTTAAGAACGTCCTCCAAGGATTGGTTGTGCGGAATGATGACCAGCCTTTCCTTGCTGTCGCGCTCCGGCACGTTCCTCGGCAGCACCGTGACGTTTTCGGCGACCATGCGCACTTCGATGGAATCGAACGGCGCGCTGAGTTCCGGCATCGGTGCATAGGGCAGGCCCATCGTCGGCGAGATGCCGGCCCGGCTCGTTCGCATCAACAGGAGCTGGGGAGGCAGGGAGAGCCCCGGCTTGTCGCCGGCGGCAAGCGTCGTCTTGAGCTCCTCGCCGACCTGGGCCTCGACCTCCTCGAGCGACAGCACCTTGGTCGGGGCGGCAGCGTCGGTCTCCGCGAGGACGCGCGGCACGAACGAGACGTCGGCGTCGTCCGGCGCAGGGCCCGGATCGGGCGGCGTGTCGACGGGGTTTTGGGCATCCGTCATCAGCTTCAGCGCGTCGAAGGGCGGCACCTCGTCGGCAAATCCGGTGTTCGTCAGGGTGAGCGTCGTTGCGACGCGCGTAAACTCCTTGATCCTGACGACCTCCTTGTTGCCGAGCTTGATGTTGGTGGGGGTCTTGAAGGTCTGCTTGGCGGCAATGATGTCGACGGATTGCAGAATGCGATCGCCCTTGCGCGGATTGTCTGTCCCTTCGGCGGAGGAGTCCTTGGCCGAGAGAACGGCAGGGGTGGGCGCCTCGGCGAAGTTGGATTCCTGATCGAGTGCCGAATAGATAGCGGCGCCCACCAGCAGGGTGCCGAGGAGGCCGGTCAGAATCGTGCCCGCCAGCCATTTCAGCGAAACCCGGCGATGGGCGTGGCGTGTGTGACCCGGGCCGCTCGCATCGATCGGCGGCTCGACCCCAATATCGGCCCTGTCGTGAAGACGCTCGTTGCGGCGCTCGACCAATGCCTGGTTCGACTGCTCTTTCACCGATCCCACCGCCCCGCTCTCGGCCGCTTCCTTCCCGCCGCTCGATACGGCTCCGCCCGATACGCTTGGGCGGGTTCTATGGCCCCTGCCGCCCGATTTCGAAGCCGCGCAAGCACCATTGTCGCTGGCGAGACTGCAGCCGAGCCCCCGCTTCGTCAATGCGCACTGCGAGCAAGCCCCGGGATAATGGCCCAAATTGGGCGCAAGGCTTCCGCTTCGGGGTTGGGCAGGCGAAGAGCGCGCCAGGCGGCCTCTGCCATTGCCGCCGCCGACACGGTGCACAGACAAGACGGTTTTCGATATTTTTGTGAAATCGCTGGTTGACAGTCCTCCGGACCGGGACTTATATACCAGCACCGACGGCGATGCCGCTTGTGCGGCTGATGCGGGCACGGTTCTCTTGAGCTATGGCGATCCGCCACCCGACCTCAAGTCGGGGAGAGAACGATGTTCTCGTCAGGTGTGCGAGCCCTCGCCGGCATCGCAAGATGCAGCTGTTTGACAACTGAATCGGAAGAAAGAGAAACGTGGACGGCGGAGTTCTTGCGGACCTCGCTCCCTCGGGAGCGAGGTCGAATGAGACACTCTGGCGGTCACGTTTTCTAAGTTCATCGTGTCCGCGGCCTTCAAGGTCATGGACAGGTGTGCTTGGGACTCGTCAAGAGTTAAGTGACCAGCCGGGCCAAATTCTCATTCAACTTGAGAGTTTGATCCTGGCTCAGAACGAACGCTGGCGGCAGGCCTAACACATGCAAGTCGAACGCCCCGCAAGGGGAGTGGCAGACGGGTGAGTAACGCGTGGGAACATGCCCTTCGGTTCGGAATAACTCAGGGAAACTTGAGCTAATACCGGATACGTCCGCAAGGAGAAAGATTTATTGCCGAAGGATTGGCCCGCGTCCGATTAGCTAGTTGGCGGGGTAAAAGCCCACCAAGGCGACGATCGGTAGCTGGTCTGAGAGGATGATCAGCCACATTGGGACTGAGACACGGCCCAAACTCCTACGGGAGGCAGCAGTGGGGAATATTGGACAATGGGCGCAAGCCTGATCCAGCCATGCCGCGTGAGTGAT
>JAFAME010000243.1 GCA_019233695.1 Methylobacteriaceae bacterium
TGCGTCGATTCGATCGCGGGGGTGCGCGCCGCGCAGGCAGCGGGCGCGCACCGGGTGGAGCTTTGCGCCGATCTCATGGAAGGCGGGGTGACGCCGAGCCTCGGCATGATCCGGCAGGCCCGCACGGTCGCCGGAATCCGCATGCACGTCATCATTCGCCCGCGCGGCGGCGATTTCCTCTACGACGATGACGAGTTCGCCACGATGAAGACCGACATCAATGTCGCCAAGGCGGAAGGGGCCGATGGCGTGGTGATCGGGCTCTTGACCGCCGACGGGCATGTCGATGTCGAGCGCACCAGGACTCTCGTCGAACAGGCGCGGCCGCTGGCCGTGACCTTCCATCGCGCCTTCGACATGACGGTCGACCCGCTGCAGGCCCTTGAGTCGCTGATCGGGCTCGGGATCGAGCGGGTGCTTACCACCGGGCAGGAGGCGAGCGTGCTTGAAGGGCTGCCGCTCATCGCCGAGCTTGTCGAGCGGGCCGGAAACCGCATCATCGTCATGCCGGGAGGCGGGATCACCGCCCGCAACATCGAT
The DNA here is from genome assembly GCA_019233695.1 of Methylobacteriaceae bacterium. GTDB lineage: Bacteria > Pseudomonadota > Alphaproteobacteria > Rhizobiales > Beijerinckiaceae > JAFAME01. The sequence continues at coordinate 541 of JAFAME010000243.1, forward strand.
CGGATCGTCGCCGCGGCAAAGATCAAGGAGGTCCATTTTGCGGCGCTCGTGCCCGCCGCAAGCGCGATGCGGACGCGGCGCGACTACGTCTTCATGGGCGGCGAGCTGCGGCCGCCGGAATTCGAACGGCTTGTCACCTCGAGCGACGGCGTCCGCTCCGTGATGTCGAAGGTGAGAAGCTGAAGCCGCCGCAGCTTCAGCCGGGCTCAGATCGCCGGGATGTTCTCGCGGAAGATCGCCTCGATGCGAATGGATGGCATGCGGTCGCCGACCTGGCCGCGGGCGGCAGCGGCAAGCTGCTCGATCGCCTCGCGCGCCTCGTCGCGCGGATTCTGGTCGATCACGGCATCCATCACGCCCGACAGCAGGAACCGCCGGGTGTGCGGCGTGATCTCGTGGCCGATGAAGACGATCCGCTGGCCGAGGCCCGCCTCTTCGAGCGCCCGCGCGATGCCGCGGTTGCCCGAGCCGATGTTGTAGATGCCGCCGACATCGGGGACCTTGTGCAGGAGCTCCTTGGCCGCCGTATAGGCAAGGTCGACGTCGTCGCGCACTTCCCGCGTCTGCACGATGGAAAGCTGTGGGAAGCCTTCCGCGAGCATATGACGGAAGCCCATCTCGCGCTCCTCGTGCCCGCGATAGGAGAGGGACCCTGCAAAGAGCGCGACCTTGCCGCCGCCGCTCGCCATGAAGCGGCCGAGGAGGTGGCCGGCAAGGCGGCCCGCCGCGCGGTTGTCGATGCCGACATAACCGCAACGCGGCACGTTGGAAATGTCGGAGACGAGCGTCAACACCGGCACGTCGCGAGCGACAAGCTCGCGGATGGCTTCGCGCACCGCCGGATGATCGAGCGCGATGATGGCAATCCCGTCGACCTCGCCGCGCAGGCGATGCAGCTTTTCGGCAAGCATTTCCGGAACAAAACTGTCGATCCGGTGCACGCGCACCTTGACGTCGCCAGACCGCAGTGCAGCGGCCTCCTCGACATAGCCTGCGAGCATGTGAAGGAACGTGTTGGTCCCGCCCGGCAACAGGAAGTCCAGGGCGACCGGCGCGGCATTCGCCCGCGGCGCGCCATCGATGTAGCCGAGCCGCTCGGCCGCCGTGAAAACCTGGTCGCGGGTGCGGCTCTTCACGCCGCTCCGCTGGTTGAGGACGCGATCGACCGTCGCCGTCGAGACGCCTGCTTCGCGCGCGATGTCGGAAATGGTGGCTCGCATGCACACACGCCCGGATTACATCAAATCCATCAAGAGTGATTAGCACCGGGGTCGGCAGGGTCAATCCATTCCGGCCCGGAGGCGCCGGTGCGCCTCGCGCCTTGAGGGCTTGACGAGCGGCACATCAATCGACACCAATGTGCATCAGAAAAATCAGCGACAACGCATCATGGGAGGAGGCCATGTCGAAGGCCGCCGAAAGCCGGTCGCCGCCGGCAGGGAGAGGGCGCCGGCATGGCTGACGCGATGGGTTTTGCGCCCGATGCCGAGATCCGTTGTCGCGACTTCCGGATCGGCTGCATCGGCGCTGGCTTCATCATGGCCGACGTCCAGCTCGTCGCCTATGAGCAGGCCGGCTTTCCGGTCGCAGCCATCGCCTCGCGCAGTCGCGGTCATGCGGCCGAGGTCGCGAGCAAGCGAAAGATCACGAAGGTCCACGACACGCCGCAGGCGCTGATCGAGGACACCGATGTCGAGATCCTCGACCTTGCTTTTCCCCCGGATCAGCAGCCGGCGCTGATTCGGCACGCTCTGAAGCAGCGCCACATCAAGGCCATCCTGGCCCAGAAGCCGCTCGCCATGAACTTTGCCGACGCGCAGGCCGTGGTGGCGGACTGCCGGGTGGCCGGCAAGGTGCTCAGCGTCAACCAGAACATGCGCTTCGACCAGTCGATGCGCGTCTTGAGGCAGATCCTCGACC
>JAFAME010000027.1 GCA_019233695.1 Methylobacteriaceae bacterium
GACAGCGCCTCAATACAGAGCGAGGTGTTGTTTGACAAGTGCCGCGCCGTCTGCGCTGCGGCTCGCCCAGGGCCGACGTAACTACCGGAGTGATCCACGAGACTTGCGTCTCCCGCAAGACAGGCTAGTGTTGCATCCTGTGGTAGCGCATCGCAATCAATGCAGCTTTTGGTAGCGGCCCATTCTTTTTTAGAAGTCGCCCGCCGTAGTCAAGCAAGGCCCGAACAGCGAGGGACCCGCCACGCAAATCCTCTTTCGTGTCCAGGGGAAGATTTCCACGTTCGGCGGCCCAAAGGACACAGGCATGAAACCGACAGAGGGCTTGGCTTTATTCAGCGGCCAGCAGGATATGGAGAATCTTGGTCTTGGCGACTTTCTTCTGCCGCCGGCACAATCGCCATTTCCCGGGCTCGGCCGACGACTGGATCCCAAAAAACCCTATTTTGCCTGCCGATGGTGGCAATCAGGTCTCAGTCGAGATTTCCTGCGCAGCACCTGGGCCTGGATCGAAAACTCCCAATCAGGCGCGCGCATGCGAGCGCGGCCTGTCGATTCTGGCCCCGCCGAGTCAACCGGGCGCGTCGCCGACCTCTCGCCCGGCCTGGCGGCGGCCTTGCGTCTCAAGACGGACGACGTCTGTACGGTTACCATCGACGACAGCACCTCGGAATTCGGCAGCGATTTCAGTCACGCGGCTACCAGCGCGCCGACGGCTTTTTCCGGACCGAAAGTGTACACTACCGCAGAATGGGGCGCTGTTCCCGCCAAGGTCTCGTTCTTCCCCGAAAAGCCGGCGGTCGGCATTGTCATTCACAACACCGAATATCCCAATCGGCCGCCCTTCGCAGACACGGAAGCGGAGAAAGCCGCCGCCTTCGCGAATGCCAGAACCATTCAACTTGACCACATGAACAACAGGGGCTGGTCGGATACCGGTCAGCATTTCACCATCAGCCAGGGCGGCGTCATCACCGAAGGTCGTCATGGAACGCTCGCTGCGGCTGCCGCCGGCCACGTCGCTCGCGGCGCCCATGCGCCGGGGGCGAATGACGACTGGTGGGGAATCGAGATAGCAGGCAACCATGTCGCGCAGTATCTCGTCACCGACCAGCAATGGGCCTCGCTGGTGGCGTTGTGCAAATGGCTCACCCGGCTCGCCGGACATGCTCTTCAGATCGAGCCGCACGACCACTTCGTTCCAACCGATTGCCCCGGCAAGATCGCCGACCACATCGACGATCTGCGCGCCCAGGTAGGCGGTTGACGCGCCGTCATCGCAGCGACCGCAAGCGATCGAGACCAACCAGGGAATTCTTCCGCCGTTCCTGCACGCAGCGTCGGTCTCCGGCCTCCTCGCACCGGTGCTCGCCTGGGCGAGCCTGTCCGTGAATCGAACGGAGTTCCCCGTCCGCGCCCGGTCGCCGTCCCTCACCGCCGCACATTGTCGCCGAGCGGGTGAATGCGCCCGTCCTGGCGATATTCGGTGAGAATACGTCCGGCCTCCGCCTGGATGGCCTTGCCGAAGTCGGCTGGTTCGGCAGCACCCCGCGAGTCCAGGATCACGGGGCTGAAGGTATACCAGAAGTCCAGGATCGGCTCTTCGAACTGCCCGTAGTTGTCGATCCGGCAGAACAGGCTCTCGTGGCACTCGATCAGGTCGTCGAAAAATCGGACGGTCGCTTGAATCGAGGCGCCGAGATTTCTCTTCCCCACGAATTCGACGATGAGCTTGCGGAAGATTTCCGGGTCGTTCTTCTTCAGGGCCTCGAGATTGATCTCGTTGAACTCGTCGCCTTGCCGGATGACAGGAACGACATACGCCTTGTAGACGCTTTCGGTCTCGACGCTCGGATTATAGAGCAGCCGTTCCCGGAAAAGATAAAGACACAGCCCGGCGGCGAGGGCCGCAAGCCCGACCAGTTCCAGTGTTGTTCTTGCAAAGGATACAATGCGCTCAATTGCTGCCCGCCACGCCTTGTTCACTGCGGGCAGCACCTCGGGCAGGCATTGCACGGATTTTTTGCCGCGACGTTCGTGCTCAGGCACGAACCGAGGACGGCCACGGCCGCCACCACCGCGATCCAGGTGCGAAGTTGGCGCGTCATGTCATCGGCTCGCGGTCCACGGATTCATCCTTCAAGTATGGAGCAGGCCCCGGTGTGGCATTTCCGGGCCCAGGCCCGCCGCATCGCATCGCGATTATGCCCGCATTTCCCGACCGATCAAGGCAGGGCTTATCAACACCGACACCATCATCCACCGCACATGGCTTGCGAGGCGCCGGGCGGCTTGGTAAACACGGATGCGCTCGGCTCTGCGCGCTCGCCTTTCGACCTGAACGGCCGCACGCCCTGATAACTTTAGTCAATTGCGGGGTGTCAAGGCGCACGAAAAACTCTAGAAATAAGCGTCATATTGCTGTAACTTCGACGTGCTAGTTTCTAAGTTACTGAAAACAAACGCTTATCGTTTCAACATTGAATAAACTTCAACTTGACTTGATACCCCTTGATCTTAAAAAGTAGTTGCTCTTGCTATTGGCCTTGAAAGTGATTGATGAAGCAGTGATAAGCCAAGCCTGTCGCAGAGGAGGGATTGAGTAACCTTACCGACTCATGAAGAGAGTGCCTGCCAAATGGGGCTCACACAGTCCATAGCAGCAAACCACCGCGTTGCCGTTGTCGCGCGTGCTTCAGGGCAATGCATCGCTTTGAGAAAGGGTGATTTCCGATGGCCGTCTATGATCTCGACCGGACCCAACTTGATGCGTTCCTTGATCAGAAACTTCCAACGGTAGAGGAGGAAGTCGAGAAAGCGCTCAAGCACGCTGGTCTTTTCCCGCATGGCCATCAACTCATCGCGGTAGATGAGGAAACGACAAGCGGCACCGTCAACGAGCCTCCAGGTGTCGCGCTCGTGGCCGCCATCGGCGGCAACGGCCAAAGCCTGGACATCACCTCGCACAACCCCATGGTGGTCGCCACTGGCGACCAGAATGTCAGCATCACCCTCGAAGGCCCGGCCCATGATACGCTCATCGGTGGGGCGGGTGATGATCGGTTCACGGCGGTGCATGGCAACAACCTCATCATCGCCGGCTCCGGCAACGATAAGTTGGTCGGCGGCACCGGGCACGATACGTTACGGGGCGGATCGGGTCACGATACGCTGACGGGCGGCGGCCACACCCTGATGATCGGCGGGTCCGGTGACAGCGTGCTCATCGGCGGGCTGGTGGCGGGGGCCCATGACACCCTCATCGGCGGCAGAGGCGATGACCGCCTGCAAGTCGCCGAGGGCAACAACCTGCTCATCGGCGGCAGCGGCCACGATACCCTTATCGGGGGCATCGGCAACGATACGCTCATCGGCGGCGGGGGCGACGACTCAGACCGCGGGGACGACGACAAATTCTCGTTCGAGGGGCACGACACGCTTCACGGCGGCACGCAGGGTCTGCTGGCGGGCTTCGACAGCGACAAGCACCACCACGGCGGGCACGACACGATGTCGGGCGGCGATACGTTCATTGCCGGTACCGGTACCGACCTGATAATCGGCACCGCCGGCAACGACACGTTTTCGATTTCCCGCCTTGCCGGCAACGATACCGTCGATGGCGGCGGCGGGAACGATCGGCTGAATCTCGACGACCGCAAGTTCGCGGAGGCCAAGTTCGAGCATCACCACGATGGCTCCACGACCATCAGCTTCGCTGATAACGGTCAGGTCCTCAGGGTGAACGACGTCCAGACGATACACTTCTCCGACAAGACGATACATCTCACCGACAAGGATTTTAGCTCGACCTGAGCCCTGGCGCCGCAAGGGCGCCATCCGGCCGACAAGGAATCCCTCGACCCGCGCGATTCCTTGTAACCAATCGCTGTCATCCCGGAAGCGCGAAGCGCTCTCCGGGATCCGGCGCCAGATCCCGGCTCTCCGCTTCGCTCCGGCCGCGATCACACGAATGTGTTCGCATCTCGGAAACACTCATTGGCGCCCGCGCGCCGGCTCGCCTGCCGCCTGCGGATAGCGCGGGAGGTTCGGCGGGATGCCGAGATGGCGCGTGCCCCAGCCGCACAGGATCGACATCGGTTCGAGGAGCTCCTCGCCCGCAGCCGTGAGCGAATAGGTGACCTGAGGCGGCGAATCGTGCACGACTTCGCGATGCACGATGCCGTCGGCCTCGAGCTGGCGCAGCTGCGCGGCGAGCACCTTTTCGCTGACGCCCGGCAAGAGCTTGCGCAGCTGGGCGAAGCCCTTTGCGCCGAAGCCGAGATGCCAGATGGCGAGCACCTTCCACTTGCCGCTCAGCGCGTTGATGGTCCCCTGCACGGGACAGCCGAAATGGCTCTTCAAAGGGCCTCCAGCTTACAAAAATGTGCGTACTTCCGGTCGTCGCGCGATCGATATAGCGTCCCGGCCGGCCGAAGAAAATCAGACCCGGCGGGGCGCCTGGGTCGTTGCATTCGGCCGCCTTGCGAGACTCGCTCTCAAAGAGACAGCACATGATCCTGGTGACCGGCGCGGGCGGCAATCTCGGCAGCGCGGTGCTGGCGGAAGTGGCGCGAAGCGGAACGCCGCATCGGGCCATGTACCGCTCCAAGGAGGAGGCGGCAAAGGCGCCACGGGGGACGGAAGCGGCGATCGCGGATTTTGCCGACAAGGCGAGCCTTGCGGGGGCGTTGCGTGGCATCGAGAGCGTCTATCTGGTGTGCTCGCCCATTCCCGAGCTCGTACGGCTCGAAGGAAACGCCATCGAGGCGAGCGAGGCGGCAGGCGTGCGGCGCATCGTCCTGAGCTCGGCCATGGGCGCAGCCGACTACGGCAAGTCCTTTCCGAGCTGGCACCGGCAGGTCGAGGACAAGCTGAAGGCGACGAGGCTCGCATGCGCGATCCTGCGCCCCAACAGCTTCATCCAGAACGTGCTTGCCTTCTATGCGCCGAGCATCCGCACGCAAGGTGCCTTCTACAGCGCCATGGGCAATGCGCGGACAAGCTACGTAGATATTCGCGACGTGGCGGTAGTCGCCGCCCAGGCGCTGCGCGGCGAGCACGACGGCCAGACCTATGAATTGAACGGGCCGGAAGCACTGACCTGCGCGGAGGTGGCGGCGAAGATCTCGCGTCAGGCAGGGATTGCGGCCCGCTATGTGGAAATCCCGGCCGAGGCGCAACGCCAGGCGATGCTTGACCAGGGCATGCCGGAATGGCAGGTGACCGCGCTTCTCGATCTGCAGGCCTATTACACCGGCGGCCAGGGCGGCACGCTCGACCGCGTCCTCGAAGGCCTGCTCGGCCGGCCGCCGATCACCATGGATGCATTCCTGGCCGAGAACGCCGCGGCCTTCCGCGCGCCGTCTGCGAGCGCGTGAGGAGAGGCGGAAATGGAGCCGATCAATCCCAGGACCGGCATGACGCATGGCGAGGCACGCGCCTTCATCCGCAACCATTTCGAGGAGTTCGTGAACCGCAAGAACGTGCAGATCGGCCACGTGAACTTCGCCGAAAATTTCGTCGATCACGGTGCCGACGTTCCGACGGGCTTGCCGCCGGGGCCGGCGGGCGCGATCCAATACGTGAGCGGCGCGCTGAAGCGCTTCCCCGATCTCCATGTCGACATCGAGGACATGATTGCCGAGGGCGACAAGGTCGTCGTGCGCAATCATTGGACCGCGACGGACCAGAACGGGAAAAGGCTCGAGTTCCGCGGCATCGTCATCTGGCGCATCGCCGAGCGGAAAATTGCCGAGCGCTGGGCCTATCTGGAGAGCCCCCATCCGGCCGCGTGAGAAGGCGGTGGGCGGTTCCTCAACGCGCCGGGCACTTCATGCCTTCACTCCGCCGCCGCTGAAGGTCCGCACCAGGAATCGTCGCGCAAAGGCGAAGGCGATCACCGCCGGAAGCGTGTAGATGACGGCGAGCGCGGCCATGAAGCCGTAGTCGATGATGTTGATGCGCATATAGGCGCGGAAGAGGCCGAGCGGCAGCGTCTGCAGTTCGGGCGAGGAAAGGAAGATCAATGGGTTCAGGAAATCGCCCCACGCCGAGATGAAGGCAAAGAGGCCTGCCGCCGCAAGCCCCGGCAGGGCGAGCGGAATCAGCACCCGCCATATGCGCTGCAACAGGCTCGCCCCGTCCATCAGCGCCGCCTCCTCGTAGTCGCGCGGGATGGAATCGAAAAATGTCTTCATGATCCACAACGCCAGCGGCAGCTGCAGCGCGGCCAGCACGAGGATGAGGCCGAGATAGCCGTCGATGAGGCCTACGACCTGCATGACCGCTCGTACGTGCGTCGGGTCGGCGAGCCCACGCACGAGGGCACCGATTCCGTCATTTCCGGTGAGCATCAGCTTGTAGAGCGGCACGATCAGGGCCGGCGGCGGGATCACCCTTATGAGGATGATCGTGTAGAGGAACGGCCGCTTCCACCAGCCGTGGCTGCGCGACAGCGCGTAGCCGCCAAAGCCGCCGAGCACGATCACGATGAGCGTCGCAAAGCCCACCGTGAGCAGCGAGTTGAGGACCCAGCGCAGGCCCTCCTGGCGGGTGAAGACGCCGATGTAATT
>JAFAME010000416.1 GCA_019233695.1 Methylobacteriaceae bacterium
TTCCTCCTTCACCACCGATTCGAATCGGATTATCTTCCTCTCCTCATGTTAGTAGACGTAATGTATCTTGATGTCAAGAGACATTGCATCGAGAGATATGGAAGATGGATCGCGCTGACATGGCTGTCGAGCAGTGGGCGCGCGAGCGCCCCGACCTCCCTTCCCTGCCAATGGCCGTGTTCGGGCGTCTGGCAGACGCTGCCGAACGCGTGACGCGCGACCATATGAACCCGCTGTTCGCCGAATCCGGGCTGCAGCGGGGCGAGTTCGACGTGCTCGCGACCCTCAGGCGCTCGGGGGAGCCTTTCATGCTCTCGCCGACGCGACTCTACGAAGCCCTGATGATCTCATCGGGAGGCATGACCAATCGCCTCGATCGGCTTGAGCGCGTCGGGCTCGTCGAGCGCCGCCCCGATCCCAACGACCGGCGCGGCAAGCTGATCGCGCTCACCGATGCCGGCCGGCGCGTCGTCGATGAGACGATCGGCCGTCATGTCGCCAACGAGGAACGCCTGCTGGCGGTGCTGACCCCGGCCGAGCAGGAGAGGCTCAACGCGCTGCTGAAAAAGCTGATCGCCGGGCTTTAGCGCGGCCACCTTCTCCGTGCGGGAGAAGGAGGCGCCCACGTGTTGTGGCGTTGCCTACTTCGCCGGCGACAGGATTTCGGCGAGCGAAGCGCGCCGGTTCGCAGCGACGAATGCATCCATGGGCAACATTTTGCGGCCGCGCACGAGCGCCACGAATTCTCTCAGATCGCCCGAGCTTGCATGGCGCCCGTCGGGTGCGACAACCGCCCAGTCCGATCCCGAGGCATAGAACGTCGCGAGAAGGCCGCCCGCAGCCGCATCCCACAACCGGAGAGTCCTGTCGAGGCTCGCCGAAACCAGCCGGCGTCCATCGAGCGCGAAGGCCACAGCCCGAACCGCACCGGCATGTCCGGAAAATGTGCGCAGGAGCACACCGGTCTCCACGTCCCACAGTTTCACCGTGGCGTCGGAGCTCGCCGAGGCGAGCGCCCTTCCGTTCGGCGCGAAAGCGACCGACCAGACCGGACCGTCGTGACCCTCCAAGGTTCGCATGAGCTCGCCGCTCGCGCGATCCCAGAGTTTCACGGTGGTGTCGTCGCTGCCCGTCGCAATCGCGCCTCCGTCGGGCGCAAAGGCAACCGACTGAAGCGCATCGCCATGCCGGGCAAGCCTTCGGATCAGCTTCCCCGTCGCCGTATCCCAAAGCCGTGCTGTGTTGTCCCAACTCCCCGACAGGACAGAGCGGCCGTCCGGAGCAAAGGCGACGGCCGCCACGTCGCCCTCATGTCCTTCAAAACTCGTCAGAAGCTTGCCGCTTGGCACGTCCCAGAGTTTCAGGGTCTTGTCGAGACTTCCAGAGACGATGGCGCGCCCGTCGGGAGCGAAAGCCGCGCAATAGACCGTACCGGTGTGACCTGCGAAGGTCTCGATCAGCCGGCCGCCGTCGATTTGCCAAAGCCGGATCGCCGTGTCGTCACCCCCCGCGAGCGCCAAGCGGCCGTCGGGCGAAAAGGCAACCGTTCTCACGCCGCCGTTGTCGCCGAACGTCCTGACGAGGTTGCCGTCTGCGAGGTCCCACAGCCGCACGATCCCGTCGGCGCCCCCGGAGAGTGCGGTGCGCCCGTCGGGCGCGACTGCAACACAGGTCAGCTCATCGCCCGCGCCGCGAAAGACGCGAATGAGCCCGGCGGAGGCGGTCGCCCAGAGCCTCGCGGTCGTATCCTTGCTGCCCAATGCGACCGAGCGTCCGTTGGGCGCGAAGGCGACCGACTGCACAGTGCCGCCGTGCCCGCTGAAGGTAGCGACTGATCCGCCGGTTGCGGCGTCCCAGAGCCTCGCCGTCTCGTCCTCGCCGCCCGAGAGGACGAAACGGCCATCCGGCGCAAAGGCTACCGCCAGGACGGGGCCGTTGTGGCCGGAAAATGTGCGCACGAGCTTGCCCGTCGCGGCATCCCAGAGCTTGAGGGTCGCGTCCCAGCTCCCGGAAAGAACCGCGCCGGCGTCGGGCGAAAAGGTTACCGACCATACCCGATCGCTGTGGCCGACAAACGTCTGGACAAGCGTGCCGCCAGCCAGATCCCACAACCTCAGAGCGCCATCCTCGCTTCCCGAGAGGACGAAACGCCCATCCGGCGCGACGGCAAGCGCGTTCACCGCACCGCCGTTGCCCTCGAACGTGCCGATGGACTTGCCGCTCGCCACGTCCCACAGCTTCAGCGTCGTGTCGTCGCTTCCCGAATAGAGCGCTTTGCCGTCTGAAGAGAGGCCGACCGAAAGCACCCGCCCGCGGTGCCCGAAAAATGTCCTGACCGTGCGGCCGCTCGCCGCTTCCCAGAGCTTCAGCGTGCCATCCCAACTGCCCGAGACGACGAGGCACCCGTCGCGGGAAAATGCCGCAGAGGTCACAAACCCGCCGTGGCCCTGGAATCTGCGCAAAAGCACGCCGCTCGCGGCGTCCCACAGGCCAAGGGTGTCGTCCTCGCTCCCCGTGATCACCAGCGTCCCGTCGGGCGAGAAGGCGACCGCCGTGATGCCGCCCAAATGACCCAGCTGCGGCATCAGCGCAGCTCCTTCAGGCAATAGATATCCCACGTCCGCCGCAGCTGCGGCGGAACTTGGCGGCCTGCCGGCGAGCGTCAGCGCGAGAGCGCCCGCGCCGCGGCACAGCAAAATGAGGAATGGCCGGCGGGCCAGCATGCGCGCCCTCGAACGATTGCGTGAGCCGGCAGGCTACCGCAGGAACGCCGCTGTGCGGAGATGGATGTGCGGGCGGCCATCCGCCGTCCGCGTCGCCTGCGACCTACCGCATGTTGCCGGTGTGTCCCAGCGAATAGCGGCCGGGCTGCGGCCACACCGCGAGGCCGTGGGGCTCACGCCCGACCGGAATGCTGGTGACGGCGCCGGTCGTCGTGTCGATTGCATAGACCACGTCGTCGAACCGTCCCGATAGCCACAGCTGCTTGCCGTCGGCGCTGACGTTACCCATGTCGGGGCTGCCGCCGCCCGGAATAGGCCAGGTCGTGTCGACCTTGCGGGTGGCAAAGTCGATCACCGAAATGCTCCCGGCGCCGTGCCGCGATCCGCGCACGTGATGGGAGCCGCGGTTCGAGACGTAGAGCTTCTTGCCGTCGCGGCTCGGATAGAGGCCATGGGTCCCGGTGCCGGTGGGGATGAAGCCGGTCTCGATGAAGCTCGCCCCATCGATGAGGAAGACACCGTCAGCCATCATGTCGGCCACATAGAAGACCTTGCCATCGGGCGCGATGCGGATGTCCTGCGGCATGCCGCCTTTCGACAGCTTGAGGAGACCGAGCACGCTGCGATTGGCGACATCGACCTTGATCAGGGAGCCGGCGAACTCGCAGGTGAAGATCGCATATCTTCCGTCGATCGAAAAATCGGCGTGATTGATGCCCGCGCACTGCGGCGTCGGCAGCGAGAATTGAAGCGCCATCGTCTGCGGATCGCGGAAATCGAGCCGCTCGAGACCCTCCGCAACGACGATCGCCGATTTCCCGTCCGGCGTGAAATACATGTTGTAAGGGTCGTCGACCGGGATCGGGGTGCCCGGCGTTCCCGTCTTCGGATCGATCGGAATGACGCTGCCCTTGTTGGTCCGCTCGGCGTCGCTCGCCACCCAAAGCGTCTTCAGATCGTAAGAGGGGACGACATGCTGCGGATTGAGGCCGACCGAGAAACGGTCGACAACCTTCAGCGTCGTCGTGTCGATGACGTCGACGGTGTTGGAGACAACGTTGGGGACGTAGGCGCGCGGCAGCGCGTCGGCGACGACTGGGCTGAGCTTGCCGGCGACGGTCTCGCTGTAGAGGTTGTTCGGATCGATGACCGGCGGCATGCCCGGCAACGGCCCCGCCGGACCGGCAGGTTCCGGCGAGGGTGGCGAGACGACCAGCCCGGGTGTCGACGCAGGTTGAGCGGCAGGCGCCGGCGACGCCGGTGCAGGGCTCGGTTGTGCCGGCGGCGTCGCGGCCGGCGAGGTCGGCGCCGGCTGCCCCATTTCCATTCCCGGCATCGGCGCAGGTTGAGGGGACGACATCGACGGGGCCGGTGCAGGACTCGGTTGTGCCGGCGGCGTCGTGGCCTGCGAGGTCGGCGCCGGCTGCCCCATTTCCATTCCCGGCGTCGGTGCCGGGCCAGGCGGGACGACCTTCGGAGCCGGCACCACAGGCGAATGCAGGTGGCCGTAAAGGCGGCGGTGTGCCGGCCGCCCATAGTAGCGCGGTCCGTACTGCGGCCAGCTCGCCCAGCGCGGAACGCCGGCCCGCGGCCTTGCCCACCAGGGAACATAGTAGGGATAGAAGGCCGGATCCATTGCCCACGGCCAGGGCCTGTAGTAGTGCCGCTTCCCTGCAAACGGGGGGGCAAATTGCGGTTGGGCCCGAACTCCCTCGGTCCAGCCGAATGCCGTCAGGGCGCATCCCAGAAACACCGCCAGGACGGTGCCAAGGCAAGGCCGCCCGTGGACGATCTGGCCGCAAGACGAGGGTCTGTTCAAATCCCTGATCCCCAACGCGCCTGCCGGAAGCCCTTCCCGAAGGGATGGCGGCGTCTCTTGATGTCAGCTTGCCCGCCGTCCGCCGTTGCGGCCGGCCGAGAGCTCATCGCGTATCGCATCACCCCCTGCCGACGAACGGCATCTTCGTCGCCATGATCGTCATGAACAGGACATTGGCATCAAGCGGCAGGCGGGCCATATGGGCAACCGCGTCGCCGACAAGCGTCACGTCCATCAGCGGCTCGACCGCGATCGTGCCGTTGGCCTGCGGCACCCCACTCGCCATTCGGGCCGCCATTTCCGTGCCGGCATTGCCGATGTCGATCTGGCCGCAGGCGATATCGTATTTGCGGCAGTCGAGCGCGATCGATTTCGTCAGGCCGGTGATGGCGTGCTTGGTCGCGGTATAGGGGGCCGAATTGGGGCGCGGCGCATGCGCCGAGATGGAGCCGTTGTTGATGATGCGGCCGCCGCGCGGCGCCTGATCCTTCATCAGCTTGATCGCCTCCTGGGCGCACAGGAACGGACCGGTGAGGTTGGTGGCAACGACGCTCTGCCACTTGTCGAACGGCAGGTCTTCCATCGGCACTCCGGGAGCGCTCGTGCCGGCATTGTTGAACAACAGATCGAGCCGCCCGAAGGCCGCCTTCGCCTTGCCGAAAAGCGCGGCAACCGACGCCGGATCGGTGACGTCCGTCGGCACGCCGAGCGCCGCCGCGCCGAGCGCTTCGATCTCGGCACCGACGGCCTGCAGAAGCTCTTCGCGACGCCCCGCCAGCACGACGGACCACCCCTCCCTCGCAAGCGCCAGCGCAGAGGCCTTGCCGATGCCGCTGCCGGCGCCAGTGACGAGCGCGATCTTGGCATCCGAAGCCATGGCCGGTTTCTCCTTTGCGTGGATCGGCCGGTGATTGATATCGGCTGAGCCGCGCTGCTGCAAACGCCGGCACAAGACCGGCGCACCTACCGGAGCCCGGAGGCCGGCGGGAGCGCCGAAGGCCCGCCGGCTGCTGCCGCGGAACCGAGATTCCGGATCCGGCCCTTGATCGACGAGCTATCCTGCGTCGGGCAGGCCCGGCGGATGATTGTAGATCACCGGCGACAAGCCTTCGCCGCGGCAGCCGTCGAACGAAAGAATCGGCACCCAGCCGGCGGTCGCCGGCTGCACCAGAACCGATCGGTAGACCATGCGGTATTCTGCCGGCACCTGCTCATAGGCAATGCGAGGCGGCGTCGCGACCGGCCGCAGGCGGGTTGCATAGACCGCCGGGACGGTGTCGTAGACGGTGCGCGCCGGCTGAACCTCGACCGTCCGGACGCGGGTGGCGTAGGTTGCCGGCACCGCCTCATAGGCGGTCTCTACCGGCCGCAATTCGATGGCGCGCGTGCGGGTGGCATAGGTCGGCGGCACATAGACCCAGCATCCGACAAGCCCGCCGTCCTCGCCATTCACCTGCCACACCTTGCGTGCCGGGGCGATTTCGACCTGCTCCGTGACCGTCCCGAGGACGGGCGGCATCACGCGTTCGATCTGCCGCGCCGGCTCGACCAGCACGGCCTCTCTGACGTTGCGGTAGATCGGCGGAATGACACGCGCGACGGCTCGCTCGGGCTGAACCACGACCGTCTCGGCGACGCTCTGCGGCTGGGCTGGAACGGTGACCGCCACCACCGCGGCCGGGCGAACGAGAACCTGCTCGGCGCGCAGCTCATAGCGCGCCGGGCTCGCGACATACCGGTAGCACTGACCGCCGGCGAAAGAGGCAGACGTGCTGGCCGCAATCGCCAGAAGGCAGACGCTGGTCCGCAGCGCCTTGCGCATCGAAACTTGGCGAAGCTTCATCGCATCCTCCGAACCGAAACCATCGAGCACCGGTTGGCACAATTGCCTGTGGCGTCGGTTCCGAGAAATCAAAGATTCCTCCCGGAGACAAGAAAAGCTTCAAATCAAGGTAAAATGGCCAGAACTCTACCGTTGAACCTGTATCACATGCACTCCAATTCAGGGCGCTATTCTTGCGATGGGCCAATGTCGTCGCGAACCGACACGCCAACCCGATCAACGGCGGGCGACGAGGAGCGGCCTGAGATTGGCGCCGCCGCCGATCTGCGGGTTCGACGGGTCGAAGCCGTGCGACAGTTCCCGTATGCGCACGAGGATGCGGGCGCGCGCGAACGCATCCTCGAAGGTCTTCGCCGTTCGCAGCGCAACATTGAAGAAGGCGTCGCCAAAGTAGGTCCACTTCGCCTCGTCCTCGCAACCGAACGAGGGATGGTCGGCATCCGCCGCCGTGATCACCAGCGTATCGGGGTTGGCGAGCGCACCGACGAAGACGCCGGAGTAGCAGGCCGAGATGATCACGACCTTGCGCTTTATACCGGTGCGCTCCAGCATGGGAGCGAGATCATGGGGCGAGAGGACCTCTTCGCGCCGGCCTGCCTTGACCGCCAGCCCCTCGCGCGAGCCATGCGAGGTGAGGATGAGGACAAGGATGTCGACGTCGCCG
The DNA here is from genome assembly GCA_019233695.1 of Methylobacteriaceae bacterium. GTDB lineage: Bacteria > Pseudomonadota > Alphaproteobacteria > Rhizobiales > Beijerinckiaceae > JAFAME01. The sequence continues at coordinate 7,050 of JAFAME010000416.1, forward strand.
TTCATCGTGGCGGCCGCAGCGCGCAGGCTGGCGTCGAGCCCGGCAATCGTCGCCTCGCCTCCTGTCTTGGTATTGGCGTGGACGATGACCGGCCCACCGTTGCCGAAGCGGCTCGCAACGATGCTCGCGGCGGCCGAGGCCTCGCGCTGGAACACCCCCTGATCGCCGAAGAGGCCGAACGCCACGATGGCGACCTTCGGCACACTCTCCGCCGCATGGACCACACTGAGCAGAGGCGCCAAAGCGAAAAGGGCGACAAGGAACAGTCGCCTTCCCACATTCGGCCCGCAGCGCGTGCCCATCGCCAGTCTCCCGCTCGCAGAATCCTGGACCGCCGGCGCTTCGCCGTGCTCGCCCCGTTGTTTCCGGATATCGCGAAATGCGCGCGAAAGCTACGGTGAACGCAAGCCGGCGAGGCGGTCTGCCGCTCAGGTCTGCCCGGGCTTCAGCTTGTAGAATATGTGCTGGCCGATCACGTCCATCTTCATGAGCTGGCGCGCCCAGGGCGGACTCACGTATTTGGCGTGATAGTGCGTCGCGCCCCCGACCCGCTCCATATAGGTCTGACCCTCGGTCACCTCGCGGGCGATGCGCTGGGCGACGGTCCAGGGGCCAGGTTCGGTGATGCGCAGCGACCTGCCCTCGCAGGCGAAGCTGAACTGGCAGCCGAGATAGCGCCGCGCGTTCTGATAGACGACGGCGCACACGGTCGTCGGGTAAAGGCCGCTTGCGACGCGATTGAGAACGACCTGGGCGACGGCGGCCTGGCCGGCCTCCGATTCGCTGCGGGCCTCGAAATAGATCGCCTCGGCCAGGCATTGCTGCTCGCGTTTGAAATTGTCGGCGCTGATCAGCGACAGATAGTCGGGCTGCGCGAACAGCTGGCCGTCGCGCGCCACGATACTGACATTGGGCGCGCCGGGGCGGCCCTTCACGCCGGGCGCCTGGCCGGGAAGGCGCAGCATCGCATCGACTTCCATCGGCAAAGAGTCCGACAGGGCGGGCGTCGTCGAGCCGAGCCCGACGGCGCGCGGCACGGCCGGCGAAGATCCGTCCGTCGGCCGAGGATTGGCGGGTCCGGAGGCGGAAAGCGTCTGGCCTGCTGCGGCGGCCGCCGGCGACGCAAGACTCACGGCAGGGCCCGTCGTCGCCGCCGTATCGACACCGCCTTCGAACCCCACGACCGTGGCGCGGCCCACGGCGTCATCGTCAGCAGGAAAGAAGGTCGCCGGCGGCGTGTCGCTGCCGCGCCCGGCATAGAGGCGCTGGAATCGCTTGAGATCGTCGAGATCGGTCGGCCCGCGCAGCCGTGTCTCGAAGCTCGGCCGCAGCCCGATGTCGGGATTGCCCTTGTGGCTGCGATCGATCGCCGGGAAGGCGCCGGAGCCGCGTTTCATCACCGCGTGCGGGTCGTCTTCGTTAGGCAATGCTTCGAGCTCTTCCGGGCTGCCGATGATCAGGCTTGCCGGACCGACAAGGCCGCCGAACCCGTCGGGCTCGACGCTGAACGCTCGCGTTTGCCAGGAAGGAACGAGGTCGTCGGGCATTGCTACCCGCTCGATGGCAGCACGGCTCGCCCCGATCGGGACCTCCTGGCCGGCCTCGGCCGTGAACGAGACGATGAGGCCGAGAGCCATGCACCAGGGCGCCCCCGCACTCAGTGCCCAGACGAGACGCATCGAACCCATACGCAACCCACCACAATGACCGGGTGCCGGCCCGGATGTCCCTATCGAGCGCGAGCCTGGATTCGAGGCTGTGACGCCACGGCCACAGTCCAGCGCTTCCGCGCCGCCCCTCAGGTTATCGCGACTTAACCTTGGGAATCGATTACCTGAGGCGGTCTTCGGCCGTGCCAGTTTGAGGCATGGGCTTGGGGAGGGCATGCCACCGGATCGCCAGATGGCGCTTCGCGCTTTCGGAGTGACGATTCAGTCAAGCGTTTCCATGGTCCGGACTAATATTGATGTCATCCCGGCCGGAGCGAAGCGGAGAGCCGGGATCTGGCGCCGGATCCCGGAGAGCGCTTCGCGCTTCCAGGATGACACGGATCGGCTTTCATCAGAGCGACGGGCTACGCCTCGTCGGCGGCTTTGGCGCCCAGCGTCGCCTGCGCTGCCGCGAGCCTGGCAATCGGCACGCGGAACGGCGAGCACGACACGTAGTCGAGCCCGGCGCGCTCGCAGAAGCGGATCGAGGCGGGGTCGCCACCGTGCTCGCCGCAGATTCCGAGTTTCAGGGACGGCCGCGTCGCCCGGCCCCGCTCGGCGGCGATTGCGACGAGTTCGCCAACCCCTTCCTCGTCCAGCGACACGAAGGGATCCCCTGCAAGGATGCCCTTTGCGGCGTAAGGGCCAAGAAAGGAGGCCGCATCGTCGCGAGAGATGCCGAGCGTCGTCTGCGTCAGGTCGTTGGTGCCGAAGGAGAAGAATTCCGCCGATCGGGCGATGTCGCCCGCCCGCAGCGCCGCGCGGGGCAATTCGATCATGGTGCCGACCTGGTAGGGCACCCGCACGCCCCTCTCCTTCGCTACCGCCTCGGCCATCGCCACGACCCGCTCCTTGACGTGATCGAGCTCCGCCCTCGTCATGACGAGCGGCACCATGATCTCGGCAGTGACCGGCTTGCCGGTCTTGCCACCGGCCTCGATAGCGCCCTCGAAAATCGCGCGTGCCTGCATTTCGGCGATCTCAGGGTAGGCGATCGCGAGCCGCACGCCGCGAAATCCGAGCATGGGGTTGAACTCGTGCAGCTCCGCCGCGCGCCGTTTCAATTTCTCGGGGCTCGCGCCCATCGCTGCGGCGACCTCGGCGATTTCGGCGTCCGAGTGCGGCAAAAACTCGTGCAGCGGCGGGTCGAGCAGGCGAATGGTGACCGGCAGCCCCGACATGATCGTGAACAGCTCGGCAAAGTCCGCCCGCTGCATGGGCAGGAGCTTGGCAAGCGCCCGGCGGCGGCCTGCCTCGTCGTCGGCGAGAATCATTTCGCGCACGGCGACAATGCGGTCGCCGTCGAAGAACATGTGCTCGGTGCGGCAGAGCCCGATGCCCTCGGCACCGAACTGCCGCGCGACGCGCGCATCAGCAGGCGTCTCGGCATTGCTGCGAACCGCCATCCGGCGCGCCCGATCGGCCCAACCCATCAGCGTCGCGAACTCGCGCGACAGCTGCGGCTCGAGCATTGCGACCTTGCCCTGCAGCACCTGCCCGGTCGCGCCATCGATGGTGATGATGTCGCCCTTGTTCAGAGTGACCCCACCGGCGGTCATCATGCCCGCCGCGTAGTTGACGCGGATCGAGCCCGCCCCCGACACGCACGGCTTGCCCATGCCGCGCGCCACGACCGCGGCATGCGAGGTCATGCCGCCACGCGTGGTGAGGATGCCTTCGGCCGCATGCATGCCGTGGATGTCCTCGGGCGAGGTCTCGACGCGCACCAGGATCACCCGGCGCCCGGAACTCCGCAATGTCTCCGCATCATCGGCGGAGAAGACGATTTCGCCGCAGGCGGCGCCTGGCGAGGCGGGAAGACCGGTCGCCAGCACCTTGCGCTCGGCATTCGGATCGATCGTCGGATGGAGCAGCTGTTCGAGCCCGGCCGGATCGACGCGCGTCACCGCCTCGTCCTGGCTGACCAGCCCTTCGTTCGCCATCTCGACCGCAATGCGCAGCGCCGCCTTGGCGGTGCGCTTGCCGCCTCGCGTCTGCAGCATCCACAATTTGCCGCGCTCGACTGTGAATTCCAGGTCCTGCATGTCGCGATAGTGGCGCTCCAGGAGCTCGGTCACGCGGCAGAACTCGGCGTAGACCGCCGGCATGACCTTTTCCATCGACGGCTTGTCGGAGTGGGCGGCAAGGCGGGCAGCCTCGGTGATGTTCTGCGGCGTGCGCATGCCGGCGACGACATCCTCGCCTTGCGCATTGACCAGGAATTCGCCGTAGAGCTCGCGAGCGCCCGTCGAGGGATTGCGGGTGAAGGCGACGCCCGTTGCCGATGTCTCGCCCATGTTGCCGAACACCATGGCCTGGACGTTGACCGCCGTGCCCCAGCTCTCGGGGATGGAATTCAGCCGACGATAGGTGATGGCGCGCTGGTTCATCCAAGAGGAGAAGACCGCGCCGATGGCACCCCAGAGCTGCGCCTCCGGGTCCTGCGGAAAGGCCTTGCCCGATTCCGCCGCGACCTTGGCCTTATAGTCTTCGACGATCCTGCGCCAATCGGCCGCCGACAGATCCGTATCGAGGATGTATCCCTTGGCCTCCTTGTAGGTCTCGAGAATGTCCTCGAAGCTGTGATGATCGATGCCGAGCACGACGTTCGAATACATCTGGATGAAACGGCGATAGCTGTCGAAGGCGAAGCGCTCGTCGCGCGCGCTCCTCGCCAATGCGGCGACGGTCACGTCGTTAAGTCCGAGGTTCAGGACAGTGTCCATCATGCCCGGCATGGAGGCGCGAGCGCCCGAGCGCACCGAGACGAGGAGGGGATTTTCGGCATCGCCGAAGAGGCGGCCGGTCAGCTTGCCGACCTTCTCGAGCACTGCAGCGACTTCCTCCTTCAGATCGTTCGGATAGGTGCGGTTGTGAGCATAGTAGTGGGTGCAGACTTCGGTGGTGATGGTAAAGCCCGGCGGAACCGGGAGGCCGAGATTGGCCATTTCGGCAAGATTGGCGCCTTTGCCGCCGAGGAGGTCGCGCATGCCGCTTGAACCCTCAGCCTTGCCGTCGCCGAACGTGTAGACCCATTTGCCCATCAATCGCATCCGGTTCGCATACGGCCATCGCCCGCCGAGACCGCAAGCAGCGGCCGGCGGCGGGCGACAAGACTATTTCATCTGCCCTGACGAGAGAAAACCGCTTCAGGCGGCCCGGCGATGGATGGTGCGCAGCCAGAACCCGAAGATCATCCAGCCGATGCCATGGAACATCAGGTCGATCGCCAGGATCAGGCCGAGCACCCAAAAACTGTCGCGCGGCCAGCCGGAGATGATGATGATGCCCATGATGCCGGTCACGAGCGCGGTCAGGAAGACGAGCGTGCGCGGCTGGCTCGGGGGCAGCTGGAAGGCGAGATAGAAGCGCACCAGTGCGGCGGCCACGAGACCGGCGCCCAAGAGCAGCGTCAGCACGACGGACGCAAGCAGCGGATTGACCAGGACGAAAATGCCGGCGGCGACGTAAAGCAGCCCACCGAGAATCCACAAAATGAAATGGCCCCAATCGCGGGCGCGAAAACCCATGGCGAGCTCGGCGACGCCCCCCAGGATCATCATCGCCCCCACGATCGTCACCGCCGCGAGCGTCGCGACCATGACCGACCCGAGCGCGATCAACCCCGCAAGATTGAGGATCGCGCCGAAGGCGACGATCCATCCCCAACTGTGCCTCAGTCTTTCGATGGCTTGGCCAAGGCTGTGCACCTCGCCGCGCGCGGGCATGTCAACGGGCATGCGGACCTCCCCTTGGTTCCTGCAGGCGAGTCTATGACGCTCGCCGGTACCAAAGGCAAGCGACGTCGGGCGTCCCGGCCACGGGGCGAAGGGTGCGGAAGCTCTCTCAGGTGGCGTTCCGGCGGCCGCCGGTGCGCTGTGTCGGCTTGCGCCTTCGCGGCATCTTCTCGATGATTTCGAAATCGGCATAGTTCGCGCGGGCAAAGTCGATGGCCCGCTCCTTGGCATCGTTGCCGATGAACCCCGTGACGTAGCGCGCACCGGCCTTCACCGACCAGAAGGGCGGCTTGCGTTTGCCTTCGACCACCTGCGCCTTGCGTGGATCTTTCATCTTGGCCCGGCGCAGCCCGACGGCTGCATCCGCTCGTTTACCTGCTGGGCTTCCACTCCACTTCATGTCTTCAGCTATGCGAATAGCCTTTTTCGGAGATTTTCTTCTTCAAATCTGAGTTACGGGTCTAGCGCGCTTCCTTCATCGATCCCGATCGCGCGAGGTCAAAATCTACTTCAGGGCGCGGGTGCGGGCATTCTGCCTTGCGCGAGCGCGGGTGCCATTGGGATCGGCCGCGCTGCCGAAGGTCTTGCGTACGCTTCCCGCCGGCGGCCGCTGCTTCCCGTCCTTGCCGGCTGAAGGCCTCCCCTCCGCCGCCCCGATGCCCATGAGCCGGCGGAACTCGGGATCGCCGAGCCCGGCGCGAATGCGGTGCCACATGAAGTGGGAGGTCCGGTAGGAGCCAAATCCAAACATCCGCTGGATCTCGAGCGCGCTGATCCCGGCCTCGCTGGTCAGCATCAGATGGATGACCTTGAACCAAGTCCTGAGCGCGATGTTGGTGTTTTCGAAGATGGTGCCGACCAGCAGCGAGAAGCGGTAGCCGCCGGCAGCCGCGCAGCGGGTGCACTGCCAATGGAACGGACGATTGGTGAAGGGATAGACCCTCTCGTTGCCGCAGCGTACGCACACCGGACCGTCCGGCCAGCGGTGCGCGGCGAGATAGGACTTGCAGGCCTCCTCGGTCGGAAACAGCCGCTCGAATTGCGCCAGTGTCATCGTCTCGCTTAATCTGGCGGCTGCCATCGGCGCTCCCCGGTATCTGCCGTGGAACATGTCACGCTCGAACACCCTAGTGAAGTGCGACATAATCGCCCGCAACCATCACGGCCCCGGTGAGGCCGCCTTATGGGCAGGGCCCGAGGGCGCCCCGCGCACGAGCGAGGCGGCCGCCTCGGCGATTTTCGAGAAATCCGCCACGTTGTGGACCGCACGACGCAGTTCGTTCAAGAGCCGCAGGCGATTGCCGCGCAACCGCGGGTCAGCGGCATTGACCGTCACCTTGTCGAAAAACGCATCGACCGGGGGCCGTAGAAGGCTCAGCGCCCGCATCGCGCCGGCGAAATCCTCGTTCCCGACACAGGCCGCGGCATCGGCCGTCGCGCGCGCAAGCGCGGTGGCGAGCGCCTTCTCTTCCGGCAGCACGAGAAGGTCCGCGGCGCGGGGCTCATCGAAGGCCCCTGCCCCGTCCTTCTTCTCCTCGGCACGCAGGATGTTGGCGGCGCGGCGATAGCCGGTGAGCAGGTTGCCGCCGTCCTCGGTGTCAAGGAATTTTCCGAGCTCCTCGACGCGGCGCACGATCATCAGGAGATCGTCCTGGCCGGGAAGCGCGAAAACGGCATCGATGAGATCGTGGCGTGCGCCCTGCTCGCGCAAATGGACCTTCAGCCGCTCGGCGAAGAAGAGCAGGACCCACTGATGGTCCTCGGCCCTCTTGTCCTCGAACGCGGCCTCGAAGATTTCATCCTCCTCCTGTTCCTTAGGCGTTCGATGAGCGGCATGTTGAAGTTTTCGAGCGTCATGCACGCGCTTCATCGGCTCCTTCATCGCATCGAGAAGATGAAGTCTGAGCGCATTCTCCAGCACAATTCTGATCACCCCCAGCGCCGCCCTCCGGAGCGCATAAGGATCCTTGCTCCCCGTTGGCTTCTCGTCGATCGCCCAGAAGCCCACGAGCGTATCGATCTTGTCCGCGAGCGCAACGGCAACCGATATCGGATCGGTCGGTACGCGATCGTTCGGCCCCTGCGGCTTGTAGTGCTCCTCGATGGCGGCGGCGACCGAGGCATCCTCGCCCTGTGCGAGCCCGTAGTAGCGACCCATGAGCCCCTGCAGCTCGGGAAACTCGCCGACCATTTCGGATACGAGATCGGCCTTGGCGAGTTGCGCGGCGCGTTCTGCCTTTTCCGGATCGGCGCCGACGAGCGGCGCGAGCTCCCGCGCCAGGGCCATGATCCGTTTCACGCGCTTGCTCTGCGTACCGAGCTTTTCGTGGAAGACGATGCCATCGAGCTTGGGCAGCCGGGCCGCGAGGGGAACCCGCAGGTCCGTCTCCCAGAAGAACTTGGCGTCCGAGAGCCTCGCCCGCACGACGCGGGCGTTGCCCGCCGCGATCGCCCTGCCGCCGTCCGAAGCGATCATGTTGGCGACAAGGACGAACCGGTTGGCGAGCCCGCCGCTCGTAGGATCGCGCAGCACGAAACACTTCTGGTTGGCGCGAATCGTCGCCCGGATCACCTCGGGCGGAATATCGAGGAAGGCTGCCTCGAACTCCCCCATCAGGACAACGGGCCATTCGACGAGGCCTGCGGCCTCGTTCGCAAGCCCCTCGTCCTCGACGAGTTCGAGGCCCTGCGCCAGCGCGAGATCGCGCGCGTCGTGCAGGATGATGTTCTTGCGCCGTTCCGGATCGACGATGACCTTTGCCTTTTCGAGGCTCGCCACGAAGTCGTCGAACCGTCGCACCTTGATCGGCGCGGGCGCCATGAAGCGATGGCCGAACGTGACATTTGCCGACCGCGTGCCGTTGATCTCGAAAGCCACAACCTCCGGGTCTTCGGTCTCGGGCCCGAACGTGCACAGGATGGAGTGGAGCGGGCGGACCCAGCGCAGAGCATCCGGCTTCGCCGAGCTCGCGCCCCAGCGCATCGACTTCGGCCAGGGAAAGCCGCGCACGACCTCCGGCAGAACCTCTGCCAGCAGCTCTGCCGTCGGCTTTCCGGCCCGCTCGATCGTGGTGACATAGAATTCGCCTTTTCTCGGATCTTTCTCGATCCGCGCCTGATCGATCGATTGCAGCCCAGCGCTCTTCAGAAACCCGCGGATCGCGCCTTCGGGACTGCCGACGCGGGGACCTTTGCGTTCCTCGCGCATGTCGGGCTGGCGTGCCGGAAGACCGGCAATGTGCAGGACGAGGCGACGCGGCGTCGCCAACGCTCTGGCGCCCTCGTAAGTCAGGCCGCGTGCAACCAGCGCATCGGCGACGAGCTTGCGCAAATCATGGCACGCCTGCGCCTGCATCCGCGCCGGGATTTCCTCGGAGAATAGTTCCAGCAACAGGTCGGGCATTGGGAGAGTCGGCACTGGGAAGTCCGCGATCGGCAGTCGGCAGTTGGCAATCGGCAATAACGAAGAGTGGCGCCGGCTCTGAACTGCCTACTGCCGATTGCCGACTGCCTACTGCCGAATATTAAAGCCGCGCGTGCGTGCCGTCGCAAAGCGGCTCCCTGCCCGAAGATTTGCAGCCGCAGAAGAAGGCGGTACCGGTCTTGTGGGCGAGATAGGCGACGGGAGCGAGCCCAACGGCCTTGTGCGAACCGTCGCAGAAAGGCTGGTTGGCCGACCTGCCGCAGGCGCACCAATAATAGGTCTTGCCCGCTTCGACATCGACGGGAAACGGGCCTTTCTGCGCAATGATCCGACTCATGTGGGCTCCTCGGAGTGATCGGAGAAAGGCTTGAACTACCCGCAGCCGGGTACTGCCTGCAAGCCATTCTTGGGCGCGCCGAGCCTCAGGCGCCGCCGCCTGCGGTCTGCAGCCAGGCCGCGCCGCAGGCCTTGGCAAGTTCGCGCACCCGCAGGATATAACTCTGGCGCTCGGTGACCGAGATCACGCCGCGGGCATCCAAAAGATTGAACAGATGGCTTGCCTTGATGCACTGGTCGTAGGCGGGCTCGGCCAGGCGATGACGCGGCTCGTTGGAGCCCGCCGTCGGCGCCCCACTCTCCAGGAGCCGCCGGCATTCGGTCTCCGCGTCCTTGAAATGCCGGAACAGCATGTCGGTGTCGGCGTGCTCGAAATTGTAGCGGGAATATTCCTCCTCGGCCTGCAGGAAAACGTCGCCGTAGGAGACCTCCTCGGCGCCGTCGCGGCCGTTGAAGTTGAGGTCGAAGATGCTCTCCTTGCCCTGCACGTACATGGCAAGGCGTTCGAGGCCATAGGTAAGCTCGCCCGAAACAGGAGCGCATTCGAACCCCGCTACTTGCTGGAAATACGTGAACTGCGACACCTCCATGCCGTCGCACCAGCACTCCCAGCCGAGGCCCCAGGCGCCGAGGGTCGGGCTTTCCCAATCGTCCTCGACGAAACGGATGTCGTGCAGGCGTGCATCGATGCCGATGGCGGCAAGCGAACCGAGATAGAGGTCCTGCAGGTCGGGCGGCGACGGCTTCATGATGACCTGGAACTGATAGTAATGCTGCAGCCGGTTGGGATTCTGGCCGTAGCGGCCATCCTTCGGCCGCCGGCACGGCTGCACATAGGCGGCCTTCCAAGGCCTTGGCCCCAGCGATCGCAGGGTCGTTGCTGGGTGAAAGGTGCCCGCCCCCATTTCCATGTCGTAGGGCTGCAGCACGACGCAGCCCTGCGCGGCCCAAAAGCCCTGCAAGGTGAGGATGAGGCCCTGAAAGGAGCGGCGCGGGTCGAGCGGATTGTCGTTGAGCATTTGTCGATCGACCTGCACGAGAAGGGTTGCGCCAAATGTTGTGCGTTCGCACACCGTATTGACTGAAGGCGACAAGGTCAACCACATCGGTCTATAAGTATTTTTGGTCAACGTGCGTCTTCGCACTGCGTGCTCTCGATCGAATACGCATGGTCGCAACATGCCGGATCGATGTCGACCGGTGAACAAACAAGAGGGACGACCATGATCAAGAGCATTTCGACCAATGCTATGCTGAGCAAGCTCGTGCTTGCTGGGATGATCGCCGCCACGACGATCTCCGGTGTTACTGTCGCCTTCGACAGCGCCTCGGCGGCGGTGGCCGGGCGCGGCGGCAATACAGGCGGCAACACCGGCGGCAATACGGGCGGCAACACCGGCCCCGGTGGCAATCCCGGCGGTAGCACGGGCGGGCCCTCCGGAAGCCCCAGCGGGCCGACCGGCTCGAGCAGCGGCCCGGGAGCAGGTAACGGCGGCGCGTCTGCGATGAGCATCATTCCGATCCCCGTCCCTGTCTGCCCACCCGGCCAGCATTGCCCGCCGGTCCGCTTCCGCCGGCCCGTCCGGCCCCCGCAGGCCGTCCTCGACCGCAGCCTCTGCCACGGCGCAACCGTCTGGGCTTATGACTTCCAGGGAACCTGGCTGCACCATGATTGCGAGCGGCCGTATACCTTCTACTACTGAGCCGAACGCCTCGTCATCGATCGCAGCGCCGCCCGGACAACCGGGCGGCGCTTTGTGCCTCTGCGGCGGCCAATCTCCGAACACCAAAGATTGACGCAATTTGATGCCCGCGCGGCAACGAAACCGCGCAGATCGCGTTAAAATCCCATCCATCGACAACTTGACGCGCAGCGGCGTACCGGATTGCGCGCGTACGGAGGCAAGCATGCTTCGTTCATCTCTCTCCACTCTCGCCGCGACGGTCGGCATGGTGACCGCGCTCGCGGCGGCCGGGCCTGCACGGGCGGCCGTCACTCCGGTCGAAGGCGCGACCACGCCTTCGACAGCGACCCCGGAACTTGTGGCTTTCCGCCGCTTCGAGTTCCCCATCGGAGGCTTTCATGGCGGCTTCGGCAGAGGCTTTTCCGGCGGGCCCGGCATGGGCTTTGCCCGCCCCGGACCTGGCTTTGCCGGACGCCGCGGCTTCAACTTTGCCGAGCGGCCAGGGTTCAATTTCACGGGGCGCCCGGGTTTCGCGGGACAGCCGAACATGGCTTTTGCGGGACGCCCGGGGATCCCATTCGCCGGCCGGTCTGACATGGATTTTGGACGCCGAGACCGCGATTTCCATCATCGACGGTTCTTTGGCGCACCGTTCTTCGGAGGGCTCGGCGTCGGACTGGCGCTCGGTTCAGTTTACGACTATGGCCCCTACTACGACACCTATGATTACGCCTACGACCAAGACTACGACCTCGCTCCAACCTGCCACTGGGTCCACACGCTCTATGACGGCTTCTATCAGTGGGTCCGCCGCTGCTGGTGATCGACCAAAGCGCGCGCGACGGGCTAAGAATGCAAGGGCCGGCATCATAGGTGCCGGCCTTTCGCCTTCGATGCTTGGGCCATCGCGTCTCACACGTCGAGAAGCGCCGCGCCGCGATGGATCGCGTCGACGGTCGCGGTAAAACGACCGTCGGCTTCGTGGAGCACAAGCCCCGGCCGCATGACGAGGGGAGCGCGGCTGCCTTTCACTCCGACCACGATGATGCGGATCGCATCGGCCCGTTCGCGCGGATAGACGGGCATCACCCGGACCGAGCCCAGTCTCCCCTCGAAACCGGCGAGCAGCTGCGCCAGCGCGTCAGGACGATGAATGATGGCAAAGCGGCCGCCGGGTTCGAGCATCGCCAGCGAGGCGCGGAGCCACGCGATCAGTGACACGCCACCCTCGCCGTCGACCGATGGGCCCAGAACGCGCGCGCCGGCGCGACCCGGATCTGCCGGCCGGCGCACGTTGTGCGGGGCGAAGAACGGAGGATTTGTCAGGACGAGGCTTGCGGTTCCCGGGGCAAGGCCTGAAAGGCGGCACGCCACCTTGTCCATGACGTCAGCTACAACTACCCGGCCGCGTTCCGCTAGCCCGTTGGCGGCGAGGTTGTGGCGCGCGAAAACCGCAATCGTGGGGTCGTTGTCGATCAGGACAAGCTCGGATTCGGGTTGGCGCAACGTCACAGCGAGACCCGCCGTGCCCACGCCGGCACCAACGTCGATGATAAATGTCTCACGCCTGTCGGCCACTGCCGCTGCCAGCAGCACCGCATCGGTACCGGCCCGGTGACCCCTCGCCGGCTGGCGCAGGATCAGGCGGCCATCAAGTAGACGATCTTCGGTTGCGGCGACGCAAGAATCATCCCTCTGGCCGTTCGTGGTGATCTCAGCCACGCTGAAACGCCGGACGGCGCCGAGCCTCTCTTTCGTCGCGCTTCAGCTCCTCCTCGAGGCCGGCATCCCGCAAAACCTGCCGGGCGCGTGTCATCTCCCTCTCTGCAACCAGGATGCGGCGCGGCAGAAAGCCGAGCGACCCTTCGACCGCGCTCATGTACTGATCGGCCACGAAACACTCGATTCCCGCACCGGCGAGGAGTGCCTCGATGAAGGAGATCAACACCAGATCATTGGTGCGAAGAAGCTCGACCACGGATCTCATACCCTCTGTGGACACAGCGAGCCCGCGGCGCGCTGCCGGACACGCCGCCCCAGGAAGTTGCGTCACGTTGCCGCTCGCGGCAAGGGGGCCTGTGCTTGTCATGGACGACAATTAAGTTGCCTGCCAGTGACGTACGCCATCCACCGACTTCCCGGCACGCCCGGCACCGATCCCGGCCTTCTAATTTATCGCTTGCAGGCGCTCCGCCAAGCAAGCGTCGTGACGCCCGACGCGTTTGCCGGCTGGACCAACGCTCTCTAAGGTCGGACCGGACCAACATAAGGACAGGCCTTTGGGCGTCGTCATCCCTATCGAGGAACGGCTTGTCGAACGCGGCAGCGAGCGCCTCGTTTCACTTGTCGCCGAAGACATGGGACGCGTCGACCAGACGATCCTGTCGCGCACGGGCTCAGACGTGGCGATGATTCCGGAGGTCGCCAACCATCTCATCTCCTCCGGGGGCAAACGTCTGAGGCCGATGCTGACGCTCGCCACCGCCGGCCTTTGCGACTATCGCGGCGACGGCCATGTCAAGCTTGCCGCGGCAGTCGAGTTCATGCACACGGCGACGCTCCTGCACGATGACGTCGTCGACGAAAGCGACATGCGCCGCGGCAAACTTGCCGCACGCATGCTATGGGGCAACGAGGCAAGCGTCCTGGTCGGCGATTTCCTCCTTGGCCAGGCGTTCAAGATGATGGTCGAGGTCGGCTCGCTCCACTGTCTCGAAGTGCTGTCCTCGGCGGCCGTGGTGATCGCCGAAGGCGAAGTCATGCAACTTTCAGCCGCCAAGAACACCGAAACGTCCGAGGACGATTACCTCGCCGTCATCAGAGCCAAGACGGCCGCCTTGTTCGGCGCGGCGGCGGAGGTCGGCCCCATTCTCGCCGGCCGGCCCCGGGCGGAAATCGCCGCCTGCCGCGGCTACGGCGTCAATCTCGGCATTGCCTTCCAGCTGATCGACGACGCGCTCGACTACGGCGGCTCCTCGGCAAAGCTCGGCAAGAACGTCGGCGATGATTTCCGCGAGGGCAAGATCACGCTGCCGGTCGTTCTGTCGTTCCGCCGCGGCTCGATGAAGGAGCGCGACTTCTGGAAGCGGACGCTTGAGATGGGCGAGGTGGGCGAGGACGACCTCGAGCGGGCGCTTGCGGCGATGAAAGTCCATCGCGCCCTTGAGGACACGGTCGAGCGGGCGCGCCATTATGGAGCGATGGCCAAGGACGCGCTCGAACTCTTTGCCGCATCGAGCTGGAAGGAAGCGCTGCTCGATGCCGTTGAGTTCTGCATCAGTCGGGCGCATTAGCCGACGGCCACTCTTTCCAACTGCAAGGACATCCATGCCTTTCGACCGATCGACCGAGCCGGACGGGACAACCCGTCGGGGCCTCTACCCCGAAATCGAACCCTATCGTTCCGGGACGCTCGACACCGGCGAGGGCCACGAGATCTATTGGGAACTCGCGGGCAATCCGAACGGCCGGCCGGCGGTGTTCCTCCATGGTGGCCCCGGCGCGGGATGTGCAGCCAATCATCGCCGGCTGTTCGATCCGGCTCGCTACAACGTGCTGCTGTTCGACCAGCGTGGTTGCGGGCGCTCGAAGCCACACGCCTCGCTCGACCACAACACGACCTGGCACCTCGTCGCCGACATCGAGCGGCTGCGCCAGATCATGGGCGCGGAGCGCTGGCTCGTCTTCGGCGGCTCGTGGGGATCGACCCTGGCGATCGCCTATGCCGAGACCCATGCGGAGCGCGTCGATGCCCTGATATTGCGCGGCATTTTCGCCGTCAGGCGCAAGGAAGTCGAGTGGTACTACCAGCACGGCGCATCGATCTTTTTTCCCGAGAAATGGCAGCGTTTTGTCGATGCCATTCCGATCAATGAGCGCGGCGACCTCATGTCGGCCTATAATCGCCGTCTGACCGACCACGACGAAGCGGTTCGGCTGGCGGCGGCCCGTACCTGGAGCTTGTGGGAGGGCGAGACCATCACTCTCCTGCCGGACGCCTCGCTCTCCGATCAACACGCAGGGAACGACTTCGCTCTCGCGTTTGCGCGCATCGAGAACCACTATTTCGTCCACGGCGCCTGGTTCGAGGATGGGCAGATCGTCCGCGATTCGGTAAAGCTCAAAGGCATCCCGGGCATCATCATCCAGGGTCGCTATGACATGGCGTGTCCGCCCGAAACGGCCTACCAAGTGCACAAGGCCTGGGGTGCGCCGCTCATCATGGTCGAGGACGCCGGCCACGCTTACACCGAGCCCGGCATTCTGCATCACTTGATCCTGGCGACGGATCGCTTTGCCGCCAGGGCATGATGCCAACCACCACCGGGGCACGACAGACAGGTGCACTCGGCATCCGGCGCACATCGCCGCTCGGGCCGTCACCTGAGCGTGGTTGCCCGCACCCACCAACCGGGATGATCACGCCGGATGACCGTCGCCGCCGCGGCCGCGGCCCGGCGGTCGTCGAAAAGGCCAAAGCACGTGGCCCCCGATCCCGACATCCGCGCCAGCCGGCACCCGCGCGCTGCAGAGAGCACCGCCACCTGGTGCCCGACGACCGGCAGCAGCACGGAGGCTGCGTCCTCGAGATCGTTGCGGGCCCTGCCCAGGGCCTGGAGCAGTTGCCTGCGATCCATGCGATTGGCGATGGCCGGATGCCGACCAAATCCGAGCGCTTCGCCCGGCGCGAGCCCCACCCGGGCAAACACCACCTTCGTCGCCAGCGGCAGGCCCGGGTTGAGGAGCACGGCGAACAACGCGGGCAGTTCGAGAACGGGCCCGAGCCTGTCACCCCGCCCACCCATTATGCGCGCCAGTGAGTCGAGGCAGACCGGCACATCCGACCCGGTCGCGGCCGCTGCCTCCACGACCCTGGAATCATCGTGCGCGATGTCGTTGGCTGCCGCCAGAAGCCTCAGGGCTGCGGCGGCATCGGCCGAGCCGCCGCCTATTCCCGAGGCGACCGGCAGGACCTTTGTGAGATGAAAGCGGCCGACGCGAAGTCCCGCGATCCGTTCGGACAGATGCCGCGCCGCACGCAGGACCAGATTGTCGACCGCCGGCGCCAGGCCTTCCTGCATTGGCCCCGCTACCGTCAAGGCCAGTGGCTCCGCGGGCGCGAGCGCGAGGTGATCGGCGCAACCGGCGAAGGCTACGAGGCCCTCGACCTCATGCCACACATCGCTTCGGCGTCGCGGCACATGCAGGGTCAGGTT
>JAFAME010000417.1 GCA_019233695.1 Methylobacteriaceae bacterium
TTTGCTTGCGTCGGTGGGCGGAGAGCCGGGGTCTGTTCCCTCTCCCCTTGCGGGAGGGTTAGAGAGGGGGGGCGCGCCAGGCTCAATCCTCGTCAGCCCTTCGGGGAGGCGCCGCACGGCCTCCCTCGTTTGTCGAGAGGTCTGTGAGGTTGTTCGTTGCAAAGGATCGAGAGGGCATGCAAGAGGGCATGCACCGGCCCCCCTCCCTGGCCCTCCCCCGCAAGGCGATCGAGTACGTCCGGCGACCAGGTCCGCAAGGTCGACAGCGACGGCTTCATCAGCTTCAAGAACCGCCCCCGGCCGATCAGCAAGGCCCTGCGCGGTCAGCCCATGGGGAGGGAACGGCGCCGAATCCAGGAAACGCTCACTTCGTCATATGACGCAAGGTGGCTCCCTTGAACAACCTGATCACCGACGTTGATGGCGTAAGCGTCGGCAACGCTGAGGACGCGCGGCTTGCCTCAGGCGTCACCGCAATCATTTTCGAGAGGCCCGCGGTCGCTTCGATCGCCATCCACGGTGGCGCGCCTGGCGTCCGCGACACCGCCCTCCTCGAACCGGAGATGACGGTCGAAGCCGTCGATGCACTGGTCCTTGCCGGCGGCTCGGCGTTCGGTCTCGACGCGATGGGCGGCGTGCAGTCGGTCCTGCGCGAGCACGGCCGCGGCTTTGCCCTGCGCGACGTGCGAGTTCCGATCGTGCCGGGCGCCATCATCTTCGATCTCCTCAACGGCGGCGACAAATCCTGGGGCCGCCAGCCACCCTACTGGGAGCTGGGTCATGCGGCGGCGAGAGCAGCGGCTCAGATTTTCGCGCTGGGGACCGCCGGCGCGGGCTTCGGCGCCACGACCGCCAACCTGAAGGGCGGGCTCGGATCGGCAAGTTCGGTCGCCTCGGCCGGTTTTCGCATCGGCGCGCTCGTCGCGGTGAACGCTGTGGGCCAAGCCACGATCGGCGATGGTCCGCACTTCTGGGCGGCGCCCTTCGAGCGCGACAGCGAGTTCGGCGGGCTCGGAATGCCATCGCCATGGCCCAGCGCAGCGCTTGCGATGCGCATCAAGGGCGATCGTCCGCAGAACAGCACCATCGCCGTCATCGCGACCGACGCAGCGTTGACGAAGGCTCAGGCAAAGCGCCTCGCCGTCATGGCCAACAACGGGTTCGCCCTGTCGCTGCGCCCGACTCATGGGGCGCTCGACGGCGATGTCGTGTTTGCCGCCGCGACCGCGCGCAATCCGAACGCCCCGACCATGCGGGATCTGACCGAGATCGGCATGCTCGCCGCCGACACCCTCGCGCGCGCTGTCGCGCGCGCCGTCCATGGAGCCAGCGCCCTGCCCCTTCCTGGTGCACTGCCCGCCTGGCGCGACAGGTTCGCCCGGACCTGACCGCGGCGCGGCCTGCGCCGCCGGCTTTTCAGGCAAACCGCTCCGCGGCGTAGGCGGCAGAGTCGGTGAACGGCGTCTCGCCGGTGATCATCTCGGCGAGAAGGCGTCCGCTCACGGGGCCAAGCGTGAATCCGTGGTGCTGATGGCCGAAATCGAACCAGAGTCGGCGGTGGCGGCCAGCCTGGCCGATGACCGGAAGCATGTCGGGAAGGCACGGACGCCGCCCCATCCAGGGCGTGGCGTCGATCGGCTCGCCCAGCGGAAACAGGCTCCGGGCGGTGGTCTCGGCCATCGTGAGCTGCACGGGCGTGGGCGGCGCCTCTCGCCTGGCAAATTCCGCGCCCGTCGTAAGCCGGATGCCGCGCGCCATCGGCGCCAACAGATAGCCGCCGTCGACATCGAGCACCGGATGGTTCAGGACGGCATTGCCGCGGGCGCCGTAGTGCCGGTGATATCCACGCTTGATGCCGAGCGGTATGCGGTAGCCGAGCGGTTTGAACACATCGTCGGACCAGGGTCCGAGCGCCACGACGGCGTCGCGAGCGCGGATCGTGCCGTTGTCCGCCTCCACGGACCAGCCTTCCGGGATCTCCCGCAGCGTTCTTGCATCGCCTGAAACGAAGCGACCGCCACGCGCCGTCAGCAGGGCGGCATAGGCCTTCACCAGCCCGCCGGGGTCCACCACGAAGCCCGGATCGCGCAAATGGACGGCGCCTGTGAACTCGCCCATGAGATGGGGCTCGCGCTCGGCGAGCTGCCGGGCATCGAGAACATCGACGGTGAGACCATAGGGCTTCAGGCGCGCCACATCGGCAAGCACCTTGTCCATCGACTGCTTCGTGCGAAACGCCTTGATCCAGCCCATCCGGCGCAGGAGGTGCTTGGCACCGGCGGCATCCATCAGCGCCTCATGCTCGACGAGGCTGCGTTCGATGAGCGGCTTGGCGCCGGCCACCGTCCGCATCACCGCCTGGGGCGAGCCATAGCGGAAGTAGCGTGCGAGCCAGGGCAGAACCGTCGGCAGCGCAGAAAGGTGATAGTGCGCCTCCGGTGCCCGATTGAGCGCATAGCGCAGAATCGTCGGAAGATCGCGTGGAAAGGTATAGGGAAAGATGTTGGAGCGTTCGATGAGCCCGGCGTTGCCGTAGCTCGTCTCCTCGCCGGCGGCCGACCGTCGCTCGACGAGGGCGACGTCGCGGCCGCGCGCCTGCAGATGCAACGCTGCCGACACGCCGATCATGCCCGCGCCGAGCACGATCACATCGGCTTTCGAAGTCGCCATCATGTTCTCCATGGTCACGTCACTGTGCGGGAGCGTGCACCCCGGCGCAACGCCAAACCCAGGCTGATATGCCGGCATTGCGCATTGCGCATGGTGGGGGATGCGTGCTACCGCGCCGCTATGCCAAGCTCCTCGTCATGCGCCCGCTGAAGATCCTGCCGTCCATCCTCTCGAGCGACTTCTCCCGGCTGGGAGAGGAAGTGCGCGCCTCCTCCGATGCCGGCGGCGACCTCGTCCACATCGACGTGATGGACGGGCATTTCGTGCCCAACATCACGCTCGGACCGGCTGTCGTGAAGGCGATCAGGACGGCGAGCGGAAAGCCGTTCGACGTGCATCTGATGATCGCGCCGGCCGATCCCTATCTGCCGGCCTTCGTGGAGGCAGGCGCCGACCGCGTCATCGTGCATGCGGAGGCCGGACCGCACCTGCATCGCTCGCTGCAGGCGGTCCGTGCGCTGGGCAAGAAGGCCGGCGCCGCCCTCAATCCGGCAACGCCGGAGAGCGCCATCGGCTACGTGCTCGATGCGATCGATGTCGTGCTCGTCATGACCGTCAACCCCGGTTTCGGCGGCCAGACCTTCCTTCGCCCGATGCTGGAGAAGGTGCGCTCGCTCAACGCGATGATCGGCAGCCGGGACATCGATCTCGAGGTCGACGGCGGCATCACGTCAGAGACCGCCGGGGCGGCGGCTGCCGCCGGCGCCAATTGTTTCGTGGCTGGCGAGGCGGTCTTTTCACGTGGCGACTATGCCCGCAACATCGCCGCAATCCGCCAGGCCGCAGCATCGGCACGCGGCGAGATCGCCTGAGGCAACGCGATGATCCGTCCCGCCGGGGCGGTTGCCGCAGCCGGATTGTTGACCCGCGTCGCCCTGACGGTACCTTGCGCCCTTGCCCAGGGCTTGCGCGACGTGCCCTCGTCCGATGTCGCTCGCGACCGCGATCCCTGCCTGACCGCGATCGCACGCACGGCGTTGCCGATCATTGCGAGCCTGGCGCGATGGCGCGCCCTCCACGGCATTTGTCCCCGCCTGCAGGATCGCGCCGAATTCGCCAAGCTCCTGCCGACGGGCGCGCACATCATGGCCACGTTCCAGGGCGGTTTTATCCTTTCGCAGGGCGAACCTGCGCCTTGGATCTATCAGGCGCCGGCGCAAGACCCGACGCAATGCTCGTTGTCGAAGAAGCTCGGCTGGGATCCCGATCTTGTCTACAAGCTCGACGGTGCGTCCGCGCACTGGTTCTTTTCGCCGGGTGACGGCGAGGACGACCGACGGGTAGTTCTCGATCCCTGATCCCTGACGGCAGGAGCGGTTTCCATTCGAGTTGAGGCATAGTCCGCTCATCCCGCGAAGGCGCATGGCGATAAGGTAGAATCAAATTGAACGCCCAAGCCGTCATGACCGGGCTTGTCCCGGTCATCCACGCGGTCAAGCTGCCGCGATGCAGGGCGGGTTGGCTCTTTCTCGGGCAGCGAGGCGCCTCGACCGCGTGGATGCCCGCCACAAAGGGCGGGCATGACGGTTGGTGCCTCCGACCGGGTGGCGCCAATAAATTCGGACAAGGGAAACGCCCAACTGGAGCCAACTCGGTTTGCCGGGCACCGGCCCTGTGGTAGCGACAGCCTCCCACCCAGCCAAAGCGCGCCGATGATCCCCCGCTATTCCCGCCCAAAAATGGTCGCCGTCTGGGAGCCGCAGACGCGGTTCCGGATCTGGTTCGAGATCGAAGCCTACGCCTGCGATGCGCTGGCGGAAATCGGCGTCATTCCGAAGGCGGCGGCACGGACGATCTGGGAGAAAGCCGGCAAGGCGACGTTCGATGTGGCGCGCATCGAGGCGATCGAGCGGGAGACGAAGCATGACGTCATCGCCTTCCTGACGCATCTTGCCGAGATCGTCGGCCCCGAAGCCCGTTTCATCCACCAGGGGCTTACTTCGTCGGACGTGCTCGACACCTGCCTTGCGGTCCAGCTCTCCCGCGCCGCCGACATCCTCATCGCCGACGTGGACGAACTCCTTGCCGCACTCAAGCGACGTGCCTTCGAGCACAAGCTGACCCCCTCTATCGGCCGATCGCACGGCGTCCACGCCGAGCCGGTCACGTTCGGCCTGAAGATGGCGCAGGCCTATGCTGAGTTCGACCGCTGCCGCGCCCGGCTTGTCGCCGCCCGCAAGGAGATCGCGACCTGCGCGCTGTCGGGCGCGATGGGCACTTTTGCCAATGTCGATCCGCGCGTCGAGGCGTATGTCGCCGAAAAGCTCGGCCTCGTACCGGAGCCGATCTCGACGCAGGTCATCCCTCGTGACCGGCACGCGATGTTCTTTGCCATATTGGGCGTCGTTGCTTCATGCATCGAGCGGCTCGCAACCGAGATCCGGCATCTGCAGCGCACCGAGGTCCTGGAAGCCGAGGAATTCTTTGCCGAGGGCCAGAAGGGCTCCTCCGCGATGCCGCACAAGCGTAACCCGGTGCTGAGCGAGAATCTCACTGGCCTCGCACGGCTCGTGCGCGGGATGGTCACGCCCGCTCTTGAGAACGTGGCGCTCTGGCATGAGCGCGACATCTCGCATTCCTCGGTCGAGCGCATGATCGCGCCTGACGCCACGGTAACGCTCGATTTCGCGCTGGCCCGCCTTGCGGGCGTCGTCGAGGCGCTCGTCGTCTACCCCGAGAACATGCAGCGCAACCTCAATCGCCTAGGCGGCCTCATCCATTCGCAGCGCGTGCTGCTGGCACTTACCCGAAAGGGGGTGTCGCGCGAAGACGCCTACGCCTGGGTGCAGCGCAACGCCATGCGGGTGTGGCGGGGTGAAGGCGATTTTCTTGCGCTCCTGGCAGGAGACACCGACGTATCGCGGGCCCTGACCGAGACCGAACTCAAGGAGCAATTCGATCTCGGCTATCATCTCAAGCACGTCGACACGATCTTTGCCCGCGTGTTCCACGTCCTTCTCCCAGCTGCGGGAGAAGGTGGCCGCGGAGCGGCCGGATGAGGGGCGCTCAAACGCGTTAAAGTCCAGGACCTTAGGATATGCGAGGGCCTTGCAAAAGGTGGCTTATTTTCATGGCCATAGCCCCTCATCCGCCGCCAAGCGGCGGCACCTTCTCCCGCAGGGGCCCGCAGGGAGAAGGAGTCCGAGCCCTGCCTTAGTGCAGCCAGTATTCCTTCTGCACCGACTTGAATTCGCTCGGCGAAATCAGGCGCTTGTGTGCGACGCGAACCGAGTGGAGGCGGCCGTCGAGGCTCTTCTCCCAGAACGCCAGGAAACGATGGAGCTCGGGAAACTGGGGCGCGAGATCATACTGCTGCCAAACATATTCCTGCAGGATCACGGGGTGATCGGGTAGGCGGTAGAGGATGTTTGCCGTCGTCAGGCCATAGCCCTCTGCCTGGCGGACGAAGTCGCTCGACACCATGTTCTGCTCCAGTTCTGCCTGCTCCAGTTCTCAGCCGACTCCGACTATTGCGCTGCAACGATCATGCCGAGCCGAAGGTTAATGTCAAGTTTCCATGTGCTTTCAATGGATTAGCACTCTACCCACCTACTGCTGCCAGGGTCTTCCCGTGCAGCCTCCAGGAAGACCGGGCATGTTGCGGTACTGGAACGCACACGCCTGTCATGATCGCATTTCCGTCCTCATGCCGCCAAAAGGCCAAGGCATCATTCGCATGCGCACATCCGATGCCGACCTCCTCTTCGTGCCCGACGCGACCGGACCTGTCGCAGATCATTGGCAGCTACGGTGGCAACAGAAACTCACGACGGCTCAACCCGTTGCGCCGGCAGATTGCGACCGATTGACCCGCGCCGGGTGGCTGACGAGGCTCGCTCAAGCCGTCGGTGAGGCGCGGCGTCCGGTGATCCTCGTCGGCCATGGCCTTGGCGTGATCGCCATCGCTCATGTCACGCCGCTTCTGGAGCACGGGCGGATCAGAGGCGCCTTCCTCGTCGCCCCTCGCATGACCGCCGCCATCAGGTCGCTGGGGGACGTTGATCAGAAGCTGGCCGAAATCCCGATGGATCCCCTGCCGTTCCCTTCGATGCTGGTGGCAAGCCGCAACGACGCTTTTGCTCCGTTCGCCGACAGCGAGGATCTCAGCTACGCCTGGGGAGCGGCATTCGTGGATGCCGGCGAAGCCGGGCATCTCGACACCTTGTCGGGCCACGGGCCGTGGCCCGAGGGGCTGATGCGCTTTGCGAGCTTCCTGTCGAAGCTCTGACGTCCGGCAGTCTAGCGCGTGGGAGCGGGAATCGTCATTGCGCAGCGAAGCAATCCAACAGCCAGGTGCCGCCGCTGGATTGCTTCGTCGCTTTGCTCCTCGCAATGACGTCCGGCGGTTCGATGAAGACAACCGGACGCCGCCTGCTCAAGTCACAACAAAGAAGGCCGCTCGTGCAGCGGTTTTCTGTGTTGGCAAAATCGTGCAGTGTGAATCCTGGGCCCGGCAGTTACCGCGAATAAAACTCGACCACGAGATTGGGCTCCATCAAGACCGGGTAGGGCACCTCGGTCGGTCCGGGTATGCGGGTGAGCTTGGCGGTCATCTTGGTGTGATCGACGTCGATGTAATCGGGCACATCGCGCTCGGCGAGGTGAGTGGCTTCGATGATCGAGGCGAGCTGCTTGGAAGAGTCCTTCACCTCGATGGCATCGCCGACCTTGACGAGGTAGGAGGCGATGTTCACCCGCCG
>JAFAME010000508.1 GCA_019233695.1 Methylobacteriaceae bacterium
ATCGCCGAGTTCGACGGCGTGCCCAGGCTGTTGAAAATGAAGGCAACCTGTTCTTCCTCGACAAGGCGGCGGATCTGTTCGACGGTGCGCGGCGGGCTGTACCCGTCATCGAGACTTACAAGGTTGATCTTGCGGCCGTTCACGCCACCCGTCTCGTTGATCATCCGGAAATAGGCGATTTCCGCCCGGCCGATCGCGCCGTAGGCCGACGCGGGGCCGCTGTAGGGCATGGTCTGGCCGATCTTGATTTCGGTATCGGTGACGCCGGGCGCATTGGCCGCGGCGGCCGCATTCGGCCGCATCGTGAGGCCACGGCAGCCGCCTGGAGAAGGAGACGCGCCGCGCGCTCCCCCCGGTTCTAGCAAATTGCACTTCTGAAGCGCCAACTGAACTTTGGGCCCTCGTCCGCGTTGAGCGTCGGGTCGGGAGTCAAATCAATGAACAAAGAGAAGAGCCCCCTGACAAAGGGATTGCGCCCGGAAATTCATCGGCTCCGCACGGAGGTACGCACCCTGGCGCGACTGGTCGGTCCGAACGATCCCACTCTCATTGACATCGCGTCACGTATCGCCGCGATCACCGGAGATACCACGGATCAGGTTCTAGGGCTGTTCGACAGCAAACCTCGATACTTGAACTGACATTGCGGCGCTTGCTCAATGACGAGGTCTGAAATCCCCCCGATGAAACCCATCGAGATTAGCGTGACATGGACTTCAGTGCGAATGACGTACGCCAACAATGTCGAACCTTATAAGCCCACGGAGTGGCTCAATTTTGAGGTCTCCCTGACCTCTCTACAATTGCCGGCGCCCATTCCAAACCGGCCTTCTGGTGACACCGAAATCCAGTATCTAGGCGCGATCCGGCTTGCAGCTCTTCGCTACTTGCGGGACCTGGTGGGCGATGAAATTCAGCGCCTTTCACATCTTGTCGAGAACACAAGTGATGTCGTGAGTCGCGCCCCGGTCCCTTCCGGTGCCCATCTTGGGGGCAAGAATGAAGAAGCCGCGCGAAACGCCGAACATCGTCATGAATGAGGCCGGGATTCGCTCGGCGTTCAATGAGCTGATCGGTGCTGTCGTGACGATGGCGAAAGCGGTAGGGCGCGAGGTTTTCTCGCCTGCAGAGAAGGGGCGGATAAGGGAGGCGGTCGAAGCGCTGACGGACCTGTATCGGAAGAAGTGAACATACTGGTTCGCACCGCGAAGGCTTCGGTTTCATCCAGCATTGATTGTCGCGACACCCGCAATCGCGAGGACCACGCCAGCAAGCTGACGAGGTGCGAGCCGCTCGTCCAGCAAAGTGTAGCCGAGGAGTGCCGTCACGACGCTCGAAAGGGTGCTGAGGACCGCAACAATGGCGATATGGCCGGTCGCGAAGCCGAGCGCGAGGGCTATGCTGGCCGAAGAGGTCAGGAGGCCTGCTCCCAGTGTCACCGGCCACATCGACAGCGGCGAAAGGGCAAAGCTGCCACGATTGGCGAGCCGGATGGCAACGAGAATTGGAATGCTGATCGCAAAATAGACCAAGACCGCGGGCAGGCTGCCGATCGCCGGAACAACGAACCTACCTTGCAGCCAAATCGACGTTCCAAGCACGCCGGCGGCGATCAAGGCCCATCCCACGCCGGCGCTGCCGGGCTTGGCTTTGTGTGAGCTCGGTGCTGCCGTCGCGAGGGTCACTCCAATGACGGTCCCTATAGTCCCGACCAGCGCCCGCGTGGTCACTGGCTCTCCCCATGCGATTGCGAGCCCGGCGGATACAGCTCCATAGCTCGTGGCAATCGGCACGACGAGGGAAAGCGTTCCTGCCGTCAGCGCCTTTGTGAAGGCGTAGCTCCCGATCAGGGTGAGAGGCGCGACCGCCATGCCGAGCATCAATCCGCTCGACCAGGCGGCGAACGCCTGGCGATCGTCTCCCAGTGCGGGAACATCCAAAGCTGAAGGGCAAAAAGCCCGACAATCTGTCCGTAAAACAGCGCTCGCCACACTCCGACGCCTCGCCCAGCGAAGCGCGCCAGAAAATCGCCTAC
>JAFAME010000101.1 GCA_019233695.1 Methylobacteriaceae bacterium
GCGATGACTCTCACATTCTTCCCCTGTCGCGGCGACCGAGGCCGGCCCGCGCGCGCCCCGTGTTGAAGTTGGCGCGCAACATAGCGATTTCGCCGACGAAGGCCAGCCCGCCCAAGGCGGTCCGCTCTCGTGCGCCCTCGCCTGTCCCCTGGCCATGACGATGCAACATCGTGACTTGTCGCCAGCCGCTCGCAAGGCCGACAGCCCGTCTCCCTGGTGGGCGCCCGACCGGCACGCCGACCGACGGACCTTTCTTCTGGCACGCAACCGCATTCTGGCCGCGACGAGGCAATTCTTTGCCGCACGTGACTTCACCGAGATCGAGACGTCGATCCTGCAGGCCTCGCCCGGTAACGAAACCCATCTGCATGCTTTGGCGACCGAGTGGCGGCGGCCGGATGGCGCGAGGGTGCCATTCTATCTGCATACTTCGCCCGAATTTGCGTGCAAGAAGCTGCTCGCGGCAGGCGAGACGCGTATCTCTACCTTCGCACGCGTATTCCGCAACCGCGAACATGGCGCCTTGCACGCGCCCGAGTTCACCATGCTCGAATGGTACCGGGCGCGGGAGCCCTACGAGACCTTGATGGATGATTGTGCCACGCTTCTCGGTACTGTCGCCGAGGCAACAGCCACACGATTTTGGACATTCCGGGGATGCGAAGCCGATCCGCGCCTCAAGCCCGAACGCCTGACCGTCGCGCAGGCGTTCCTGCGTCATGCCGGCATCGATTTGATGGCGTCGGTCGGCCGGCAAGGCCCGGATCGGACCGCCTTGGCTGCCGCCGCGAGCGCACAGGGCGTCCGTATCGCGGGCGATGATGACTGGTCGGACATTTTCAGCCGGATTCTTTCGGAAAGGATCGAACCGCAACTCGGCCGCGGCCGGCCGACGATCCTCTACGAATACCCCGTCTCGGAGGCGGCGCTGGCCCGGCCGAAGCCGAGCGATCCGAGGCTCGCGGAGCGGTTCGAGCTCTATGTGTGCGGAGTGGAGCTTGCCAATGCGTTCGCCGAGTTGACCGATCCGATCGAGCAGCGCCGGCGGTTCGAGAGCGACATGACGGCCAAGGAGGGGATCTACGGCGAGCGCTATCCGATCGACGAGGATTTTCTCGCCGCGCTCGGCCGCATGCCGCCCGCGAGCGGCATTGCGCTCGGCTTCGACCGCCTGGTCATGCTTGCCACCGGCGCCTCGCGCGTGGAACAGGTGATGTGGACGCCATTCGAGGAACCGTGACGAGCGCCGCCGCGACATTGCGCACGATCGAGGAGCTCGAAACGGGCGGGCTCGTCGCTCCGCGCGATCGCGCCGCACTCGAAGAAGTCGCCGCCCGCTACGCGGTCGCCATCCCGCCTGCCGTCCTCGATCTCATCGACCGAGATGACCCGCATGACCCGATCGCGCGGCAGTTCGTGCCGAGCGCTGCCGAGCTCCAGACCCACCCCGACGAGCGCGCCGATCCGATCGGCGATCGGTCGCACAGCCCGGTCGAGGGCATCGTGCATCGCTATCCAGACCGCGTGCTCCTGAAGCTGGTGTCGGTCTGCGCGGTCTATTGCCGCTTCTGCTTCCGGCGCGAGATGGTTGGCCCCCTGCACGGCCATACCCTCTCGGCGCAAGCCCTTTCGGGTGCTATCGACTATATCCGCGCCCGGCCGGAGATCTGGGAGGTGATCGTCACGGGCGGCGATCCGTTCATGCTGAGCCCGCGCCGTCTTGCCGAGCTCATGACAATGCTCGCCGGCATTGCGCATGTGAAGGTCGTACGCTTTCACACCCGCGTGCCGGTCGTCGCCCCCGATCGGATCGATGCCGATCTCGTCGGCGCCGTGCGCTCGCCAAATCTGGCGACTTACGTCGCGCTCCACGCCAACGACCCGCGCGAACTCGCCGAGGCGGCACGCGCCGCCTGCGCCAGGATCATCGATGCGGGCATCCCGATGCTGAGCCAGACCGTGCTGCTGCGCGGCGTCAACGACAGCGTCGAGACGCTCGCGGCGCTGATGCGCGCCTTTGTCGAGGCGCGGGTGAAGCCCTACTACCTCCACCATCCCGATCTCGCGCCCGGCACCGCGCATTTCCGTCTGACGATCGCCGAAGGGCAGGCGCTGATGCGGGCGCTGAAGGGCGGGCTCTCCGGTCTCTGCCAGCCGACCTACGTCCTCGATATTCCGGACGGCCACGGCAAGGCGCCCGTCGGCCCCACCTATATGATCGATGGGGAGAACCACGTGCGCCGGGTGCAGGATTATCGCGGCCTGTGGCACGACTATCCCGACCAGCCCCTCCCCGATGGGAGCACGCGGCCATGACTGTCCGATCCCGCCCGCATGTGGCCTTCGCCCGCCCCGAGGATGCCATCGATGCGCTGCAGCGCCTCTACGCCGAGGCGATCGCGGCGCTGCGCGATGCGCTCGATCGTTACTTCGACCACGCCGCACCGCCGAGCCGCGAGGAACGCGCGCTCTTCCGCTATCCCGAGCTGCGGGTCACCTATCACCCCGAAGGCGTGACGCCGACAAACCGGCGCGCCTTCGCCAAGTTCCCAACGGCCGGCGTCTACACCACGACTATCACCCAGCCCGCGGCGTT
>JAFAME010000305.1 GCA_019233695.1 Methylobacteriaceae bacterium
GCCCGAATCGTGGGCTTTGCCTACGAAGGGCGGTATTACGAGATGGCGCGTCCGGCGATCTTCCTCGTTCACGGAGCGGGACTTGCGCCCGAATTCGACGCGAACCCGCACAAAAAGGATCAGCCGCCGACCATGCCGCAGGAGACCGGACGTACGGGCCTTGCCGATCCAGGGTTGGGGACGTTCGCCTATGGCATCAGGATCTGGGCCTACGACAGTGCCGACTTCACGATCCGCCTGGACATGGATTCGGGTACGTTCGAGAGCGTACTCCTCGACGCCGAGTTGAGCGGAATGGGGACTGGGCAGAGCGCCGGCGCGCAGCTTCGCTCGTCGGGCGCGCAGCTACGGTCGGCCGGCGCCCAGCTTCGCTCGGCGGGGGCGCAGCTGCGCGGCGGACGCGGCAACTCGGACTAAGCCTTCAATTTTCCGAAGCCGATGCCCGTCATCCCGGAAGCCGCCCTTGCGGCTATCCGGGACCCGGTGCCGGATCCCGGCTCTCCGCTTTGCTCCGGCCGATGACGCGGACATGATTCGAACTCCGGCTCACAGCCCGGCCATCTTCAGCCCGGTGATGTAGCGCTCCATGTCTTCGGGTCGCCGGTCGGGGACGACGCGCGCCCAATGGTCGACCGAGAACCCGGGTTCGTCGGCAAGAATCTCCTCGGCAATGCGCCGCGCCTCGGATAGTCGGCCGAGGTGGGCGAAGGAGGCGGCAAGAAGGCGGCGGCCCTGCGTGATGTTGTTCATGCGCATGACGCACGCGATCGTCTCGTCGAACGCGGGAATGTGGAAATAGGCGCCGGCCATGGTCCACAGATAATAGTCCGGGTAAAACGGATTCAGCCGCATTGCCTTGCGATAGAGCGCAAGGGCTTCCTCCGGCTGGCCCGAATGGGCGAGGGCGTCGGCGTATTCGGCAAGGATGCTGGCATCGTTCGGATTGAGCGCAAGCGCGCGCCGATAGCTTGCCAAGGAGAGATCGTGCTCTTTGGCGTAGAGGCGAACGAACCCCAGCTGGGCATACCCGCGCGCATCGTTGGGGTCGGCCTCGATGGCGCTCACCGCGGAAGCCACCGCCCTGCGCAGGCTCGCTTCGGGGTCGGGGCTCCAGGAGTGGCGCCACTCGTGCGTGTGGGTGCGCGAGACCCCGGCGTGGGCGCGGCCGTATTGCGGATCGCGATCGAGGGCGCCCTGGTAGCAGACCTGCGCGATCGCCGTATCGGCCGCGGTGAAATGATTGACGTGGCTCTGGCCGCGCAGCACGAAGCCGTAGGCGTCAAGGCTGCCGGGAGGCGATGCGCGAACCCGCGTACGCTCCGCTTCCTCGATCTTGACGGCCATCGCGGCCGCGGAAAGCTCGGCGATTTCGTCCTGGATTGCGAAGATGTCCTCGATGGGCCGATCATAGCGTTCCGCCCAGACGATCCGGCCGCTTGGAACGTCATCGACCTGAATGCCGACCCGGATCCGGCTGGGCGAACGGCGAATGCTGCCATGCGCGACATAACGTGCGCGAAGCCTCTGGCCAATGTCTCCGATCGCGGCGGAACCGTCCCGGAACGCGAATGTCGAGCCGCTGGCGATGACGTCGAGCCCTCGGAATCTCGTCAGATTGGTGATGATGTCATCCGTCGTTCCATCGGCAAAATAGTCCTGCTCCGGATCGCCGGAGAGATCGCGTAGCGGAAGGACCGCAATCGACGGGCGCTCGATGTCGAGGGCAGGACGATCGACCTTCATTTGCGAGCGAAGCGAATTTCCGGGTCGCGGCCGGTGACTAGGCTTCATCGATACGGCGACCTCGCGGCCATGCACCCGGTAGAGTTCGACCGGCTCGCCCGCGCTCTCGACGTGCGTTCCTCCGAGCGATTCGAAGCCGAAGTCGGACTTCATGCGGACGGCCCGATACAAGCTGTCCCCGACGAGCGTCGCGCCTGGCGGCGCTTTGGCTCTGATGGCCTGCGCTCTGCCGACACCCCCCTCAAAAGGGCGGCCGGTCTCGATGTCGAAATCGCTGAGATGTATGCCGATTGCCAGCTCGACCGAAGCGCCTTCGCGAGAGCGAAGGGTCGGGGCAAGGTCATGCATCTGCAGGGCGAACGCGACGGCCTGCGCCGGATTTTGGAATGTCGCGACGACTTCGCCGTCGACCGCCGATACAACGGCGCCCTGGTAGCGGGGCAACTGCGCTGCGAGCGCCCCCATCGTCTCCCGTGATGCACTCTGATCCGCGTCATTGTCAGCGCCCGATGCGATGGTTACGGAAAGGACGGCGAGCCTGAGTGCAGTTTCCGCTTCGAGCGGCTCGCTTTGCTCCCGGCCCTCTTCAGCGCGACCCTCTTCGGCGGACTTAAGGCCAAGGTCCTCCGGCAAGGTCATGATGGCGGCGGCGGAAAGCTCGAAGATGCGCACGGGCCGCAGGATGTTTTTGACCGAGTGCTCGCCCTTGTCGAGGAATGAGAACGGGACCTTGTCGCGGATCTGGTCCCTCGCCACGCGTGAAATGCATAGTCCGCCAGGCTCGCACAGCGCCTCCACGCGAGCTGCGATATTGACCCCGTCGCCGAAGATCTGGCTGCCGTCGACGATGACATCGCCGACATTGATGCCGATCCGGAAGGTGATGCGCCGTTCATCCGGCACGAGCGCGTTGCGCGCGACCATGGCGCGCTGGATGGCGACGGCGCAGCTCACCGCATCGACGACGCTAGCAAATTCGGCGAGAACGCTGTCGCCCGGCGTATTGACGATGCGTCCGTTGAACGCGGCGATGCCCGGCTCGAGGAGCGCATTGTAGTGGTCCTTCAGGTCGCGAAGCGTTGCAACCTCGTCGGCGTGCATCAGGCGGCTGTAGCCGACCACGTCAGCAAGGAAGATCGCGGCAAGGCGACGAGCTGTCATTCGGGGGCCCGCATCATCGGCAAAAGCATATAAACACCCGTGCGCAAGCGCGTTCAAGCTTGGCCTCGTCGCTTCAACTTATTGATGTATCTTCACGACCGGGCGATGAATGCGGGCCGTCACCTGAGCCCCGAATCGCTCTTGCCGCCCGGTGCAGCTGCGTCGAAACCCATGGGGATGGTCCAAGTCGTTCAACTCACGTTCATCTCCGGTCTGAAAGTTTGCAGCGTTTGCCGGTCAGCGCACCAATGCGGCCGCGACCGGCCAGAACGGAGAATTGATATGTTGAAGAAGATTCTCATGACCTCGGTCGTTGCGGCAGCCCTGGCAGTGTCGCCGGTCTTGGCTCAGACGACGCCTGCGCCGGCGCCCGAGCCGACCGCGCCCGCAGGCGCTGCCGCGCCCTCAGGGGACATGTCCGCGCCCGCCCCCAAGAAGCACAAGCGTCACGTTGCCAAGAAGTCCACGAAGAAAAAGAAGAAGGCAGCGGCACCGTCGGGCGACATGGGGGCTCCTCCGGCCGGCCAGCCCGCTGCGCCACCGCCCCAGTGAGTGCATGAATCTGCGCCTGAGCTTCAGGCGCGGCTGGTATTATTGAAGGGACCCACGCGAGACCGTGCGGGTCCCTTCCTTTTTGGACGTCAGGGCACGCACGCCTGCTTCAACGAGTTTCGCGCAGAGCCGTTTCGACGGCGATCGCAACCGCCTGAGTGCTCGTCGCAAGGGCCATCGAGGCGACGTCGGACCCACTCGCCTGCCGTCCGTGTCGCTTGACCACCCCCAACATCTCGGCGACCTGCTCGGGCATGTACGGCACGTGGATGAAACCGCAGGCGATCGGCTCGCGCGCCTCGTCAGCCAGACTGAGGAACGTATAGAGGCAGGCATTGCACAAGAAGGTCCCGGCGCTGTTGGAAATGCGGGCCGGAATCCCGGCTTCGAGGAGCGCGGTCTCGATTTTGCGTATGGGGAGCGTCGCCCATCTTGCCGCCGCGCCATTGCCGAGAAGCGGCTCGTCGAGGGCGACCTGCCCGGCGTTGTCGGCCGTGCCGAAGTCGGCGAGGTTCAATCCGACGCGTTCGATGCGGATGACGGCCTCGCCCGGGCTCAGCCCGACGCTGACCACGACCCGCGGTTGCAGGTCCTCAAGGAGACCGGCGATCCGGTCGCCGATCTCGGCGAGCGATACGGGCAAGGGCCGGCCGACGACCGGCACGCCGGCGATGGTCGTGCCGTCGAGCGCCGCCGCGATCTCGGCAGCGGGGTTCGACCGCCGCCCGCCGTAGGGTACGAAGCCGGTGACGAGGGCGGGGTGCACG
This sequence comes from Methylobacteriaceae bacterium, assembly GCA_019233695.1. Classification (GTDB taxonomy): domain Bacteria; phylum Pseudomonadota; class Alphaproteobacteria; order Rhizobiales; family Beijerinckiaceae; genus JAFAME01. Next base: position 4,224 of record JAFAME010000305.1, read on the forward strand.
TTCATCAATCCACTCCTGACCTCTACATCCTGCTCGGCAGATAGAGGGCGATGATCGGGAAGGCGATCAGAATCGCAAGCCGCAGGATGTCGGTGAGGATGAACGGCAGGACGCCGATGAAGATCGTCGAGAAGCTCACCTCGGGGATGACGCTCTTGATGACGAACACATTCATGCCGACGGGCGGATGGATCAATCCGAGCTCGACGGTCATGACGATGATCACGCCAAACCAGATGGGATCGAAGCCGAGGTCGGTAATGACGGGAAAGATGATGGGCACCGTCAGGATGATCATGGCCATGGCGTCCATGAGGCACCCGAGAACGAGATACATCAGCATGATGAGCACGAGCACGCCGTAGCGCCCAAGCCCCAGGCTTGTGAGGAACTCTGTCACCTTCTGCGGGGTCTGGGTGACGGCGAGAAAGTAGCCGAACAGCAGCGCGCCGATGAGGACGGTGAAGACCGCGGCCGCCGTGCGCGTTGCCTGCAGCAGCGAATCGCGAATCTGGGCCGGCGAGAGGCGCCGCCTCACGAGCCCTAGAATGAAGGCGCCACCGGCACCCACGCCGCCGGCCTCCGTGGGCGTGAACAATCCGCCGTAGAGCCCGCCGATGACGAAGGCGAAGAGCGCAGCCGGCGCCCATACATCGCGCAGCCCGGCAAGCCGCTCCTTCCAGGTGGCAGGCTTCCCCTTGGGCAGGAAGTTCGGCCGCACCCATCCGATGATTGCGACCGTGGCCATGTACATCGCGATGGCGAGCATGCCCGGACCGATGCCGGCCACGAACAGCTTGCCGATGTCCTGCTGGGTGATGATGCCATAGACCGCAAGAACGATCGACGGCGGCAGCATGGCGCCGAGCGTCCCTCCCGCCGCGATGACGCCGGCCGCGAAGGATTGCGGATAGCCGTATCGACGCATTTCCGGATAGGCGACGATCGAGAACGTCGCGGCGGTTGCAACCGAGGAGCCGGAGATTGCGGCAAAGCCGCCGCAGGCGGCGACCGTGGCGATGCCCAGGCCCCCCTTCAGGTGTCCGACAACGGTATTGGCGGCCCGGAACAGCTCACGGCTGACGCCCGAAGTCGAAACCAGGGCGCCCATCAGAAGGAACATCGGGATGACGCCGAAGGTGTAGTCCGTGACGGTCCGCATCGACGTGATGCCGACCATCTTCAGGGCGGGTCCTGCGCCCACGATACAGCCGTATCCCGCAACGCCGACGAGGCCCATCGCCATCCCGACGGGTACGCGAAGCAGCATCAGCACGAAAAGGACGACGAAACCCGTGATGGCGACCGCATCGGCGCTCATCGCCACGGGGCCCTACTCGACGGCCTTGATGCGTGGGGCGCGGGCGAGCTTCTCCGGATGAAAGATCAGCCGGAACGTCCGCACCGCGATGAGAACGACGGCCGAGACGTCGCCCGCCCAGGCAACGGCGAAGAAAGGCCAGGTCGGAAGATGCAGATCGGAAGTCAGCACGTTGTCGGCGCGCGTCGTCCTGACCTTGTCGAACAGCATCGAGGTCTGGACGGCCACGACGAAGAGCAACACCAGGGTCGCAAAGACATCGATCGCGCGCTGCGACCTTGGCCCGACCGATCCCCACACGAGATCGACAGTGATGTGAGTGCCGCGGTAGCTCGTTGCCGCAATGCCCCAGAAGATCAGGATACCCAGGAGCAATTTTCCGAGATCATAGCTGTCGGGGAGCGAGACGCTGAAGAGATAGCGCAGCAGAACCGAGATGAAGACGTCGGCGGCAACGATGCCCACGAAGACGGCTGCAACGAGCTCGATGCCGTCGATGAACCGGTCCATCGCATTGCGTCGCACGCTTCCCCCCGAAAAGCGCGGCCAAATGATAGGAGGCGGAAGCATCCGAGCGTTCGGGCGATGCCAAGCCCTTCACTGGACAAGCAGGGTCGCCCCTTGCCGGACCCGTTGCGTCGTTACAGGCCGGCGCCAAATTTCGCAATACTGGCTTCGAGTTCCTTCAATGCAGCGTCAGGATCAACGCCTCTTTGTTTCACGGCGGCCGCCCAGCTTGCGCGCAGCGGTTCGACTGCGCCTTTCCATGCCTGCAATTGTGCCTCGGTTAGCCTGTAGACTTCGTGACCGGGCAGCGCCCGCATCTTCTCCCGCCCCGCCGCCTCGAAGTCGCCCCAGGCACCGGCGAGCTTGACGGCCCATTCCGTGGTGCAATGGTCGTCGATCACCCTCTTCTGCGCGTCGGACAGGGCCTCATACCTGTCCTTGTTCATCGTGTAGGTGAAGACGGTCGTGTAGAGCGGCTCGTCGATATGGTACTTGACCACCTTGTCGATGCCGAAAACGAAGAGCGAGCCCCAGGGAAACGTGATCGCATCGGCAACGCCGCGTTCCAGAACCTCGCGCGCCTCGGGAGCGGATGCCTGGACATTGGTGCCGCCGAGCGACGTGACAAGCTCGCTGATCGTGCTTTGGGCAGGCCGGACCTTGAGGCCCTTCACGTCTTCCGGCAGGAGGATCTTCCTGCGGGCGTGAAAGCTGCCCGGATCATGGATGAAGGCAAAGCAGAAATGCGTGTCCTTCATTTCGGCGGCGGCATATTTCCGATACCACGAATCGAGCGCCGCGGTGCCCTTGCGGGCATTGCCGAAAGTGAACGGGATCTGACCGACGGCAATGATCGGGAACCGGCCGGGCTGATAGCCCGGATTGACATAGGTGATGTCGGCAAGGCCATCGCGGGCCATGTCATAATGGTCGAATGCCTTGCCGAGCTGCTCCGAAGGGAAGATCGTCAGCTTGATGGCGCCGCCGGAAGCCTTCTCGATATCGTCGGCCCATGCCTTCGTCGCGGGAACGAGGGGGTGGGCAGGCGGCAGCCAGATCGACACCCGCAGTGAGACGGTCGGATCGGCCGGACATGCCGGCGTCCAAGCGACCGTGCCGGCCAGGAGCGCGAGCGCAAGCCTTTTCACGTGGCCTCCCGTCGATGCAGTCCGTCGATGCCCTGCAGGTGACGCCCGCAGCATCCCGCTCCCGGCATGGGGCCGTCAATATGCCCTTTGCGACGGACGCGCGATGGTCCGCGAGCCGGCGTGCCTCCAACAGGATCGAGGGTACGGGGAGCGGGTCTCGGCGACGCCGCGTCGGATCACGCCAGACGCTCAGGCCGCGCGGAGCTTGCTGGGCGGGTTGCAGGCCCGCCCAGCCCGAAGCCGATATCAGATCTCGGCTGACTCGTAGCTCGTCACTTCCATGCCCACGCATACTTCGACGAGAACCGGTGTCGTCCAGGACATCATGCGCTCCTTGGTTGACAGGTGGCCGGCAGCCGCCGGCCACCGCGTGGCAGGATAGCATCGGCGGCTGCCTGCGGCCAAGAGCCAAGTCGCATTTTATGCCGCAGGACACCTGAAAAAATTACATCTTTTGATACGGTCATCATATGATGCTATGCATGAGCCCGACGTGGGCGAGGCATGAGAGCGGAGCGAGCCCGCGGCTCCCAGAACTTGTCACGTTCGATCCGAGCGCTTTGCCGGCGAACGGTGTGCAGCCGGCAAAAAAGCTGGGGCAAAGCCGGGCCCGGGATTTTATAGAGTGGCGTGAAGGCAGTATAGATCATCAGCTGAAGCTTCTCAGATCAATGGCGGTCGCCGTGAAAAAGGTCAGACATCTTTCCCTGGCGCTTGGTCCCACGCTCAATCGCACGCAGGAACTGACGCAGAGACTCGCGGACGAGATCCGCAGCGGGCGTCTG
>JAFAME010000011.1 GCA_019233695.1 Methylobacteriaceae bacterium
TCGGCGTCGCCCGCGCCCCGGTGGTAGGGTCGGGCTGTGCACCCGCATGGACGGCGAGGGTCGCAAAGCCCGGCATCTGGTTCTGAGGGGGCGAATCGGCCATCCACTATCCTTCCCACTGGGGCGCGGCGGCGCGGTTGTTCCGCCGATTGGAGGAGCTGTGGCGTTCGTCTTAGGAAACGCACCGACGGCGGTCAATGCACGGCCATGCGACCATCCGGAGCTTTGCGATGACCATCACCATCACCGCCTTTGAGCGATCCCCCGATCGCGGCAGGGGACTGGCGCGTGACATGCGTGTGCGCTGGGCGCTCGAAGAAGCAGGCCAACCCTACGAGGTTCGTCTTCTTTCGTTCAGTGCGATGAAGGAACCGGCGCATCGAAGACTTCACCCCTTCGGGCAGATTCCGACCTATGAAGAAGGCGATCTCGTTCTGTTCGAGTCCGGGGCGATCGTTTTCCATATCGCGGAGCGCCATGCAGGCCTGCTGCCAGGCGATGCGAATGCCCGGGCGCGCGCGATCACGTGGATGTTTGCCGCGCTCAATACGGTGGAGCCGCGGATCGTTGATCTCGAAAGCGCCAGGCGCGAGGAGCACCACAAGACCTGGCACGAGGAGCGCCTGCCCATCCTTCAGGATCGCGTCCGTGACCGGCTGGACGAACTTTGCAGTCGGCTTGGAGATGCCGACTGGCTCGACGATGCGTTCAGCGCCGGTGACCTGCTGATGGTGACGGTGCTGCGCAGGTTGAGCGGATCGGGCATGCTGGAGGACTATCCGAACCTCTCTGCCTATGTCGCTCGCGGCGAAGCCCGGGCCGCCTACAAGCGTGCTTTCGAAGATCAATTGGCGGTTTTCACCGGCAACCCGCCGCCGGGCTGATGAAGGTCCGCTCCGGGTCGGATTCGGTCGAGAGCCGCGTCGATTGCCGCACATGGTCGTTGCGCGCCTTGGCCCGGTTGGCGGCTCGCGGCGGAACCGGCGGAAATGGTCCGGGTTGTATCGGCGAGCCGATGCGCCTGGTGTAGGCCTATCGTGCGGTGCACCGGATCTACTATCCGGGCTTCACCGTGGGAGGTGCAATCGGCGAGTTGGTTGCAACCCACACTCTGCTGACCCTCACGCCGCGAGGGACCACCGGCTTAGCACGAAGCTCATGAGACCGGGGCCGGCCCGCGCGAGGTGGCCGTTGCAGTGACGTGAGCGGGGCCGCGCGCCTCAGATATCGGGGTTTCGGACGCTGAGGATCCCGTCGTTCAACGAGAACCGGCCGATCTCCGTGTCGTGCTCCCTCTCGGGCAGGAAACTGAAGACGATACCCCATCCCCATTCGACGAAGAGATTGTGCAGCGTGCGGTGAACCTCGGGCCCATGCGTACCCATGTGGATGCGCCTCACCTTGCGCTTGAGGATGTCCATGAACGGCGGGAAGACGACGATCTCCGATTGCTGAATGTCGGACTCCAGGAGGTCGACGCGGTCGAAGGGGCCGAGCACATCGCGCAACGTGACGCTGCTGACGAGCTTGATTTCGGCATCGAACTTCTTGCCGGGGACGAGGCTTTTCTTGAGCCCCGTCGTGTTGTGCAGCAGCAGATTCGACAAGGCCCGCCTGGAGCGACCGAACCGTGTCAATTGCCGTACATAGTCGTTGCGCGCCTTGGCCCGATTCGTCGAGATGCAGTTCTGCGCGCCCGACCCCGGCGCGCCGACGGGGAAGAAGGCGGGCGCATTGACGTCGCTTATCGCTGCCTCGATGATCCATTGCTCGTCGGGATCGATGCCGTTGTCGCGCATGTGGCGGCGGATCCACTCGACGTTTTCGGGGACGGCTTCGACCGCGACGAGCTTGTAGGGGAGCGGGTTCAGGAGCTGCAGCGCCCTCTGGCTTCCCACCGCCTGGTAGCCGTAGAGGGCGCCGAGCGTCACCATGACGAAGCGCTCTCGCGCCTCGCGGGCCGCCAGCACCCAATTGACCGCCTCGAACCAGAACTCCCCGTTTTCGCCATCACCGAGGACGGGCAGCTTCAGCTGCATCTCGACGCCGTCGGGGAAGGCGGCATCCTGCCCCCACATCTCGACGAATTCCTTGGCGATACGGGTGCCGAGGAAATCGACAATGAACCCGTTCGGAACGCGGCCTGCCCATGGCGTGATCGGCTGGAACAGATCGGCATATTGCCGCAGCTCGTTCATATGCGGTCCACCGGACTTGAGCGGAGCGGAAGCGAAAGACGCTCCCGGCGCGTACTTTCGACGCGCTTGCGACATCCATCGGCGCAGTGGAGCAGTCATCGACACGTCGATCTGGGTTCTGGAGGAACGGCGCCAGGAGGCGGGCATGGTTGAGAGGCAACAAATTCAGCCGCCAGACAACGGTGCCTGACGCGTGAACCAGCATCGCGCTTTTCATCAGGTGCGTCGGGGCGTGGCATCCGCCACCTTTCGCGTCCCGACGCAAGGCTCGCCGCCCGGGCCAACACCCAGTGTGTCGAGCGATCGACGGGCGATCAGTTTGACGCGCTGCACGGACCCTCGACGATGCCGATCGCACCGGCGCGCTTTGCCTCGCAGTCGTTCGAGAACGTCATCGCCTTTCCGGCAGCATCATGCCCGCATACGGGCAAATAAACCTCTGCACACATCGCCGGGGCCGAAGCCTGGGCGACCACAAGGCTCGCGTTCGTCGTCGACCACGGACAGGCCAGCGCCTGGCCCGCGGCGATGATGAGCGGCAGGGCGCACGCAAGACGCAATGTCGTGGTGGCTTTCATGGCGGGACCTCCAAGCAATCGATCGAGATGCCACATTAGCGCCGACTGTTTCCGGCGTCACCAGGACTCGCCAGGCAGCGCCCTATGCCAGGGCACGCCCGCGTCGAGGTATCAACCAGACAGCCCTCAATACCAATGGCCGAAGCTGCGGAAAAGGTTGGCGAGGAAGCTCTGCTCCGTGCCGCCGGTCGGCGTCGTGCGCGAGATGAAATCGAAGACCTTGCCGTCCTGCAGCCCATAGTTGGCGATCCGCTGGACCTTCTTCGATGTGTCGAAATAGACCGCAACGACGCGCTGGTCGGTCACTTCCGGTTTCGAAAAAGCAAACGTCTGATCGACTATCTGGCTGATATAATACCATGAATCGCCGCCGACGGTGGAGGTCGTCGAGGGATTGCCGAGGATCTCCAGCACTTTCGGTGCCGGCGTTCCGATGGAGACCTGGTTGAGCAGGCGCTCGTCGATGACGTAGCCGCGCTGGACCTCGTTCTCATAGCCGAGAAAGCAGCCGCCAAGGCCAATCGCCAGCGTGGCGACGCCCGCGAGCTTCCTGGCAACGCGAAGGCGCCTGCTCAGCATCCCGACCTCTCGATTGGAACTCGCCCCATGGGCTCTGCCTCATCCCCTCTCCGCCGGCCTGACGGTGCCAAGCGAGATTTCGCTTGCCTCGTCACGTGGCGATGCCTAACCCCCGTCCCAGCGAATTGCAAGCAACGGTGACGGCCGCGACCCGCCGGACAAACCCATGTTCAGACTGTTTCGCAAGCATGCCAACCGGGAGGTGATTGAACGGCTTCACGGCGAGATCGTGGCAGCAGCGCGCCATCCGGCACTTTATCGCGCCTGCGGCGTTGCAGATACATTCGAAGGACGTTTTGAAATGCTCGTGCTGCATGCCGTCCTGGTGCTGCGGCGGTTGCGCCAGTTCGAAGCGCCCGGTCCCGATATTGCCCAGGATCTCGTTAACGCCGTCTTTGCACATTTCGACGCGACGCTGCGTGAGATGGGCCTCGGCGACCTTGCCGTTCCCAAGCGCATGAAGAGGCTGGCGGAGGGGTTTTTCGGCCGAGCCGCCGCCTATGCCGCCGCGCTCGATGCGGGCGATGAGAGCGAGCTTGCGGCAGCGCTCGCCCGCAACGTCTTCGGCGGGAGAGCTGATCGTCCGGAGATCGACCCTCTTGAGCGCTATGTGAGGGCTGCCGCGGTGGCGCTTGCCGCACTGCCTGTAGGAGCGTTTGTTGCCGGAGAGATTCGCTTTGCCGACCCAGCCTCCTACGAGAGGGCGTTGCCATGACGAAGCAGGACACTCCCGCGGCCGATCCCGCTTCGCAGCTGCCGTTCTCGCGTCCATTCCACATCGACCGGTTGCGAGGCGACGGCATAGCCGAGATCGAGGTCGAGGCGAATGCAACCGAGCGGGCAGCGCTTGCCCGAGTTGATGGCCTTGTCGCCGTCGATCGCCTGGTCGGCCGGTTCCGCATCACCCATGCCGGGCCGAATGACGTCAGCGTCACCGGCGAGGTCGAAGCCGCAATCGTCCAGACGTGCAGCGTCACGCTCGAGCCATTCGAGGCCAGTGTACGCGAGGCAGTCGACCTGCGCTTCGCTCCGCCGGCGCAAGTCGCGGCGGCGGAAGCCGCGGCGGCGCGGGCTGCCGAGGATGGATTTCCTGCCTTCGATGAAGCACCCGACCCACCCGATCCGATTGTCGACGGACAAATCGACCTCGGCGCCATTGCGGCAGAATTCCTGGCGCTTGGGCTCGACCCTTATCCGCGCAAGCCTGGGGCGACCTTTGATTCGACGTCTCTGCCGAGCGAGGGGCAGGCCGTGGCGTCGCCCTTTGCTGCCTTGCAACGGCTCAAACATGGCAAGACCTGAGAGGCGACCTCGTCGCGCAGTTGCCTGCCCCGGGCGCGGGTTTGCCTGCGCCGCCGGAGCGGCTAAGGTCCGGCCACCGCCGCAGCGCGCTGGGCGTTCGATGCCCGGCTGAAGGAGCTCCCAAAGAATGGCGAAGGTCGTTCGGATCGCGCTCGATGCCATGGGCGGCGACCACGGCCCGTCGGTCGTCGTGCCGGGCGCCGCGATGGCGCTGGACCGGCGCGCCGAGCTTGCTTTTGCCTTTTTCGGCGACACCAGGATCATCGCCCCGCTCGTCGATGCGAGCCCGCGTCTTGCGGCATGCTCGACCCTGCGCCACACCGACGTGGCGGTGCGCATGGACGCCAAGCCGAGCCAGGCGCTGCGCCACGGCCGCAGATCGTCCTCGATGTGGCTTGCGCTTGACGCGGTGCGCCGGGGCGAGGCGGATGCGGCAATTTCAGCCGGCAACACCGGCGCGCTGATGGCGATGGCGAAATTCTGCCTGCGCACGATGGCCGACGTCGAGCGACCAGCGATTGCCGCGATCTGGCCCAACCTGCGCGGCCAGTCGATCGTGCTCGATGTCGGAGCCAGCATCGGGGCTGATGCCCGCCATCTCGTCGATCTCGCCATCATGGGCTCGGCGATGGCCCGCATCGTGTTCAAGCTCGATCGGCCGTCGGTCGGGCTCCTCAACATCGGGGTGGAGGAGATCAAGGGGCTCGAAGAGATCAAGGCGGCCGGCCGGATTCTGCGCGAGGCGGCGCTGCCGAACCTTTCCTACCACGGCTTTGTCGAGGGCGACGACATCGGCAAGGGCACGGTCGACGTCGTGGTGACTGAGGGCTTCACGGGCAACATCGCGCTGAAAACTGCCGAAGGGACTGCAAAGCAGATTGCACAATATGTGCGCGAGGCGATGCACCGTGGGCTGATGTCGAAGATCGGCTATTTCTTCGCCCGCCGCGCCCTCGACCAGTTGCGCGAGCAGATGGACCCGCGCCGATCGAACGGCGGTGTCTTTCTCGGTCTTGACGGCGTTGTGATCAAGAGCCACGGCGCTGCTGACGCCGTCGGCTATGCGGGCGCCATCGAAGCCGGCTACGATATGGTCCGCCACGAGCTTCAGGCAAAAATCCGACAATCGCTCGCGCTCTCGCGCGAGAGCAAGGCGGTGGCGCAACCCGCGAACTCCGCAGCAAACTCATTTTGACGGAAGCGTTCAGTGACACTCGATGTGAAGAGTTTGCGGTCGGTCGTGCGCGGCGTCGGTTCGTGTCTGCCCAAGCGCAGCGTCTCCAACGCCGAGCTTGAAAGCATGGTGGAGACGTCGGACGAGTGGATCGTCCAGCGCACCGGCATCCTGCAGCGGCACGTGGCGGCAGACGGCGAAACGACCTCGACGCTCGCCAGCGGGGCAGCCCGCGCCGCGCTCGCCGCCGCCGGCTGCGAGCCATCCGATATCGATCTCATCGTTCTAGCCACCTCGACGCCCGACCTCACCTTCCCGGCGACGGCGACGCTGGTGCAGGCAGGGCTCGGCATGACGCAGGGCGCCGCCTTCGATGTTCAGGCCGTGTGCGCCGGGTTTGTCTTCGCGGTCGCCATCGCCGACAACTTCCTGCGGTCGGGCTCGCATCGGCGGGCGCTCGTGATCGGCGCCGAGACGTTCTCGCGCATCCTCGATTGGAACGACCGCTCGACCTGCGTCCTGTTCGGCGACGGCGCCGGCGCCATTGTGCTCGAGGCCGAGCCGGGGACCGGGGCGGTGGCCGATCGCGGCGTCCTCACCTCGCAATTGCGCACCGACGGCCGCTACCGCTCGAAGCTCTTCGTCGACGGCGGTCCCTCGACGACGAAGACAGTCGGGCATCTGCGCATGGAGGGGCGGGAGGTGTTCCGCTTCGCCGTCGGAATGGTGAGCGACGTGGTCGAGGCCGCATTCGCCGCGACCGGCACCACCGCGCAGGACCTCGACTGGTTCGTGCCGCACCAGGCGAACCGGCGTATCATCGATGCCTCCGCCGACAGGCTGGGCATTGCGCCGCAGAAGGTTGTCACCACCGTGCAGATGCACGCCAACACCTCCGCCGCTTCGATCCCCCTGGCGCTCGCGGTCGCGTGCGCCGACGGCCGCATCAAGCGCGGGCACCTCGTGATGATCGAAGCCATGGGCGGCGGGTTTGCCTGGGGCAGCGCGTTGATCCGCTGGTGAAGAACGTGCGGCTGGGGCCGTACATTTGTTCGCGGGCTGCCTATTTTCCGGGCATCTGCCCAGGCCGCGCCAGGATGCGGCAGCTCCCTTCGTGACCCTTGCTTCGCCCCTGAATGATCATCTAGAATTGCCGTCGTAGCGGAGGCCACGGCACAGTCACGACGGCATCAAGGCCGCCACCTGCCTGTGCTTGATCCAAAAGGATTTTCTGCCAGCCTTGTTCATTCACGAAGTCTCGTTCCGGTGGGATCGGGGGCGCCTTTGATGGATTGTCAGCTGGTGGGTGGAGCGCCGACCTTGGGCGGGGGTTGTGATGCCGAAGTTTGCCGATGCCGAACACGCACCACGCACGATTACGCGGGCGGATCTGGCTGAAGCGGTGTATCAACGCGTGGGGCTGTCGCGGACCGAGTCGGCGGAGCTTGTCGAAATGGTGCTATCGGAAATCGCGGACACGATTGCCCAGGGTGAAACGGTAAAGCTGTCCTCGTTCGGCTCCTTTGTCGTACGCTCGAAAGGCGAGCGGATCGGGCGCAACCCCAAGACCGGGGTCGAAGTGCCGATCACCCCGCGTCGTGTGATGGTGTTTCGCCCCTCCAACATTCTGAAACTGCGCATCAACGGCCAGGTGGTCGCGGACGAGGCGGAATAGGCGGGCGCGGCCATGGACAAGAGCCCCGATGCATTTCGCACGATCAGCGAGGTGGCGCAGGATCTGAACCTGCCGCAGCACGTCCTGCGGTTCTGGGAGACCCGGTTTGCGCAGATTCGGCCGCTGAAGCGGGGCGGCGGGCGCCGCTACTACCGGCCGGAGGACGTCGACCTCCTGAAATCGATCCGGCATCTCCTCTATGGCGAAGGCTATACGATCAGGGGTGTACAGCGGCTGTTGAAGGAGCAGGGGATCAAGGCGGTCGCGGCCCTTTCCCATGGCGCCCTCCCGGAGGGCATGGCTGCTGCGGGGTCGATACCTGCAGCAGCGCGCTCGCCCGACAAGAATGGCGAGATGGGGGAAGAGTTCGAGGCGCCCGAGCAGGGTCCGCCGGAGCTCGTCGGGTCGGTCCCGGCCGGCATGCCGTCACCAGCTGGGGAGTCGGAGCCCGCCAGTGGCGCGCGCGCCGCCACCCTGCCGCGCGAGGCGATCCAGCGCTTGCAGGCGGCGCTGTTCGAGCTTGCCGAATGCGAACGCCTGCTTGCCGCCGCACGGGACTTGTAAAATAAGCCATTTTTAGCGAAGGCCCGGGACCTCAGACGTCCAGCTCCGCCTCACGCGCCCCTCATCTGCCGCTTCGCGGCCATCTTCCCGGCGGCGGGAGAAGGAACGCGCCCGCAAGCTGTCGCGTTGCGTCGCCGGGGGCGCTTCACTATAAGGGTGCGACGTCGGAGTGTAGCGCAGCCCGGTTAGCGCACTAGTCTGGGGGACTAGGGGTCGTGGGTTCGAATCCCGCCACTCCGACCATTCATCAGCTGACGCTTCACTCCATTTTCTCGAGGCAACGCCTCGGAGCTCCCATGCCGGCCCTCGCCCGCGTGCTTCTCGACAGCCTGAAAGCCCACGGAGCCAAGGAGATCTTCGGCATTCCGGGCGATTTCGTACTGCCGTTCTTCAAGGTGATCGAAGAGTCGAACACGCTCCCCTATTTCACGCTGAGCCACGAGCCCGCGGTCGGCTTTGCCGCGGATGCCGCAGCGCGCTATCACGCCGGTCTCGGCGTCGCCGTGGTCACCTATGGAGCAGGGGCCTTCAACCTCGTCAACCCGATCGCCGGCGCCTATGCCGAGCGCTCGCCGGTGGTGGTGATAGCCGGGGCGCCCGGCGCACGCGAGCGCACGAGCGGCCTCCTCCTGCATCATCAAAGCCGGAGCATCGACACCCAGGCGAGTGTGTTCCGCGAGATCACCTGCAACCAGGCGATCCTGACGGACCGCGCCAGCGCGGCTCATGACATCAACCGCGTCCTGCGATCCGCGCGCGAGCGATCGCTGCCGGTCTATATCGAGCTGCCTCGCGATATGGTCGGCGCCGAGGTCGAGCCGGCCCCGCCCCTGCCGCGCCGTCCCGTCGATCCGGGCGCGCTTGCCGAATGCGGCGCCGAAATCATCGCGCGCCTCGCCGCGGCCGCCCGCCCCGTCATCATCGTCGATGTCGAGGTGCGCCGCTACGGCATCGAGGAGAGGGTCGCAGCGCTCGCCCGCCGGCTCACCGTGCCGGTAGTGACGACGTTCATGGGACGCGGCCTTCTTTCCCGCGCGCCGGACGTCGTGCTCGGCACCTATCTGGGCGTTGCCGGCGATCCGGCGATCACCGAGCTCGTGGAGAGCTCCGATGCCGTCCTGCTTCTCGGCGTCATCGTCTCGGACACCAATTTCGCCATATCGGCGCGGAAGATCGACCCGCGCCGCGCGATGCTGGCCATCGATCGCGCCGTGCGCATCTCGCATCACCACTATGCCGACATTCCGCTCGATGCCCTCGTCGAACATTTGATCGAGGCGAGCCCGCCCGGCGCTGCCCGCCCGATGGCGACGACAGTGCCCATCCACTATGCCCGCGGCCTTGCGCGCGATGCGGGCCAGGTCGTGCCCTCGGACATCGCGCGGGCGATCAACGACCTCTTCGACCGGCACGGTCCGATGCCGATGACGAGCGACATGGGCGATTGCCTGTTCACCGCGATGGAAATCGAGAACACCGGCCTCGCTGCGCCCGGCTACTATGCCGGCATGGGCTTTGGCGTACCCGCCGGCATTGCGGTTGCCGCCATCGGGCTCCGGCCGCTCGTGCTTGTCGGCGATGGCGCCTTCCAGATGACCGGTTTTGAGCTCGGCAATTGCCGCCGCTACGGGCTTGATCCGATCGTCGTGCTGTTCAACAACCAGAGCTGGGAGATGCTGCGCGTTTTCCAGCCAGAGTCGCGCTTCAACGATCTCGATGATTGGCACTTTGCCGATGTCGCGACCTCGCTTGGCGGCCACGGCGAGCGGGTGCGCACCCGCTCAGAGCTCTACGACGCGCTCGAAAGCGCGGTTGGCCGCCGCGGCGTCTTCTCGCTCGTCGAAGTGATGCTGCCGCGCGGGGTGACATCGCAGACGCTCACCCGCTTCGTCGCCGGCATCACGGCGGCGCGAACTCAGATGGAGCGCTCCTGAGGGATCGGCCATCGGGAGGGACGATGCCTCGCCTCACTTGTTCGCCCGCATGGCCGCGACGCTCGTCCCCCCCGACATACCAGTCGCGGGCGGCGACCTCCTCGAAGACCACCCAGACATCGCTCTCGCCGAGGCCGGTCGCCGCGCGGATCGCGTCTTTCACCGCCCGGGCGATGCTCGTCTTCTTGCCCTCCGGGTCATCGGCAATGACTTCCTTCACGATGCGGATATTGCAGAACGGCATGAGAGCGTCTCCCTTGGCCAGAAGGCCCGACTGAAAGCGCTCTTTGACACGTCGTCAATCAGTTCTCGACGCGGATAGTGGCGCGGCAGCTTGCGCTGGATGGCGAAGCTGCAACCGTGGCCTAGATTAACTCGCGTTGCCCGCGAGCGCTCGCACGCTCTATGCGAACGGCCGGAGCGGTTCGATGGAATCCCGCAGGAGCGCCCTCATCCTGCCCTATGGCGGCGTCGAGCCGGCGTTCGGCGGCCCTGCACTGGAACTCGGCGAAAGCGTCGCAGTGCTTGGCCGCGCCACGATCGGAAAGCGCGCCCGGCTGCGTGAGCTTTCGGTGATCCGTGCCGACGGCCACTACGTGAAAGTCGGCGACGACTTCCATCTCGGGCCCCGCTCGACGGTCCATATCGTGCATGAAATCCTGCCAGCGATCATCGGCGACAGGGTGACGGTCGGGGCGAATGCGTGCGTGCACGCCTGTACGGTGGGAAATGACGTTGTCATCGGCGACGGCGCCGTCATCCTCGACGGCGCTGTGATCGAGGACGAGGTCGCCATCGAGCCTGACTCGATCGTGCTGCCGGGCCATCGGATTGGCGGCGGCCAGGTCTGCGCCGGCCTGCCCGCCAAGGCGCTGCGGCCGCTCGTGGCGGGCGAGCTTGCCGAGCGGCGGGACAAGGTGAGCGCCGACTGCAGCGCCGGTGTGGGGGCAGGATCGCCGAGCGAGGGCGACCTGAGCGGCGCCGATCCCTCGGTGTTCATCGCCAGCACCGCCCGGGTCGCCGGCAAATTGCAGGCCGCCGAAAACTCAAGCGTCTGGTTCAGCTGCGATTTCGACGCAGGCGTTGAAACGATCCGCCTCCGCTGCAATTCGAACGTGCAGGACAACACGCTGGTCCGAGCGGCGGCGTCGACGGGCGTCGCCATCGGCCAGGATACGACCATCGGGCACAACGTACGCCTTTGCGACTGCACCATCGGCGATCGCGCCCTGATCGGGATCGGCAGCCGCGTCGAGTCGGGCACGATCGTTGAGGACGGCGTCCTGCTCGCTGCGGGCGCGTGGACGTCGCCGGGCCAGAGACTCGAGAGCGGTTTCATGTGGGGCGGCCGGCCGGCGCGGCGATTGGCGCGCCTCGACGCGAAGAAGCTCGCGATGATCGCGCTCACGGTCGAGCACTATCGCCACTACGCAAAGGAGTTCATGGCGGCCGAGAAGGCACTGGTCGCCGCCGGCTCATCGCCGCGCGGCAGCGCCCCGCAAGGCAAAAGCAGTGGGAGGTCAAGTTGTTTGTAGGGTCTTTTGAGGGTAACTCGCATCTGGCTTGGGCGGGGCCTTGTGGCCGCGCCCGAGAAGGCGCACCCTGAGAGCGTCAACGCGTCGACCGAGTCGCAAGGGAGGATGGGATGAGCCTACCTGTAATCCTTATCGTGCTGATCGTGCTGGCTGGCATCCTGGGCGCCTACTATGGCTACAACCGGTACGGCGGCACGGGCGCTGTCGGGGCCATTGTCATTGCGGTGATCGTCGCCGCCGTGCTGTGGTTTGCCGGCGTGCTGCAGACGGCGCCGCCGCCCGCTCCCGCGCCGGCACCTGCTCCTGCGCCCGCACCTGCTCCTGCGCCAGCACCTGCTCCCGCGCCGGCACCTGCTCCTGCGCCGGCACCTGCTCCCGCGCCGGCACCTGCTCCCGCGCCGGCACCTGCGCCTGCTCCGGCACCCGCGCCGGCGCCCAAGCCCTAGCGCCTGCCGTCGCGGCCGGCCAAGGGGCGATGGTCAGGCTGCCGTGACCAGAGGGGAGGCGTGCGAGCGCTTTCCCTCGGCAGCAAGGGTTTGGAAGGTCCCGGTGTTGGGTCTCACCGCCCCCTCCATATCGGATCGCGCTTTTCGGCGAAGGCGCGGGCGCCCTCTTTGTTATCCTCGCTGGCGTAGAGCCGATCGACGCTGGCGAGCTGGCGCCGCCCGACCATGTTCATGACGGTCTGGAAGCTCTGCGCCTCGGCAATGCGCGCGACTTCCTTGATGGCGGCAAAGACAAGCGGCGGGCCGGCGGCAAGCTCGCGTGCAAGTCTCCAGGCCGCCGCCATCACCTGCGCCGCGGGAAGAACATCTTTGAGGAGCCCCCAGCGCCGCGCCTCGTCGGGGTCCATCCAGCGGCCGGTGAAGAGCAGATCCATCGCGACGTGATAGGGGATCCGTTTGGGGAGCCTCACTGTGGCGGCATCCGCAAGCGTGCCGGCGCGATTCTCCGGCAGGGCAAACCGGGCCGTGTCCGCAGCAAGGATAAGATCGCAGGAGAGCGCGAGCTCGAAGCCGCCGCCGACTGCCAGACCGTTGACGGCGGCGATCACCGGCTTGTTCAGATCGCGCAGTTCCTGGATGCCGCCGAAGCCGCCCACGCCATAGTCACCGTCGACCGCCTCGCCCGCCGCGGCCGCCTTGAGGTCCCACCCGGCGGAGAAGAACCGATCGCCGGCGCCCGTGAGGATGGCAACGCGCATCCCTTCGTCATCGCGAAATGCGCGGAACACCTCGCCCATATGACGGCTGGTGGCGAGGTCGATCGCATTCGCTTTGGGGCGATCGAGGGTCACTTCTAGAACGGCGCCGTCGGTGCGCGTGCGGACGAACTCGCTCATCGGGTTCCTCGTCTCAGGGCTCGCGCAGCCGGATCAGGGCGTCCGCCGCGAACGCCCCCTCGGCGCAGACGATCAGCGGATTGACCTCGACCTCTTCGATCCGGTCGGCATGGGCAAGCGCGAAGCGCGCGAGGCCAGCTGCCGCCGCCACCGCTGCGTCGAGATCGCCTGCCGGCCGACCCCGATAGCCCCCCAGTAGCCGCGCAGCGCGCAGCGACTTGAAGGCGGTGCGAATGTCCTCGCTCGCGGCGGGCAGCAGGAGTGTCGCAGTGTCCTCGACGAGTTCGACCAGGATGCCGCCGGCGCCGAGCGTCAGCATGAGCGCGCCCTGCGGATCGCGCATCACCCCGGCGATGAACTCGGCGACTGCGGCCTCGATCATGCGCTCCACGAGAAAGCCGGCATCAAGGCCTGCCATCGCCCGCGTGGCATCACGCACCGCACCCGCATCGCGAAGTCCGAGATGAACGGCACCGACCTCGGTCTTGTGGGCGATGCCAAGCCCCTTGAGTGCGACGGGAAAGCCGAGCTCGACGGCAGCGCGCACTGCGTCTTCGGCCGAGGCCGCCAGACGCGCATCGGGCACCGGCACTCCCCAGGCCGCGAGCCGGCGCTTGCTCTCTGCCTCATCCAGCAGACAAACCGGAGCGAGGCAAGCCGGCGCGCGTGCGACTGGCTGGGCGGGCGAGCCTTGCCATGCCTCCGAAATGGTCGCCGCGGCATCGGCCGCCGCCAGGGCCTCCGCGATACCCCGCATTGGTGCTATTCCGCATGTGGCAAGATCGATTGCAACCGCTTCGGGCAGGTTCTCGTGCATCGAGGCAACGACGGCAAATCGCCGGCCGCTCTGCGCAGCGGCACGCTTCACGGCTTCGATGGCGCAGCGCCAATCGGCCGGGTCACACCGGTCGGCCCGCGGCAGATCGAGAATGACCAGTGCCAGATTGACGTCGATCGCAGCCGCGGCCGCGAAGGCGTGCGTCAAGCGCTCGACGTCGGCCCACACGAAAGTCTGATAGTCCAGCGGATTGGCGACCGCGGCGTTGCCGCCGATCAGTGAGCGCAGGCGTTCGGCCGCGGCGCCGGAAAATGGCGGAAAGCGCAAGCGCGAGCCGATCGCGGTGTCCGCCATCAACGAGGCCTCGCCGCCCGAGCAGCTCATCGACAGGACGTTGCGGCCGGGCAGCGGCCCGTGCACGTGCAACAGGTTCAAGGTCTCGAGGAGTTCCGGAATCGAATGAACTCTCGGCACGCCAAGCCGGCGCAGGAACGCCTCGGTGAAGGCGTCCGAGCCGGCGATCGAGGCCGTGTGCGACAAGGTTGCGGCGCGCGCCTCCTGCGACCGACCCACCTTCAGGACGACCACGGGCTTATGGAGCTGGCGCGCCTTGGCAGCGAAGGCTTCGAAGGCGGCAAGGTCGCCGAAGCCCTCTATGTGCAGGCCGACCGCGGTCACTCTCGGATCATCGAGAAGGGCGGCCGCCATGTTGGCCAGTCCGGTCTGGG
The DNA here is from genome assembly GCA_019233695.1 of Methylobacteriaceae bacterium. GTDB lineage: Bacteria > Pseudomonadota > Alphaproteobacteria > Rhizobiales > Beijerinckiaceae > JAFAME01. The sequence continues at coordinate 14,388 of JAFAME010000011.1, forward strand.
CCTGGTTGCCGGCGGTGAGGACATAGGCAAGCGGCAGCGCCCGCTGCTGCATCGTCAGGTTGACGGCGATGTTGGAGGACTGGGTGAGGACGGCGACGCCCGCCTCGACCCGACTTCCCCCGTGCTGATCGGGCCAGAGCAGCGCGCCGTCGAGATAGTTGATCAGCCCATAGCAGTTCGGCCCGATGATCGGCATGGCGCCCGCCGCCTCGACGAGCGCGGCTTCGAGCCGAGCTCCGTCGCCGGTTTCGGCCTGCGCCTCCGCAAAGCCGTTAGCGTAGCACACAGCGCCGCCGGCGCCTGACGCGGCAAGCGCGCGCACGGTGGCGACGGTGGCATGCCGGTTGACGCCGACGAAGGCGGCGTCGGGCGCACCTGGCAATTCTTCGACCGAGCGGAAGCAGCGGCGTCCGGCGATTTCATCGAGCCTGGGGTGGATGGGCCAGATCGTTCCGGCAAACCCCATCCGGTCGCATTCCCTGGCAACGGCGCGCGCCTCGCGGCCGCCGATCACCGCGATGCTGCGCGGTCGCAACAGCCGCTCGAGCCGGTTCGGCATAAGGCTCAGGCCCCGAGGCGACGCAGGATGTCGCGACTGATGATCATGCGGTGAATCTCGGACGTTCCGTCCCAGATGCGCTCGACCCTGGCGTCGCGCCAGAAGCGTTCGAGGGGCAGATCGTCCATGAGGCCCATGCCGCCGTGGATCTGGATCGCCTCGTCGGTCACCCGCGCCAGCATCTCTGTAGCGAAGAGCTTGGCTTGCGAGATGGCGCGGTTGGCATCCATCCGGCGGTCGAGCATCCAGGCGGCGTGGAGCGTGAGAAGCTCGGCCGCATCGATGGCGATGATCAGGTCGGCGAGCTTGAAGCTCACGCCCTGGAACTTTCCGATCGGCTGCCCGAACTGTTTGCGCTCGGCCGCCCAGCGCGCGGCGTGATCGAAGGCGCGGCGCGCGCGGCCGACGGCGCTTGCCGCGACCGTCAGGCGCGTGCCGGTCAACCATCGGTGCATGTGGTCGAGCCCGCGGCCGACTTCGCCGAGCACCTGCGATTTCGGCAACCGGCAATCCTCGAAGACCAGCACGCTGTTGGGGTAGCCGCGGTGGGACACGGAATTATACCCGCGCGCGACCTGAAAACCCGGCGTGCTGCGGTCGATCAGGAACGCCGTGATCTGCCTCTTGCGGCCGTGGGCGGTCTCCTCCTCGCCGGTCGCAACGAAAACGATGAAGAAGTCGGCGGTATCCGCGGCGCTGATGAAGTGCTTGGTTCCCGACAGGATGAAGTCGTCGCCGTCGCGGCGGGCAAGGGCCTTCATGCTGCGCACGTCCGATCCGGCGTCAGGCTCCGTCATGGCGAGCGCATCCATTCGCTCCCCGCGAATGGCGGGCATGAGATAGCGCTCCCGCTGTTCGCCCGCGCAGGCCATCAGGATGTTGGAAGGGCGACCAAAGAAATGCGTGAGCGCCAGCGAGCCGCGGCCGAGTTCGCGCTCCAGAAGTGTGAGCGTAACGTTGTCGAGGCCGCCGCCGCCAAGTTCGGCCGGAAAGTTCGGCGCATAGAAGCCGAGTTCGATGACCTTGCGCTTGATGCCCTGGGCAAGCTCGGGGGCGACAACTCCCGACCGCTCGACCTCCGCCTCGTGCGGATAGATTTCGTTCTCGACGAAGGTCCGGACCGTGTCGACCACCATCTCCTGTTCGCTGGTCAGCGCGAAGTCCATCGTCGGTCCGGCGCGATCAGTTGCGGGCGGCGCCGACATGTCGGCCGACGGCCGGCGGCCGCGCCATTGCGGCGTGGAGAGCGGCAAGCCGTTCGACCTCGGCGCGGACGGGCTCTTCCGGCCGCGCACCGCGACCCTTGTCGACGTGCACCAGCATCTGCTCGCCGGTCGCCACGATTTCTCCATCCCTCAAGCGGCGCAGCCGGTGAAAGATGTGCAGGCGCTTGTCCCCGCCGGCAAGGACCTGCGTCTCGACCTCGATCGGATCATCGAGCTTCAGCTCGCCGAGATGCATGATGTGGGTTTCGACCGTGTAGTAGCTGCGCCCGCTGGCGACATAGGCCCCATCGACGCCGATGAGGCGCAGCAGGGCGTCGGTCGCCTCGGCGAAGCACTGCAGATAGCGGCTCTCGGTCACGTGGCCATTGTAGTCGATCCACTCGGGCAGGACGCGGCCTGAGTAGAGCCGCAGCAATTCGCCATCGCGACCCCGTGCATCGCCGTTGGCGGCGACCTTTCCGAGGCGAGCCATCAGCCGTCGCTCGTGCGCCTTGACGACCGCGCCGGCGGCATAGTCGTTCGCCCGCAGCCCCGCGAGCACCGCAACGAGGCAATCGTCGCGCCGGCGCTCGAGCTCGCGCATCGAGGCGCCCTTCGCCTGTTCATCGGATTGGGCGGCGAGCCGATCGATGAGCTCGTCGGTCAACTCGGGGGCGACCAGCTTCGTCCACGGCAGCTGCAGCGCCGGCCCGAACTGCGCCAGGAAATGGCGCATCCCGGCCTCGCCGCCGGCCAGCCGATAGATCAGGAACGTTCCCATGAACGACCAACGAAGGCCTGCACCGAAGCGGATCGCATCGTCGATCTCTTCGGTGGTGGCGATGCCGTCGCTGACGAGCCACAGGGCTTCGCGCCACAGCGCTTCGAGGAGCCGGTCCGCGATGAATCCGTCGATTTCCTTGCGCACGTGGAGCGGGCGCATGCCGATCGCCTCGTAGAGGGCGGCGGCCTGCGTTTTGACCTCGGGCGAGGTCCGCTCGCCCCCGCAGATTTCGACGAGCGGCAGGAGATAGACGGGATTGAAAGGATGGCCGACCACGAGCCGCTCGGGTCGTGCCATGCCGGCCTGCAGCCGGCTTGGCAGCAATCCGGAGGTCGAGGAGGCGATGACGACCTCGGGGCGCACCGCCGCGTCGATGCGCGCCAGCACCTGGCGCTTCAGATCCTCGCGCTCGGGCAGGCTCTCCTGCACGAAATCGGCATCGCGCACGGCCTCTTCGATCGACGCCGCCACGGTTAGCCTGCCTTCCGGCAACGCGAGGCCGGACATCAGCTTGCCATGGACGCGCCGGGCGTTTTCGACGACCTCGTCGAGCTTGCGGCCGATCTGCGGATCGGGATCGAACACCGCGACGTCGTAGCCGTTGAGAAGGAAGCGCGCGGCCCAGCCGGCGCCGATCACGCCGCCCCCGACAAGCCCGATGCGCCTGATCTCGCTCATGAGGTCCTCTCAATTCACTCTGCGCAGCTTGAGCTTCTGGCGCACTTCGGCCGGCCCCAGAACGCGCGCGCCCATGTTGGTGAGGATGGCGACCGCCCGTTCCACCAGCTCGCCGTTCGAGGCGAGCACGCCGCGATCGAGATAGAGGTTGTCCTCGAGCCCGACGCGTACATTGCCGCCGGCAATCGCAGCCATCGCGACATAGGGCAATTGATGGCGGCCGATCGAAAAGGCGCTGAACACCGCGCCCGGCGGCAGCTGGTGGACGAGCGACATCAGGGTGAGAGGATCGTCCGGCGCGCCGTAGGGAATGCCGAGACAGAGCTGGATCATGGCGGGATCATCGACGAGGCGCTCCTTGATCAGCTCCTTGACGAACACGAGGTGACCCGTGTCGAACACTTCGAGCTCGGGCCGGACGCCGAGCTCACGCACGCGCGCGGCCATCGCCCGCAAGGTGGAGGGCGTGTTGGTCATGACGTAGTCGCCGAGGGCGAAATTCATGGTGCCGCAGTCGAGCGTGCAGATTTCCGGCCGAAGCTCGGCCACGTGGGCGAGCCGCTCGCTCGGGCCGACCATGTCGGTGCCGGCCGGGTTGAGCGGCAGCGGCTCTTCGCCGCTGCCGAAGACGACGTCGCCCCCCATTCCCGCCGTGAGATTGATGACGACGTCGACGCCCGAGGCGCGGATGCGCTCGACCACCTCGCGATAGAGGCTTGGCGCGCGTGCCCCCTTGCCGGTCTTCGGATCGCGCACATGGATGTGGGCGATGGCCGCACCGGCGCGGGCGGCCTCGATCGCCGCATCGGCGATCTGCCCGGGCGTCACCGGCACTTTGGGGTGCCGGCTCGTGGTGTCCCCCGCACCCGTCACCGCGCAGGTGATGAAGACGTCATGGTTCATGCGAGGCGCATCCTCCCGCCGCGACTGCCGCCGATACCTGCCGCATGATGGAACTGTGACACGATGCGACCGTGACGCGATGCGACCGCGACATGACGCAAACCGACATCCCCGGAGGGCTTGGCAGGCGCCGCGAGGCTTGGTTGGCAACGACACCCGAAGCTCGATTGCATGGCGGCAGCGGCAGGCTATTGTCTGGTCCGCGATGTGCCGCGCGCCGAGACGGCAGGAAGGGGAAGAGGGCAGGAAGGGCACGATGATCGATCCCGAGATCGCCGCGTTCATTGCCGAGACTGAGGCCTTCTACCCGGCGGATGCTTCGTCGCGGAGCACCGCCGAGCAGCGGCGGCTCTATGATGCCTATGCCGCTGCCTTCGCGCCGGCACGGCCTCCCGGCCTTGCCATCGACGACGCGAATGTCCTGGTGTCGGGCCGCGCCGTCGCGGTGCGCCGCTATCGCCGGGCGCGGCAGCAGCCGGTCGGCACGGTGATCTATGCGCACGGCGGCGGCTTCATGCTGGGCTCGCTCGACAGCCACGACGGCCTTGTCGCGCGGATCGCCGATGGCACGGGCGCCGATGTCATCTCTGTCGGCTACAGGCCGGCGCCGGAACATCCCGCTCCGGCCGCCCTCGATGACGTCGTCGGCGTGATCGAGGCGGTCGGGCAGGGGGGTTCGCCGTGGCCGGACCTCGCGCAGGGTCCGATTGTCCTTGCCGGCGACAGCGCCGGCGCCACGCTCGTGGCCTCGGCCGCTCTGCGGCTGCAGGGTCAGTTGCGGATTTCCGCGCTGGCGCTCGTCTATCCGATGCTTGGGTTCGAGCCCGCGCCGCCGGCGCGCGACAGCGAGGCACAAGCGCCGATGCTCACGCTGGCCGACGTGCATTTCTATCGCGATCTGTACCTCGCAGGGCGGAAGCCCGATCCGGGGACCTTCGCGCTCGATGCGCCCTCGCTCTCGGGCTTTCCCC
>JAFAME010000330.1 GCA_019233695.1 Methylobacteriaceae bacterium
CGCCAGTTCGGGGTGAGGACCTATAGATATGCCATCATCAACGACCGCCCGGTGCTGGTCGAACCCCGCACACGTCGGGTGATCGAGGTGATCGAATAACGACAGAATCGTCCCCCCACGAGCATCGCGGGGGGACGGGGCCATGCGCAGCGTGTGAGGGGGACGGCAATCGAGCCAGGGAAGGCGCGCCTAGTGCCCCTTAGTCGGCTGCGCCGATAGCTCCCCCGCAAGCGGGGGAGCACCCGTGCGGGCCAGGCTTCGGGACGGCGACATCCAACTTGCGTCCCCACGGCGCCAGGTTCTCCAGGATCCCAGGATGCAATGCGAGGCCTTCGGCCTTCGCGCGGCGCAGGCCTTCCATGGCATTCGCCCCGGGCAGACGAACCGGCCGCCCCGTCACGGCCGGCGGGTTGGCGCGGCAGGCCGCGGCGGTCCACGCTGCCTGCCGGATGAAGCCGGCGCGCCCGGCAAAAGCCTCGGGATCGAAGACCTCGACGAACACCGAAGCGCCCCAATCCGTCTCCCCGTCGGCCCGGCCGTAGGCCGAAAGGCCCTGCGTCAGCGCCTCGATCATCAGGGCGAGCCCGTATCCCTTGTGGCCGTGATCCGTGCCGCCCGCCGGCAGCAGCGTTCCCGGCGGATCGGCGAAGAGGACATTCGGGTCGTCGGTCGCGCGGCCCTTGGCATCGAGCGCCCATGGGCCTGCAAATCGTCCTCCCTCGCGCCGCAATCTCGCACTCATCCCCGCGGTCGTGATCGAAGCCGAAATGTCGATGAGGATCGGGTCTCCATCCGTTGGGATGCCGATTGCGATCGGGTCGGGCGTGAAGACGGCGCGCGTGCCGCCGAAGGGCGCGACATGCGCCGTCGAGGGATCGGAGCTCGCCACGATTGCCATCATGCCGGCCTCGGTCGCTGCCGGCAGGAAGGCGGCAAGGCAGGCGATGTGGTGGCTGCGGCGGATCGAAATCGCGCAGATGCCGTGCGCCTTGGCGCGGGCAGCCGCAAGCTCGACCGCGCGTGCCGCAAGCCAGACGCCGGGCAGCCTGCGGCCGTCCCACACAAGCGTTGCGCCGCGGTCGGACACGACCTCCGGCTCCCCCGCTCTTGCCATGCGGCCGGCCTCGATCTCTTCGAGATAGTCGGCGAGCTGCGCCAGCCCATGGGTCGTGTGGCCCATGGCATCGGCCGTGACGAGAAGGCGGGCGACGACGTCAGGCTTGTCGCCGTCGAGTCCCGCCTTGCTCAGGAGCTCAGCGGCAAAGGCCACCAGATCACCAAAACGATAGGTCAAAGCACGGCTCGCGGTCAGTCGACGGAAGACGGGCGACGAATGGGGAAGGCGGAATGGCGCTGGCGGCTCGGCCAGGACTGCCCACTGCCGAATGCCCACTCCCTCAATAGATCAACCCTGGCGTCCATGGAACGAACTCTTCCTCGCCATAGCCGAGCTCCTCGCTCCTTGTCCGCTTGCCCGAGGCGGCTTCCAGCATCAGGTTGAAGATTCGCCTGCCGGCATCGACGAGCGTCTCAGTGCCGTCGAGAATCGTGCCGCAGTTGAGATCCATGTCGCCGCGCATGCGCGCATAGAGGCCGGTGGTCGTGGCCAGCTTCAGGGACGGAACGGGAGCCGCGCCGAAGCACGAGCCGCGCCCGGTGGTGAAGCAGATCAGGTTCGCGCCCGCCGCCACCTGTCCGGTCGCCGAGACCGCATCGCTGCCGGGCGAATCCATGAACACGAGGCCTGGAACATCGATCGGCTCGGCATAGGCATAGACGCCTTCGAGCACGCTTGATCCTGCCTTGGCCACGGCGCCAAGCGACTTTTCCAGGATCGTGGTGATGCCGCCCGCCTTGTTGCCGGGCGAAGGGTTGGCGTTGAGATCGCCCGCATCAAGCCTTGCGTTCCGTTCCCACCAGCCGAGGAGCTCGACGAGCTTGTCGCCCACCTCGCGGCTGGCCACCCTTTCGAGCAGCAGCTGCTCGGCGCCGTAGATTTCCGGCGTCTCCGACAGGATCGCCCCGCCGCCTTGCTCGACGAGAAGATCGACCGCTGCGCCGAGCGCCGGATTGGCGGTCAGTGCCGAAAATCCATCCGAGCCGCCGCATTGCAGTCCGACCAGCAGGCGGCTCGCCGGCACCGGCCGGCGGCGGGCCGCGGCGGCGCTCGGCAGCATGTCCTTCAGCGCCTCAACGCCGGCAGCGATCGTTGCCGCGGTCCCGCCCTCCTCCTGGATGACCAATGCCTTCAGGCGCGGCGAGGGCTGCAGGCCGGCGCGGGCCAGGAATTCGTCGATCTGGTTGTCCTCACAGCCGAGGCCAACCACCAGCACCCCGGCGACATTCGGATGTTGGGCATAGCCGCCGAGCGTGCGCCGCAGGCTGTCCATGCCGGGACCATTGGCCCTGACGCTGCAGCCATGCGCATGGGTCAGCGCGACGACGCCGTCGATCGTGGGGTAGGGGTTGAGGTCGACGGTGCGCCGGAAGGTCTCGGCGATCCGCTTGGCGACGGTCGCCGAGCAGTTCACGGTGCACAGCACGACGAGCACGTTGCGGGTGCCGACCCGGCCGCCCTCGCGGACGTAGCCCTCGAAGCTGGCCGCTCCGTCCTCGATCGGGGCACGCCGGTTGCGCCGGCTCGCCGTGACTGTCCGCGATGCCGCAGAGGGCCGGAATGCCAGGTTGTGCGTGTGGACATGCTCCCCGGCCATAATGGGCGCGGAGGCTTGCCCGATCAGCGTGCCAAGTTTGCGGACGGCTTCCCCGCGCGCGATGGCGCGCAACGCCACCTTGTGCCCCTTCGGAATCCCCGCTTGCGCCGCCACCCCGTCGATGCCGGTCGCATCGCCTTGCGCCAGATCTTTGACCGCGACCCCGATCGGGTCGCCGGGGTCAAGGCGCAGGATTGACGGGGATGTTCGGATGAGGGTGCTCGTCGACATGTCACGCCCATGCGGACCGCGTGCGCAAACATATGGGAAGCGCGGCCCCCAAGCTTGATGGTTTGGCGCCGAAAATTGATTTTCCGCGCGTCTTTGGACGGGCGGCGTGCCGCCGCCCTCAGGTGCGCGGGACGCGCAGCCTCCCCTTTGGACGCGCGAGGCCTCCCCGAATCGGAGGGCCTCCCTGAAAGATGGCAGGGAGCCCGATCCCATCACCGGAACCCACCGTGGCTCCGCGGATCGTCTGAAGCACATTGTGCGCTCAGAGCACGACGACCCGCGTTCCGATGGCAACGCGCCCATAGAGGTCGATCACGTCGGCATTCATCATGCGGATGCAGCCGGAGGATACCGCATGCCCTATGCTGTCGGGCTCGTTGGTGCCGTGGATACGAAACAGCGTGTCGACCTTGCCCTGGAACAGATAGAGCGCCCGCGCCCCCAGCGGATTGTCGAGGCCGCCGTCCATGGAGCGCGGCAGGTCCGGCCGCCGCTTCAGCATGTCGGCCGGCGGTATCCAGGTCGGCCATTCGGCTTTGCGGCCGACACGAGCCATGCCCTTCCACTCGAATCCTTGCCGACCGACGCCGATGCCATATTCGAGGGCGCGGCCGCCGCCCAGCACCAGGTAGAGCTTGCGCACGCGTGTATCGATGACGATGGTGCCCGCTGGCTGGCCGGTTGGATCGCTCACGAGCTGGCGGGTCGACTGCGGATCGATCCGCTCCTCGTCCGGATTGGCGGGCGTTGCCTCGCCGTAGGGAATCGGCACGGGCGGGGCGAGGCGTTCCTGATAGGGGGACGGCCCCGGCCATGGCGGGGTGCCCGTGTCGTCGTAGGGGTTGTACGGGTCAGGCCCGAGCCATTGAGCCCAGGCGGGCGCAGCGGGCACCTGCATGATGACGGCAATGACGAGCCCAAGGACTGCAGGGCCGAGACGCGACATGAAACCCTCCCGTTCCGGACCATGCAGTGAGCGAAAGCGGCACTTCGGGTCCTGGGAATGCACGAGTGCGTGGCCTGGAATCGGGCAGACCAACGATTTGGCCATTGTGAAGGTTGCGCTCGTCCATGAAAAATCGTCAAACAGGCCAGTTTGTTAGACTTCGGGCCTTCTGGCACGCTCAGCCGAAACGAAAAGTCAGTTCTCAGCGCCGAGGCCAGGCGAAATCGTCGGCACGTCCTGGCTTCGGCTCGATCGGCTTGCCTTCGATGAGGGTGTGTTCGAGGAGGGCCACCGCATCGCTGCCAAGCGAGGCATGGTCGCCGAGCGGGGTGCGCGTCGCAAGCTCCCCGCCGGGGGAGAGCGGCGAGGTGGTCAGCGGCACGATGGGTCCTGCCGCGGGTTTCAGCGGAATGACGGGTTCAAGCGGCGCCTCGGGCGCCGGCAGCCTGGCTTCGATCGACGGCCCCGGCTGCGGCTGGGACGGCGGGGGCTCCGCAGCCCGTCGTGGAGCGCTTGTTGCCACGGGCGCTGGACTGAGGCCCGGCAAAGCCGAACTCAGCCCGGGCTGGGGCGACGCGGTGGCAGCAGGCGGCTCGCCGTTTCCGAGCTCGCGCTCGATGAGCGTGTTGATGTCGACGGTCGGCTCGGGCGGCAGTGCCGCCAGCTCGCTCTGGCCGCTCACGATGGCGGCAAGATCGACAGGGGGCTTGGCATTGTCGAATGCCGCGCGGATATCCTTTTCGGCGAACAATGCGAGCTTGCGCGCGCCGGCTTTGGTGAAATGCACGCCGTCGGCCGTCCGCAGCTTGACGCGTTGGCCGGTCAGGTCGGGGCCGTAGTCGTCGTATTGTCCCTCGTCGTCGACGAAACCCTCCCAGGTGTCGACGTAGGTCGCTCCGGTCTTGGCCGCCTCCTCGCGAAAGATGTCGTTGATGTAGGCTGCGTCGGAAGCGAGCTTCTCGTTGCGCATGATCGGGATGCCGACCCACATCAGGGGAATGTTGCGATCCTTGAACTGGTTGGCGATGTCCTCGATCCGTTTGGCGTAGAGCTCGCGCCACTTGTCGGACCGCACATCGTAGGAATTTGCCCCATCCCTGATCGCCTGGCCGTCGTTGCTGCCCACCAGCATGACGGCAAAATCGACCTTGTCCTTGCCCGCGAGAAGATCGCGCACGGCCTTCGCCCAATCGTAGTAGTCGTCGCGCGCAAGACCGGAGGACTCCTTCACCCGGCGCACGATGCCGATCTCCGGCTTGTCGGTGAAGGCGTCCTGCAGGCCTTGCGCCATCATCAGGCCGAGATTGTCGCCGAGCACGGCGACGAAGAATGTCGGCTGAATGGTGGGGGCCGGCGCGGGCGCCTGGCTCGGCTCGGCCAATCGGGCGCGGGGCTTGGGCCGGGTGACCGGGGTCGCGGCACGGCGCGGTGCTGGAGTCGTGGCTTCGGGTTGGACGTTGGGCTGCGGCAGGCTCCAATAGGGCGTGCGGTCGTTGCTGTCGTTTGCAACGACCTCCGGCCCGCCAGTCAGAAAGACGAACAGCACGATCGCAGCGAATTTGGCAAACGCGGAGCTGCGGCGCGGAGGCGTTTCCAATTGCTGCGCGGGCACGTGCACACCTTCGCTCATGTAAGGAGTATAGCGCGTCAGTGGCCGGCGCGCACCCTCTGCAGAAGCGCGAGGGTGGGAAAACCATCCGGAACAAGGCCGGATTTGGCCTGATAGGTTAAGATCGCATCACGGGCCTGCTCGCCGATCTTGCCGTCGATGATGCCGACGTCGTAGCCCATGTCCTTGAGGCGGGTCTGCAGCTCCTTTGCCTCGGCGACATCGAGGATGCGCTCCTTGACCGGCCATGTGCCGACAAGTGCAGGCCGCCCGGCGATCCGGTCCCCGAGGAGCGCAACGCTCAAGGCGTAAGAAGTTGAATTATTGTAGGTTTTGATGACTTTGAAATTGTGCGTGACCAGAAAGGCCGGGCCGCGCAGGCCGGCCGGAATGAGCAGGGTCGCTTCGCCCGAGCCGGGCATCTCGGCACCGCCTGGGCGCGTCACGCCACGTCCTTTCCACTCCGAATAGGGCGCGAACTTCGATTCTTCGCCGTGGGTGGCCTCGAAGCCCTTGGGAAGAACCACCTCGAAGCCCCAGGGCTGTCCTCCGCTCCAGCCCTGGTTCTTGAGGAAATTGGCCGTCGAGGCGAGAGCGTCGGGCACGCTCGTCCAGATGTCACGGCGCCCGTCGCCGTCGAAGTCGACCGCAAATGCCTTGAAGCTCGATGGGAGAAATTGTGTCTGCCCCATGGCGCCAGCCCAGGAGCCGCGCAACTGCGCCGGGGTCACATCCCCGGCCTGCAGGATATCCAACGCGTCGAGGAGTTCCTCCTTGGCAAAATCGCCCTGATATTTGGCATAGGCGAGCGTTGCGAGCACCCGGATCACGTTCTGCTTGCCGATGAACGCGCCGTAGCCGGTCTCCATGCCCCAGATGGCAAGGACCGCATAGCGATCAACGCCGAACACCTTCTCCATGCGTGCGAGCATGTCAGCCCATTGCGCCGCTTTGGCCTTGCCTTGCGATACCCGCTGCGCGCTGAGGGCGGATGCGAGATTCTCCCAGATGGGCTTCACGAATTCGGTCTGACGATCGACGATGCCGATCAGCGCCGGGTCTGGCGTCACGCCCTTGAAGGCCGCGTCGAATGTGGCCCTGGTGACGCCCCGCGCTTGCGCCGGCGGCCAAAGGCTTTCGACGAAGCTGCTGAAGGACGTATCCGGGGAAGCCACTGCGAACCCCGCAAGGCCCGCCACAAAAAGCCACGCCAGCACGCCCGCTGCACAGAGCCCTCGTGCGAGACGAAGGAGGGTCGGTAAGCGATCCGAGGTCACCGCCTTCGCCTCCCCGGCGTGTCGTCGAACATGCCCACTCCTTGCGTGCCTTCCACGACGCCCAGATTCCGCGGTCATCGCGTCACTTGTTGGGCATCGCACTGCGAACGCATCTTGTGCATTCAATCAGATGCCGCAACCGAAGATTGCGCCATGCCTTGGCATCGATCGTTGGTCGTCCGCGAGGACGATGCGCCCGAAACTCGCCGCACGGCCCGGCTATAGCTTGTCATGGTGAATAGTTTCCCCACAGGCTCTTGCCAGAGAGCGATTCTCGTCGCATCAGGCGCCTTGCTCGGAGGCTCGCATGCCGGTCATCACGGGTTTCAGCGTCTTTGCAATCGCGCTGACGATCTTCGCCATCGCGACAGTGCTCGCCGGCATTCGCCAGGTGCCGCAGGGCTACAACTCGACCGTCGAGCGCTTCGGCCGGTATCGCAAGACCCTGACCCCCGGTCTCGGGCTCATCGTGCCCTACATCGACCGGATCGGCCATCGCATCAACATGATGGAACAGGTGGTCGATGTCCCGAACCAGGAGGTCATCACCAAGGACAACGCCACCGTCACGGTCGACGGCGTCGTTTTCTTTCAGGTCCTCGATGCGGCCCGCGCGGCCTATGAAGTCGCCAACCTGCAAAGCGCGCTTCTCTACCTTGTCACCACCAACATCCGAACCGTGATGGGCTCGATGGATCTCGACCAGCTGCTGTCGCATCGCGACGCGATCAACGAGCGGCTGCTGCACGTCGTCGACGCCGCGGTATCGGCCTGGGGCATCAAGGTCAATCGTATAGAAATCAAGGACATCATCCCGCCGCGCGACATCGTGGAGGCGATGGGCAGGCAGATGAAGGCCGAACGCGACAAGCGGGCGGTCATCCTGGAGGCCGAGGGCGCCCGACAGGCGCAGATCCTGCGGGCGGAGGGCTCGAAGCAGGCAGTGGTTCTGGAAGCCGAGGGCCGCAAGGAAGCCGCGTTCAGAACGGCCGAAGCGCGGGAACGCCAAGCCCAGGCCGAGGCGATGGCCACCAATGTCGTCAGCGAGGCCATCAGCCGGGGGGACCTCGCCGCGATCAACTATTTCATAGCGGAAAAATATGTGCAGGCCCTTGCGGCCGTCGCCGCGTCGCCGAATCAAAAGACGCTCATTCTGCCGGCGGAGATGGCCGCGCTGATCGGAACCTTCGCGGGTATTGCGGAAATCGGCAGATCGGCGCTCGGCGAGGCTGTGGCTGAAGAGGCGCGCCGGCCGGGCAGACGCGGCCCGATCGTGCCGAATGCCGGACAGGGAGGAGGGGCGCCATGACACTCGACGAACTGACGCAGTGGGGACCGTGGGCCTGGATCGTCGTCGGGCTCTTCCTTGCGGCTGCCGAGACCCTGATGCCGGGAGCCTTTCTCATCTGGCTTGGCATGGCGGCGATCGCCACGGGTCTCGTCGACATGTTCTACCCCCTGAGCTGGACCTGGGACTTCGTCATCTTCCCGGCCTTCATCTTTCTGTTCGGGTTCTTCGGCAAGAAAATCTACGGCAGCAAGCCCAGGCTGACCGACCAGCCGTTTCTCAATCGGCGCGCCGACGCGCTGGTGGGCCGCGAATTCGTGCTCGACCAGCCGATCCTGAATGGCGCCGGCCGCATCCGGGTCGATGACACGGTGTGGCGGGTGTCGGGTTCCGACACGCCGGCGGGCACCAAGGTGCGGGTGACAGGCGCGACCGGCGGCGCCGTGCTGAAGGTCGAGAGGACCTGAGTTATCCTACGCCGCCCCGAGCCGCAAAAGATCGTGGATGTGGACGATGCCGGTCGGGCGATTGTCCTCGTCCACCACGATGAGCACGGTCCGCTTTCCGGAATTGAGGATCTCGATCGCCTCCGCCGCCAGAACGTCCGGGGTTATGGTCACGGGTGATGTGGTCATCACCGTCTCGACCGGGTCGGCCATGAGGTTCGGCTGCATCTGATGGCGGCGGACGTCGCCGTCCGTGATGATGCCGACGAGGCGTCCGTCCGGATCGAGGATCCCGACGCAGCCGAAGCCTTTGCCCGACATCTCGACGATGGCCTCGCCCATCCGCGCGCCGAGGGGGGCGAGCGGAATGCGCGCGCCGCGGTGCATGATGTCGCGCACGAAGGTAAGCCGCGCGCCGAGCGTGCCCCCCGGATGCAGCACGCGGAAATGATGGGCGGTGAAGCCCTTGGCTTCGAGCAGCGCAATGGCGAGCGCGTCGCCGAGGGCAAGCTGCATGGTCGTCGAGGTGGTGGGGGCAAGCCCGTTGGGGCAGGCCTCTTCGGCCTTCGGCAGCGTCAGGCAGATGTCCGCTTCGCGCCCGAGCGTGCTCTGCGCATTGCAGGTCATGGCGATGAGGGCGATGCGAAAGCGGCGCGAATAGGTGATGATGTCGGCAAGCTCGGCCGTCTCGCCCGACCAGGACAGGGCGAGGACGACATCATCCTTCTGGACCATGCCGAGGTCGCCATGGCTCGCCTCGCCGGGGTGGACAAAATGCGCGGGGGTTCCGGTTGAGGCAAAGGTGGCGGCGATCTTGCGCCCGACGTGGCCGGATTTGCCCATGCCGGTGACAATGACCCGGCCCGATGCCGTGGCGATCCGCGCCACGGCCTCTCTGAAGCTCGGCGCGAGCGATCCATCCTCCTGGCCGCGGTCGGACCCCTCGAAGAGCGCCAGTTCGAGTGCGGCGATGCCGTCGCGCTCGACCGCCAGCGTCCGCAGCGCCGAACGGATGGGCGAGGCCGCGGCAGGGGGCATGACGGCAAGCTTCGGCATGGCCGCCCCTCTTACCATCCCGCGCGGGCGATTGCACCCGCGCCTGCCGGCCTTGGTTGCCAGTTGGGGTGGATTTCGACGAAAATAGCAGGCGCGATACGGTGGCGGTCGGCGGCCCCGGGAGCCGGGCGATGAAGTGTCTGCGGTGCGAGGCCGAAAATCGCGAGGGCAGGCGCTTTTGCAGCGCCTGCGGCGCCGCGCTGGCGCAGCCCTGCCCGGAGTGCGGCTTCGCCAACGAGTCGGATGAACGCTTCTGCGGCGGCTGCGGCCGGGCTCTGAGGGAGCCGTCGCCCGGTCCTGCGCCCGAGCGCCAGGCAACCGAACCGTCAACGCACGAGATTGGGGAACGCCGTCAGGTCACGGTCCTGTTCGCCGACATCTCCGGCTACACCTCGCTTACCGCGCGGCACGACCCGGAAGAAACCCACCGCATGCTCGGCCGCTTCTTCGAAGCTGTCGACAGCACGGTCACCCGATTCGGCGGGGCGGTCGAGCGCCACATCGGCGACAACGTGATGGGAGTTTTCGGCGCCCCGCTGGCGCACGACGATGACCCGCGCCGCGCAGTGCAGGCTGCAGCCGAGATTCACCGCGTCGTTCGCGGAGTGGGCGAGGAGATCGGCATCGACCTGAAAGTCCACATTGGCATCGCCAGCGGCAAGGTGATGGCGAGCAGCACCGGCAGCAGCCTGCGCGCGGCCTATGGCGTGGTCGGCAGCCCGGTCAACCTTGCGGCGCGACTGCAGGGGCGCGCTGCCTCCGGAGAAACACTGATCTCCGACGCGGTGCGATCTGCGGTCGAGGACGTTGTGGAACTCGAGCCGATGGGCGACGTCGCGATCAAGGGCCTCGACGTTCCGCAGCGGGTCTGGCGCGTCGTGGGCGAGCGCCGGGTGCGCACCCCCGAAGCCGCGCTGCCGCTTGTCGGCCGGCGGGCCGAAATCAAGCTCCTCACCTCGATCCTCGACGGTGCCGCGGAAGCCGACCACGGCGCCGTGGTCTACGTGCGCGGCGAGGCCGGCATCGGCAAAACACGGCTGACGCAATTCTTCATCGTGATGGCCCGGGAGCGGGGCTTTTCCTGTCATGCGGCACTGGTCCTCGATTTCGGCACGGGGCAGGGGCGCGACGCGACACGCAGCCTCGTCGCGAGCCTCATCGGCTGCGCGGCGGCATCGCCGGAACCGCAGCGCAGAATGGCCGCGTTGGCGGCGGTCGAACGCGGCCATGCTGCCGTCGAGGATGTCGTGTTCCTCAACGACCTCCTCGATCTGCCGCAAAGTCCTGAGCTTCGGGTTCTCTACGACGCGATGGACAACGCCGGGCGCAATCGCGGCGGGCAGCGGGTGGTCACCGGATTGGTTCGCGCGCTGAGCACGACTGCCCCGTTGCTTCTGGTCGTCGAGGATGTCCATTGGGCGGATCCGCCGACGCTCGACCATCTCGCCGCCATCGCGGAGATCCTGGGCGAGTGCCGCGCCATTCTCGTCATGACCTCTCGCATCGACGGCGATCCGATCGATGCGGCGTGGCGGGCGCGGCTGCGCGGCGGCATCGCAACTATCGACCTTGGGCCGTTGCGGCCGGATGAGGCCGTGCAGTTCGGCGAGCGGCTGCGGATCGCCAACGATCCGTTCCTGCAGCGCTGCATCGATCGCGCCGAGGGAAATCCGCTGTTTCTCGAACAATTGCTGCGCAACACGCAGGAGGGCGCCGAGGTCGACGACGTTCCGGCATCGGTCCAGTCGCTCGTGCTGGCGCGGATGGACCGGCTCCCGCCGCGCGACAAGGCGGGGCTGCAGGCCGCGTCCGTTGCCGGGCAGCGCTTTTCGCTCGATCTTGTCCGCGCACTCCTGGCGGATCCTGCCTTCTCTCCCACCGTCCTGCTGCAACAGCAGATGGTCCGCCCGGAGGGGAGCGAATTTCTGTTCGCTCACGCGCTGGTGCGCGATGGGGTCTACTCCTCGCTCACGCATGAGCGGCGTCGCACCCTCCATCGTGCCGCGGCGGAGTTCTACGCCGAGCGCGACGCGACGTTGCGGGCAGAGCATCTCGAACGGGCGGACGACCCGCGCGCCGCCGCGGCCTATTGCGCCGCCGCGGCCGCCGAAGCTGCCGGCTACCGCTACGACCGCGCCCTGTCGCTCGCCGCGCGCGGACGTGTCGTGGCGACGAAGCCTGCCGACCGGTTCGCGCTTGCAGCGCTGTGCGGCGACTGCCTGCGCGAGGCCGGGCGCACGCTGGAATCGCTGGAGGCGTGGCAAGCGGCCCATGCCGAGGCCGCGAATCCGCTCGAACGCTGTCAGGCTCTCATCGGCATTGCTGCGACAAATCGCATCCTGAGCCGGCCCCAGCCGGCGTTGGCGGCCCTCGCTGAAGCTCAACCACTCGCCGAGACCGACGGCCATGCGCTCGAAGCGGCGCAGATCCACTACTACCGCGGCAATCTGCATTTTGCGCAGGGTGAGACGGCCGCCTGCCTCGCCGAGCACAAGCAGGCGCTCGCGTATGCCGAGCAGGTCGCAAGCCCCGAGTGGCGGGCGCGCGCCTTGAGCGGCATCGGCGATGCGTTCTATTCCTTCTGTCGCATGCGCACGGCACTGAGCGCCTTCCAGGAATGCGTCGAGCTTTGCGAAGCGCACGGCTTCGGGCGCGTGGCGCTCGCCAATCGCGTCATGATCGGCCACTGCATGACCTACGTGCAGCAGGTCGGCGAGGCGGTCCGGGTGATCGAGGCGGCGCGCGATGCTGCGGTGCGGATCGGCAATCCCCATGCGGAAATGTTTGCGATGCAATCACTCGGCCTCGTCCTGACCCAGGCCGGCCAGTCGGACGCGGCGGCGCCGCACCTTCCCGCTGCTTTGGAGCTGGCGCGAACCCTTGGGGCGAGGCGCTACGAATCGAATATTCTCATCCAGCAGGCCGAGCATGCGATGAATGGCGGGCGCCGCGCTGAGGCGCTGCGACTGTCGCAAGAGGGCGTCGCGATAGCTCGCGAGGTGGGGCTGGGATTCACCGGGCCCTACGCGCTGGCGGTGCTTGCCAGGGCCAGCAAGGAGCCGGCGCTGCGCGCGCAGGCGCTCGAAGAGGGCGAAGACTTGCTCCGCAAGGGCAGCCTCGGCCACAACTACGTCTGGTTCTACCGGGTCGCCGCCGAGACCGAGATCGAGGCAGGGCGCTGGCGGGAAGCTGACCAATATGCTGAAAAGGCTCGCGCCTTCGTAGCGGCGGAACCCTTGCCATATGTCGAGTTTGTTGCCGCGCGCGTCAAGGCGCTGTGCGCGGCGGGGCGGGGCGAGCGCGGGCATGGCCTGCGCGACGAACTCGACCGTCTTATCGCTGCGGCGCGCGAGATGAATTGCAGCGACCTTTTGCCGGCGCTCATTAGAGCCCGTGCGGCCTTCGATGGCGGGGCGTGAGTCCCGCTCCGCGCGGCTGCGGCGGCTCACGCGGCTGTGTTCGATTGTGATCTTGCGCCGGCCCGATCGGCCTCGAAGCCGCTGCAACATTTCGCTAGCCTGCATCGAAGCGGCCGTCGGCTGCAGTGCGTGACCGAGACGGCCGTCATCCATCTGCGATGCCGACGGAGGCGGAACATGCTCGCACTCATGGTCAACAACAGGCGCTATGAGCTCGATATCGAGCCGGAGACGCCGCTTCTCTGGGCCCTGCGCGACGAGATCGGACTGACGGGGACGAAGTTCGGCTGCGGCATCGCGCAGTGCGGCGCCTGCACCGTTCACGTCGACGGCGTTGCGACGCGGTCCTGTCAGCTTCCGGTCGCGGAGGCGGCCGGCAAGAAGATCACCACCATCGAGGGCCTTGCCGGCGATACGCTGCATGCCGTCCAGCAGGCGTGGATCGCCGAGGATGTGCCGCAATGCGGCTATTGCCAGTCGGGACAGGTCATGGCCGCGGCGGCCCTGCTCGCCGCCAATCCCAAGCCGACCGACGCCGACATCGATGCCGAGATCACCAACATCTGCCGGTGCGGCACCTATCCGCGCATCCGCGCCGCCATCCATCGCGCCGCCGCGATGGCGAGCCGCTGAGAGGAGGATCGCCATGAACGCGCCCCTGCTTTCCCGCCGCAGCTTCATCGTCGCCGGCCTGTCGGCCGCCGGCGGCCTCGCCGTCGGCTTTGCGCTCGACGGCACCGCCCAGGCCCTGCCGATCGCGGCGCAGCCCTGGACGCCGGAGGGCAAGCCCGCCGGCGAGATCAATGCCTGGATCCTCATCGAGCCCGACGACACGATTGTCATCCGCGTCGCCAAATCCGAGATGGGCGAGGGCATCTTTACCGCCCTGCCGATGATCGTCGCCGAGGAGCTCGAGTGCGACTGGTCGAAGGTGCGGCCCGAATACGCCTCGCCCAACCGCAACGTGGTCGAGCACGGCGTCTATCAGCAGATGGGTACCGGCGGCAGCCGCTCGGTGCGCGGATCGCGCGAATTCCTGCAACAGGCGGGCGCTTCGGCCCGTGCGCGCCTGATCGAGGCGGCGGCAAGACGCTGGAACGTGCCGGCTTCCGAGTGCATGGCCCGCGCCAGCAAGGTGCTGCACGAGGCAAGCGGCCGCTCGGCGACGTACGGCGCCCTCGCCGCCGAGGCCGCTGCCGTGAAACTCGGCGCAGAGCCGGCCATCAAGTCGCCTGACCAGTATAAGCTCATCGGGAGGCCCACCGCGCGGCTCGACACACCCGTCAAGGTGACCGGGGAGGCGAAGTTCGGCATCGATACGCGCGTTCCGGACATGGTCTACGCGGCTGTTGCAGCCTGCCCCGTCTTCGGCGGCAAGCTCAAGACGTTCGAGGAGGCGCCAATCAGGGGCCGGCGCGGCTTCGTCGGCGTCGTGCCGCTCGACGGCGCCGTGGCCGTCGTCTTCGACCGTTTCTGGCGGGCGAAGGAGGCGTTGAAGGCGCTGCCCGTCGAGTGGGATATAGGCGAGGCGGCAAAGACCGACAGCGCGCAGTTCTGCGCCCTCTATCGCGAAGCGCTCGACGGCCCCGCGGCGACCGCCCGCAACGACGGCGATGCCGACAAGGCGATGGGCAGCGCGACCAAGATCGTCGAAGCCCTGTACGAGGTGCCGCATCTGGCCCATGCGCCGATGGAGCCGCTCAACTGCACCGCGCACTGGACTGCCGACCGCGTCGATGTGTGGATGGGCACGCAGGCGCCTGACCGGGCGCTGGCGCTGGCGGCCGAAGCCGGCGGGGTGAAGCCGGAAAACGTCTTCGTCCACAACTGCTTCCTGGGCGGCGGCTTTGGCCGGCGCGCCGTCAACGACGAGCTGAAACAGGCCGTCCTCGTCAGCAAGGCCGTTGGCAAGCCGGTCAAGCTCGTCTGGACTCGCGAGGAGGACATCCGTCACGATCGCTACCGCCCGCAGGCAGCACTGCGCTTCAAGGCGGGGCTCGGCGCAGATGGCATGCCGGTCGCGCTGAACCTCCGCACGGCGGTAGGCTCCCTCCTGCGCTCGCTCGGCATGGGCAAGGTCGAGAACGGCATCGAGCCTTCTGCGGTCGAGGGCCTCGCCAACACCCAATACCGGTCGCCGAACATCAAGGTCGATTGCGTGCTCAAGAACACGCACGTCCCGGTGATGTTCTGGCGCTCGGTCGGCAGCTCGCAGAACGCCTTCGCGGTCGAGAGCTTCATCGACGAGCTTGCCCACGCCGCCGGAAAGGATCCCTACCTCTATCGCCGTGCCCTATTGTCGGACAGGCCCGACTTCGTCAACGTGCTCGACACGCTGGCAACCAAGGGCGACTGGGGCAAGCCGATGCCGGCAGGCAGCGGCCGCGGCATCGCCATCCACGAGGCCTTCGGGACGATCGTGGGCGAGATCGCAGAGGTCGCGGTCAGCAAGACCGGAGAGGTGCGCGTCGAGCGCATCGTGGCTGCCATCGACTGCGGTCACGTCGTCAATCCGACGACGGTTGCCATGCAGGTTGAGAGCGCCGTGATCTACGGCCTCACCGCCGCGCTCTATGGCGAGATCACCATCAAGGACGGCCGCGTCGAGCAGGGCAATTTCGACGACTATCCGATGGTCCGCATGGCCGACGCCCCGCATATCGAGACGCATCTTGCGCTCTCGGGCGGCAAGAAGTGGGGCGGCATCGGAGAACCCGGAACACCCCCCGTCGCGCCCGCCGTCACCAATGCGATCTTCGCGGCGACCGGGCGGCGCATCCGCAGCCTGCCGATCAAGAACGAAAACCTGAGCGGAGCGTAGAATTCGGACGACGGACGGCACAGGACCGCCGACGGGTGTTGTTCTCCGTCTTCCGTCCTCTGCTATTCGTCGAGCTCCTCGTAGTGCCGGAAGATCCCTTGCGTGTTGAAGGGGATGCGACGGTCCGAGGCGAGATAGGCGGCGATCCGCGGCCGGGCGGCCACGCGATCATGGAGTTCGACGAGCCGCGGACGGCTGTCGAGGAGCCGCGCTGCCGCCTTCGGAAAGGCATAGCGCAAGCCGGCGACGAATTGGAACAGCGAGAGGTCGGCATAGGTGCAGCGCCCGCCGACAAGATGGCCCGGCCCCCTCGGATTGCGGGCGAGCACCTGATCGAAATAGCCGAGGAATTTCGGCAGCCGCCGGGCCCTCAGATCCTCGGCGCGTCGTCGCGCCTCCTTCTTCTGGTCTTCGTAGTAGAGGGAGCTTGCGATCGGATGATGGCAGTCGTGGACCTCGACGACAGCGTCGGCAATCGTCAGCTGGAGCTGGTTCGTCCAGAGCCGGCCCGCCTCGTCGCGCGGCGCCAAGCCATGCCGCCGGCCGAGAAAGAGGAGGATGTTTGCGGTCTGCGCAATGACGAGGTCTCCCGCCTTCAGGAAGGGCGGCGCGAAAGGCGGAGTGACGAGCCGGTCGTCCTCGAGGTGGCGGACGAGCTCTTGCTCGCCCTCATCCTCGCCGGCAAGGCCACGTGCCACATCGGCGTATTCTGCGCCCGCCTCTTCGAGCGCCAACCGCACGAACTCGCCGCGCCCCTGGATGGTAGGCCAGTAGTAAAGCTCGTATCGCATGTTTGCATCCTCGCCGCCCGGCTGCCGCAAGCCACAACTAAAGCGCGCTTCCTCGGGTGCAAACAGGCCGGCCTTTCCGGTCGACGGCGAGGGGATGGCCGCACCCAAGCGGCCGGTGTCAGAGGCCCTTGGCGCGCACCGCCGCCGTGATCTCGTCGAAGATTGCCGGATCATCGACGGTCGCCGGAAGTGTCCATGACTCGCGATCGGCGATCTTCTTCATCGTGCCGCGCAGAATCTTGCCGGAGCGAGTCTTCGGCAGCCGATCGACGGTGATGGCGAGCTTGAATGAGGCCACCGGCCCGATCTTGTGGCGCACCAGCTCGACCACCTCCTTTTCGACTTCGCCCGTCGTGCGGTTGACGCCGGACTTCAGCACGATGAACCCGCACGGCGCCTCGCCCTTGAGAGCGTCCTTGACGCCGACGACGGCGCATTCGGCGACGTCGGGATGCGAGGCAAG
Source organism: Methylobacteriaceae bacterium (assembly GCA_019233695.1). GTDB lineage: Bacteria > Pseudomonadota > Alphaproteobacteria > Rhizobiales > Beijerinckiaceae > JAFAME01. Next base: position 17,062 of record JAFAME010000330.1, read on the forward strand.
GACCTCTTCCATCGCGCCGGTCGAGAGCCGATGGCCCGCGACGTTGATGATGTCGTCGGTGCGGCCCATGACGTAGACATAGCCGTCAGCGTCGCGATAGCCGGCATCCGCCGTCTTGTAGTAGCCGGGAAACTCGACGAGATAGCTTTCGCGCATCCGATCGTCGGCGTTCCACAGGGTGGGCAGGCTGCCGGGCGGCAGCGGCAGCTTCAGGACAATCGAGCCCATGCTGGCGGTCGGGGCAGGCTTGCCCCCTTCATCGACGACGTGGAGATCGTAGCCCGGCATCGGCACACTCGGAGAGCCGTATTTGACCGGGAGAAGGCCGAGGCCCGCCGGATTGCCGACGATGCACCATCCGGTCTCGGTCTGCCACCAATGGTCGATGACAGGCACCTTCAGGATGCGCTCCGCCCATTGGATGGTGTCTGGATCGGCGCGCTCGCCGGCGAGAAACAGTGTCCGCATCGCGGAAACATCGTATCCCGCGAGGAGCTTTGCCTCCGGATCGGCGCGCTTGACGGCACGGAACGCTGTCGGGGCACAGAACAAGGCCGCCACCTTGTGTTCATCGATGACCCGCCAGAAGGCGCCGGCGTCGGGCGTGCCGACCGGCTTGCCCTCGTACATGAGGCCGGTCGCCCCATGGATGAGCGGCCCGTAGACGATATAGCTGTGGCCGACGACCCAGCCGATGTCGGAGGCCGCCCAGAACACTTCGCCCGGCTCGATCCCATAGAGGTTGTGCATCGTCCACTCGAGCGCCACGAGGTGACCGCCGTTGTCGCGCACGATGCCCTTCGGCTTTCCCGTCGTTCCCGAGGTGTAGATGATGTAGAGCGGATCGGTCGCCCGAACCGCAACGCAATCGGTCTTGCGGCCCTGCGCCCGCGCCTTTGCGGTGAGCGTTGCCCAATCGTGGTCGCGGCCGGGGACGAGCGCCGCTTCGGCCTGCGCGCGCTGAAAAAGGATGCAGGCCTGCGGCTTTGCCCGGCACAGCACGAGCGCCTCGTCGACCAGCGGCTTGTAGGCGACGATCCGCCCCGGCTCGATGCCGCACGAGGCGGTGAGCAGGAGCCGTGGCTGCGCATCGTCGATCCTGGCGGCAATTTCGCGGGCGGCAAACCCCCCGAAGACGACGGAATGGATGGCACCGATGCGCGCGCAGGCGAGCATCGCAACAGCCGCCTCCGGGATCATCGGCATGTAGATGATGATCCGATCGCCCTTGCCGACGCCGAAGTCCGTCAATACGGCGGCAAACGTCCTCACCTCGTCGAGAAGCTCGGCATAGGTCAGTGTCTGCTTCGTCCCGGTCACGGGGCTGTCGTAGATAAGCCCCGGCTGTGCCGCACGGCCCTTGGCGACGTGCCGGTCGAGCGCATTCCAGCACGTGTTGCAAGTGGCGTCCGGGAACCAGCGGCCGCATGCGCCCGCGGCGGGATCGAAGATTTTGGCGGGCGGCTCGACCCAGTCGATTTCCTGCGCGGCCGCGGCCCAGAAGGCCTCAGGGTCCCTCTGCCAGCGCGCATAGGTTTCAGCGTAGCGGCTCACCATCGCTGCGCATTCGGACGGCCAATGCCCGCCCTTTGTCAAGCCGACGACCGTGCAGGCGGGCGGCGCCGCACCCGCGGCTTGACCCTGCGGGTCGGGAAAGGCAAGGTCCGCCGCGCATCCCCAAAGGTCAGTCGGAGCGCCACCACTGCGACGCGATTTCTGGTACCTCGTTACCCAGTCAAGCAAGCTGCGCCCGGGGCGCACACTGGCGGCGACGCTGCTTGGCGAACCCCTCCTTCTCGGGCGCCGGGCCTCGGGCGAGGTGTTCGCGTTCGCCGATGTCTGTCCGCACCGCGGCATGCCGATGCGCCATGGCCTGTTCGATGGCGAGACGCTGCAGTGCTGCTATCACGGCTGGACCTTCGGTGCCGCAGACGGGCGCTGCACGTCCATCCCGGCGCTCTCCGCCCAGCAGCCTCTCGATCCGAGCCGATTTCGGCTGCGTGCCTATCCCTGCCGCGAGGTGCAGGGGAACATCTGGGTGTTCATGAGCGAAGCACGCGACCCCGACCCGGCCGAGTTGCCTGAAGTGCCGCGCCTGCAAGGGTTCGACGGTGCCGCCCCGCAAGTCACCGCGGTCATGCGCTTCCCCTGCAACGCCGATCTCGCGACGATCGGGTTCATCGATCCGGCCCATCCCGCCTTCATCCACACGTCGCGATGGTGGCGGAGCAAGAAGGCGCGGCTGCGCGAGAAGGAAAAGCATTTCGAGCCGGTCGGCCTCGGCTTTCGGGTCCGACCGCACAAACTGAACGGCGCCGGGGGCAATCCCTACCGGCTCCTCGGCCGCAACGTCGAGATCGAGCTTCGCATCGAGCTTCCTGGCCTGAGGCTGGAGCAGATCACCGGAGACCGCTACTCCGCCGCCGTGCTCGCGGCCTCGACCCCCATCGACGCCGATACGACGGACGTGCACTATTGCGTCTACTGGACGGTGCCGTGGATGGCGCCGATGAAACCCTTTGCGCGGTGGATGACCCGCGACTTCCTCCGTCAGGACTATGAGGTGGCGGTGAAACTGCGCGAGGGCGGCGCGCCGACCGTGCCGCCGCTGTTCGTCGGCGACGCGGACGCGCAGATCATGTGGTTCTTTCGGCTGGCCAAGGAATGGCAGAACAGCCGGGCCGAGGGCCGCCCTTTCGTCAATCCGCTGCGCGAGCAGGCGCTGCGCTGGCGCAGCTGACCGAGGATCGCGATTCCGCTTACCCGTCGTCGCCGCGATTGTGCAGTCGCCGCTCCCAGTCGAGCGCCTGGCGGACAATCTCGTCGAGCCGGTCGTGGCGCGGCCTCCACCCGAGGTTCACCTTGATCCGGTCGGCATGGGCGACGATTGCGGCCGGATCGCCGGGCCGCCGGCCCGCGATACGCACCTTGAAATTCACCCCCGAGATGCGCTTGACCGCCTCGGCGACCTCGAAGACCGAGATACCGCGCCCGTATCCGCAATTGCAGGTCAGGCTCGCGCCGCCGGCGCGCAGGTGGGCCAGTCCGGCCAAATGCGCCTGAACGAGATCGGTGACGTGGATGTAGTCGCGCAGGCAGGAACCGTCGGGCGTCGGGTAGTCCGCGCCGAACACGTCAAGATGCGGGCGCCGGCCGAGGGCGGCCTGCACGGCGACCTTGATGAGATGCGTCGCGTTTGCCGTCGACTGGCCGGAACGGCCCTGGGGATCGGCGCCGGCGACGTTGAAATAGCGCAAGACGACGCTACGCAGGTCGTGGGCGCGACCGGCATCTTCGAGCATCCACTCGACCATGAGCTTCGATCGGCCGTATGGCGATACCGGCGCCGTCGGTTCGTCTTCCGAGACCGGATTGACTTTTGCCTCGCCGTAGACGGCGGCCGTCGAGGAGAAGATGAAATGCCGCACGCCTCCGGCAACGGCGCTGGCGATGAGATTGCGCGCCTTGGAGGTATTGTTGAGGTAGTAGCCGAGCGGATCGGTGATGGATTCCGGCACGACCATCCTGGCGGCGAAATGGATGATCGCATCGATATGCTTTTCGGCGATGATCCGCTCGACGAGAACCTCATCGCCCGCGTCCCCGACGATGAGTTCGGCTCCTTTCGGCACTGCCCAGCGAAACCCGGTCGAGAGGTTGTCGAGAACGGCAACCGGCTCGCCCGCATCGATGAGCGCGAGGACCATGTGGCTGCCGATGTATCCGGCCCCACCTGTCACCAGAACCGACAAACGTCTGCTCCCTTGTTGCTGAAGTCAGGATGGAAATGCCCAGGGCTGACGCAGCGATAGCGGGACGAAACTAATTTTGTATCAATCGATTCTGCTCTATGCAGGCAACGATGGTCGCCGCATGGGCCGCGCAGGGCAGGTGGTTGGCTGCCTTCCTCGACCTTATTCCGGGATGGTTTCATGAACAAACCCATTCGCAAGGCGGTGCTGCCCGTAGCGGGCCTCGGCACGCGCTTCCTGCCTGCCACCAAGGCCGTTCCGAAAGAGATGCTGACGGTGGTCGACCGGCCGGCCCTGCAGCACGTCGTCGAGGAAGCGCGCGAAGCCGGCATCGAACACTTCGTCTTTGTCACCGGCCGCAACAAGTCGGTGATCGAGGATCATTTCGACATGGCCTATGAGCTCGAGGATACGCTGAAGCGGCGCGGGAAGGAGAAGGAATTCGCAGCGCTGATGGCCGATCTGCCGAAGGCGGGCGCGACAAGCTTCACCCGCCAGCAGGCCCCACTGGGCCTCGGCCACGCGGTGTGGTGCGCCCGCGACATCGTCGGCGACGAACCCTTCGCCGTGCTCCTTCCCGACATGATCACTATGGGCAGCAAGACGCGCCAGAGCCGCTGCCTTGCCCAATGCGTTGCTGCCTACGAGCGCCACGGCGGCAATATCATCGCAGTCGAGGAGGTGCCGTGGGAGGAGACACACCAATACGGCATCGTCTCGGTCGGGCGCGACTACGGTGACACGTTCGAGATCACCGGCATGGTCGAAAAGCCACCGAAAGGGACGGCGCCCTCGAATCTCTACATCACCGGCCGCTATATCCTCTTGCCGGAGATTTTTGCGATCCTCGACAAGGGCGAGACGGGGGCGGGCGGCGAGATCCAGCTCACCGACGGCATGATCAAGCTGATGGCGCAGGCGCCCTTTCATGGCGTGCGCTTCGACGGCCGGACCTACGATTGCGGCATGAAGCTTGGATTCCTGACCGCGAATGTTGCCTTCGCCCTCGCGCGTCCCGATATCGCCCCGCCGTTGCGCGAAGAATTGAAGCGGCTGCTGGGCACGAACTGAAGGCGCTGCCGTCATTGCGAGGAGCGCAGCGAGGAAGCAATCCAGCAGCGACGCCGGTCGCTGGATTGCTTCGTCGCGCTCGCAATGACGAGAGGCAACGATGGCGCCCTACCGTTGCAACCTCAACCCCAGCAGGAAGACATTCTGCGTGTAGTCTGAGCCCGGTGTGGTGCTCTTCAGGTGTTCGAGGGTATAGCTTGCTCGCAGGACCCACCAGCGCGACAGGCTGTATTCAGCCTTGAGCCCCAGGTCGTAGGTTTTTTCGTCGAGCTTTATCCCGGTATAGTTCGTGTCCTGGAAGCTCGCGAGCCCGGTGAGCGTGACATTGCGGAAGAGCGCGTGCGAGGCTTCGAGCGAGACGCGGCGCGAGATCGAGCCGGAGGCCCCGGCGATGTCGGTCTCGTCGAAGGAGGTGGCCGCCCTGAGCGTCAATGTGGTCAGCGCCGTCGGGCTCCAGACGAGCGAACCGTCGACGACCGGGCCGCGCAGATCCTTCAGCCGCTTGTCGTCGTAGCTCCGGTCCTCGTAGCCGAGCGAGGCTTGGCCCGTCAGCTTTCTGGAAAACTCGAAGCTCGAGCCGCCGAGCGCGCCGGCGCCGGTCGAATTGCGCACGAAGCCGGAAAGGTCGGGCGTCACGTCGTGGCGCCGGATGTCGCCGAAAGCTTCGAGGAAAGGGATGAGGCCGGGAGTGATCTCGTAGGACGCGCGACCGCGCAGGCCGTAGGCGTTGTAGTTGTCGCGGTCGAGACGCAGGATGGAACCGTCGGAAAGATTGGCGTTCTCATAGGCGGTCCGGTCGACGGTGCTGAGAAGCGACAGCGACAGACGGTTGAACGTCTGGGTGACTCCTGCCGTTCCGCCAAAGCCGTAGATCAGCGGCCGGCCGACCACCGCCGCTCCCGGGATGCCCGGGGCGAGCTCGGGCGAACTCGGCCGCTGCGTCGTGACGGTGAAGCGGCCCTCGAGATCGATCTTGGTGTCGCGCGTTACGTCGATGCGGCCGTCGACCTTGCCGTCGGCATCGGGGCGATTGGCGTTGTGGTCGGAGAAATAGTCCGAATAGCCGGCCCGCAGATTGCCCTTGAGCTCGTGGTTTGACCATTCCGACTGGAATGCGGCGCCACCCTCGACGCGGGAATAGGCCGAGCCTTTGACGCCGGTGTTGGCCTGTTCCGGATTGCTGTCGTAGCCGATGTCCCCCTCGATGTAGGGCGTGACGCGCAGGAAGCCGACGTCGATGCCGACGGGTGCGAAGGGGTTCGGATCGAGAATCGACTTGCGTAGCGGCGGGGGCTGCGGGACGAGGGCGACGGTTGGCGGGGGCGGAGCGACGGGCGTGACCGGCGGCCCTCCCTTGCGCTCGGCCGCGCGGACCTCCGGCGCTGTCTGATAGGGCTGAAGCGGCGGCAGCGGGCGCGGGTTGACCGTCTTGCGCGGCCCATATTGCTTGATGAGTTTGCGCGGCCGGCCGTAGTTCGGCGCGATGCTCGGCGCATTGTTCTCCGCCTGCGGCGGGGTCGGGGCGGCCACCGGATTGGTTCCCCCGGGCGATCCCGCCGGCGGCGCAACCGGTGGTTCGTCGCGAAAAGTCTGCGCCTCGTCATTGCCGCGCAGCCCGAGATCTCCGGCGCCCGGCGTCGCATCGAGAACCTGGGCCGCCGCCTGCGTCGGCATTCCCGCCGCGACGATCGCGGCGAGGAAGATCGCCGCGGCGGCCTCGACACATCGGCGAATGGGGAGGGTCGAGGGCACCGGCGCCCCTGCTGCGGCCGCTCGCACCGCGCGTGCGTTCATCAATGACCGATTAACGATTTATGGTTAATGCTCTCTTAGCGAGGCGTTCCTGCCGGTCGCTCGAAGCGCCCCGCCGATGCCACGGTTCGCCCCCTGACCAAGGCGCAGGCGGCCTGACCGATTCCGTGCATGAGGCTGGCTGAACCGGCGGCAGTTTTCGCCCCGCCGTCTCCTCCGATGGCCGGCACGGATGTTGCTTTCTACCTCCGGCGCTCTCGTCCCTGCGGTCTGCAGCCTGCTTCCGGCCCCCGCTTTGCTCTGGAAGCGGCTGCGCGTCACGCCGAGCGCGCATCCGAAACTCCTGCGGAGGCCACTCCTTGGGCACGGACAGGATCGAGATCGAGGCCGAGCCCTATGCCTTCGAGCTCCTGCCTGACCGCTGCGCGCTCCTCATCATCGACATGCAGCGCGATTTCCTGGAGCCTGGCGGCTTTGGCGAGATGCTCGGCAACGATGTCTCGCGGCTGCGCCGCACGATCGAGCCGAACCGGCGCCTGCTTGCCGCCTGGCGCGGCGCCGGCCGCCCCGTCATGCATACGCGCGAGGGACATCGGCCCGACCTTGCCGACCTGCCGCCGGCCAAGAAGATCCGCGGGCGCGGCGCGACTGCCATCGGCGATGCCGGTCCGATGGGTCGCATTCTGGTGCGCGGCGAAGCCGGCCACGACATCATCCCGGAGCTCTATCCGGTTCCCGGCGAGCCGGTGATCGACAAGCCCGGCAAGGGCGCCTTCTTCGCAACCGACCTTCACGCGATCCTGCAGAACCGCACCATCACTCAGCTCGTCGTCACCGGCGTCACGACCGAAGTTTGCGTCAACACCACCGTGCGCGAGGCAAATGACCGCGGCTACGAGTGCCTCGTCCTCGACGACTGCGTCGGCTCGTACTTCCCGGACTTCCACGCCACGGGCCTGGCGATGATCAAGGCTCAGGGCGGCATTTTCGGCTGGGTCGGCACATCCGACCGGCTGATCGAGGCCATCAGCAAAAGGGGCTCGACCCCTGGAGCGGAGCGTGCGGGGGTATAGCGATGCAGACAGCAGCCACGACAACCGAGAGCCGGCCGAGCCTCTGGGTCCCGGGCGATTGGAACGCGTTCTTCGGTTTCGGTACCAATATTCTCGTCAATGTCCTGGTGCTGACGGGTCTGCTGCATTTCGTGCTGAAGATGCCTGACGCTCTGGTGTTCGGCCGCATTCTCCCGGCGACCGGGCTGATGCTGTTCCTCAGCACGATCTACTATGCCTTCCTGGCCTATCGCGTAGCCAGGAAGACTGGCCGCTCGGATGTCTGCGCTCTGCCCTCGGGCATCAGTGTGCCGCACATGTTCGTCGTCACCTTCGTCATCATGCTGCCGATCCTCGGCAAGACCAACGACCCGGTGCAGGCTTGGGAGGCCGGCCTGACGTGGGTCTTCGTGCAGAGCTTCGTGCTGATGATCGGCGGCTTCATCGCGCCGGTCGTTCGGCGGATCACGCCGCGCGCCGCGCTCCTGGGCTCGCTCGCCGGCATCTCGATCACCTTCATTTCCATGCGGCCCGGCCTGATGATGTACTCGACGCCGATCATCGGGCTGGTGTGCTTCGCCGTGATCCTCGCCAATTGGTTCGGCGGGGTCCGCTATTTCCGCGGCGTGCCGGCGGGCCTGGTGGCGATTGCGCTCGGAACACTCATCGCCTGGGGTTCGAACATTTTCGGCCTTGGCTACGGCGGCCTCAGCCTTGCCGCAGTGGGCGACGCCTTCACCAATTTCGGCTTCTCGATCCCGCTGCCCGCCGTCGGTCACGTCTTCTCGGGCTTCAAGTTCCTCGGCGTGCTGCTGATCACGGCCATTCCGTTCGGCATCTACGACCTCGTCGAGGCGATGGACAACGTCGAGAGCGCGTCGGCCGCGGGCGATTCCTTCCCGACCACGCAGGTGCTGACCGCCGACGGCGTCGTCAGCCTGATCGGCTGCCTGATGGGCAATCCGTTCATCAACGCCGTCTACATCGGCCATCCCGGCTGGAAGGCGATGGGCGGGCGCATCGGCTATTCGGCGGCGACCGGCGTGATGGTCTTCGTGCTCTCATGGTTCGGCATCGTGTCGCTCATGATGGCGCTGATCCCGGTCGTGGCCATCCTGCCGATCCTGCTCTACATCGGCATGCTGATCGGCTCGCAGGCGTTCCAGGAGACGCCCAAGAGCCACGCGCCGGCGATCATCCTGGCCATGGTGCCGCAGATCGCCGCGTGGGGGAAAAACCTGGTCGACCTCACGCTCGGCGCAGCCGGAACCGATGCCGCCTCGGTGGGCTTCGACAAGCTCGGCAATGCGGGCGTGCTCTACAACGGACTTGCGACGCTCGGCGGCGGCGCCACGCTTGCCGGCATCATTTTGGGCGCGGTGACCGTCTTCATCATCGAGCGGCAGCTGGAGAAGGCCGCCTGGTTCGCGCTGGCGGGCGCCCTCCTCACGTTCTTCGGCTTCATGCATGGCGAACAAATCGGGCTTGCCCAGTCCCCGACGGTCGCGATCGGCTACCTTGCGGTTGCTGCCATGCTCTACGGCTTTGCCAGGTTCGCCACGGTCGCGCCTGCGCTGCCGAGCCTACAGGGGCATGGCGAGGCGCACATGCAGCCGGCCGAATAGCGCCAAAAGCCGGCCGACGCCGATCGCGCGGCCGAGGCGTCAGGCCGTGCGGCTGGCGAGATCGCGCTGCACCGTGCGCAGCCACGCCTTGGACTTCTGATAGAATGCCTCCGGGTCGAAGCAGACCCCCTGCAGGCTTCTCGTCGCCGGCTCGACCATGCGTCCGAGGGCGACCGCGCATACCGTGTCAGGGAGAAAGAACGCCGCGTGGCGCCGGTTGATGAACCGCAGGAACGTCGTGATGTTCCAGAGGGCGTCGATCAGAATGTTGGCGTCGTGGAAGGCGATGACCGCCTCCTCCTCTACGAGCCGCAGGACGCTTGCAAAGTCGGCAAATGCGGCCCGGTTGGTGTGCTCGGCATCGATGAGCGCGAGGCGAACGCCGGAGCCGGCCTCGGTCGGGCGCACGCTCGCGGTCGTCGTAGTGAACACCTCGAGCTTGGCGGTCGAGCCCGCTCCTGCGGCCCGCTCCAGGATGCGCAGCATCCGCTCGGCCGAATTGTCGTTATAGGGAAACAGCACGCCGCGTTCGTCGGGCTGCGCGGCCGGCCGTGGATCGATGGAAACGATGCGCCCGCAGCGCCGGTCGACCAAATGCGGAAAGATGCTGCCGCCGACATGCGAGCCGACTTCGAGATAGGCATAGCCGGGCCACCCGGTCGCAACGAGATTCTGGAGCCGCAGCAGCGAGCGCCGGTCGTTTGGGGAGGTCTGGCTTTCGACGACGAACATCGAGACGTCGCCCGTCGCGACTCTGGATTCGATGTCCATTTTGGCCCCTTGCATGTCGTTGCGGCTCGGCTCCAAGCCTATCCGACCGACAAGAGCCCGCAAAACGTGCCGGTTCGATTTTTCGACATATCCCTACCCGTGCGGGCCGCCTTGACCACCCGATCCGGAAATTCGCCACAGGGCTCTGCTCGTTGCACCCGCCAACTTGATCGGCGCGTCCACCTCGTCTACACGCCAAGGTAGTCTGGAATGCACGCCGAAGGGCGGAGGGACGCAGTGCAGCCGTTGGAAGAGATCGACATCCGTGACTGGTCAGGCTCGGTTCTGCCCGAGATGCGGGCGAAGGCCGCTGATGCGCTCGAGAGCGGCAGGGTGCTGTTCTTTCCCCGGCTCGGCTTTGCGATGGATGAGGACGAGCGGCGCTTTCTCTCTGCGGCGCTCTCCAGCGGTGACCGCAAGAACATCACGCTCAACCCGGACACCGGCTCAAGCCACGGATCGGACCTGGACGGCGAGGACAAGCGCCGCCTCGAGGCCATTCTGCAGCGCTTTGCAGCCTCGGCCACCGAGCTCATCTGGATGCTCATCCCGGCCTATGCCGGCAACCTCGAGCGGGCGCGCACGACGTTCCGGCCGGTCGAGATCGCGGGCCGGGACTACTCGCCGAAAAAGGACGACCGCCTCCTCCACGTCGACGCCTTTCCCTCGCGGCCGACCGGGGGACGGCGAATTCTCCGGCTCTTCACCAACATCAATCCCGACGGCAAGAGCCGCGTGTGGCGCGTGGGCGAAAATTTTCAGGACTTTGCGACGGCGTTCCTGCCGAAACTGCGCAGGCAATATCCGCTCGAAGCCCTGACGCTCAGCCTGCTCGGCATCACCAAGGGGCGGCGCAGCCCCTACGATCAGCTCATGCTGCAGCTGCACGACCGCGGCAAGCTCGACGCCGGCTATCAACAGCGGGCGCCGCAAAGCGAGATCGCCTTTCCGCCGAACAGCACCTGGATCTGCTATACCGACCAAGTGCTGCACGCTGCATTGTCCGGGCAATTCGCGCTGGAACAGACGTTTCATCTCGACGTGGCGCATATGGTGGATGCCTACCGCTCGCCGATAAAGATCCTGGAGCGGCTGACAAAAACGCGCCTCGCCTGACGGGAGCGCGGCGATGCCGCTCCCTTGACAGGGAACCGCAAGCGACCTTGCCGGCTTTTCCCCTGCGAAAAGCCTGAGGATCGCGACATGCCCAATACGCCCCGCCCGCCGGACCCGCGCCCAACGCCGGCCGATCCGCATCCCGAACCGGCCCGCCCGCCTGCTCCTCCCGAAACGCCACCGCGAGAACCGACTGGAGTTCCCCCGACTCCTCCGGACGAAATCCGCGAGCCCGATACGCAGGCTCCGGTCGGGTTGCCACCGCCGTCGGCACCGCCGGAAATTCCAAGCACGCCGACCACGCCGCAGCCCACAGCGAAACGAGGGGAGGCGAGCTCCGCCTATTTGCGTGCCTGGGGTTGCCGCTTCGAGCCAGCTGATTTGCGCGCTGCCACCTCCTGCATCGCCCCCTCGACGGAAGCCGCAACCTTGCTCTTGGGCGAATGTTTTGTGCGGCCCTGGTGGATCGCCTCCTTCATGCGCTTCAGGAGATCGAAGTCGTGCTCGTCGCGATACGGCTTCTGGTCAAGATCGGCCGGCAGGTTCTTCAATTCCTCGTGCCAGACATCCTTGATGTATTTCTGCGTGAATTGGTCGTAGGCCCGCCATGACACGTTTTCGGCCCGTACCGCCGCCTCTTCGGCCCGGCAGGCAATCTGGTGAGCATGCTGATAGTGCAGTCCGAGCTGGTCGATGAGAGCCTTTTCCACCGACTCGTGCAGAATGAGATAGCGGTCGATGTCGATGTCCCGGTCCTTGTAACGGAACGTTCGGGGCAGATGCCGGTCAATATAGATCGTCTTGCCGTCCAGACTGTAGCCGGCAAGATATGGGATGTCGTGGTCGCGATCGAGCTTCTTGATGCGACGGATGATGGCATCAAGCGCGCGCTCGACCATCAATCCGGACACGAAAGTGTCCGCGACGCGAAGCTTGCGGTGCGGCGCTTGGGGGTGACAGCTGTCGGTCGGCATCGTTGGTTTCTCCCGGAGGTCTCGTCGAACGCAGGCTGCGCCCTAAGTCCGCCCTCAAGCTCAGCACTCCTCAGTCGTTCCGGCAAGCGCCCGGCGCCCGCCCGGAAGGAAAAAAAGCGTTGTGAGCGCGTTATAGACCAAGGGCCCTCCGAGCCGCTGACCTCGGATCGTCCATCCCCGACATGGAGTATCCGATATGCGATCTCACTCTACATCTTGGGCTCGGGTCTTCGGTGCCGCGGCGTTTCTCGCCCTTCTTTCGGCGGCCCCGCCCGCCGGTCGTGCGCAGGCGGAGAACGGTCTGTTCGCCGAGCTCTCCGGGTCATGGGTGGGCGAGGGCAATATCAGCCTGGCGAACGGAACGAGCGAACGGATCAGGTGTCGCGTCAAATATTCGACCAGCCCGAGCGGCAAAAACCTCCACCAGGATCTGCGCTGCGCCAGCGACAGCTACCGCTTCGACGTCCTGAGCAATGTCGTCTACCAGGGCGGCGCCATTTCGGGCACCTGGACCGAGACGACGCGCAAAGCCACCGGGCAAATTTCCGGCCGCGTCTCGGGCGGCAGCATTACCGCGACGATCAGCGGCCCCTCCGTATCGGCGGAATTCTCGCTCGATATGCGGGGCAACCAGCAGACCGTCTCGATCCGATCGTCCGGAAGCGACGTCACGTCGGTGTCGATGACGCTCGCCAGGGCCTGACAGGCGGGTTCCGGAGAGGGTCAGGCGGCAGCGGTCCGGCGGGTGAGCCGGCGCAGGAACATGGCCGTCGGCCGCAGGATCAAAAGATCGGCGGTCAGCGCCGCCAGCATGGCGAAGGCGCTGAGCCAGCCGAAGAGCCGCAGCGACGGCAGGTCGGAAAAGACCGTGACGGCGAGGCCGCAGGCCAGCACGACGGAGGTCAGAATGAGGGCCGGGCCGACGAGCACGGTTGCCCGCTCGACGGCGACCCCCGGATCGTCCGCCGGCCTGTCCTCGCGGCGCAGCCGGTTGAGGAAATGGATCGTTGCGCTGAGCCCGAGGCCGAAGGAAACCGTCAGCGCGACGATGCTCGCAAACTGCAGTCCCTCGCCGAGAAACCAAAGCAGCGTGCCTGACATGAGAATCGGGAACACGCCCGGCATGATGCTCACCAGCATCACCAGCGGCGAGCGGAAGGCGAGGGCAATGAAGCCGGCGACGAAGACGATCTCGATCGTCAGCCCGCGGTTGAGCCTGTCGATCATGTTGGCGCTGTTGCGCGCCGCGATCGCCGAAAGACCGGTCACCGAGATCGTGTAGCCCGGGTGCTTGGCGCGCACGTCATTCAAGGCCTTGTCGAGGCTGTCGACGACCGGCAGCAGCGCGCTCGCGTCCTTGTCGGGCACGCGTCCGGAGACGACGACCGCATCCTGCTCGGCATCGATGAAGCGGCGCACGAGATGATCGGGCAGCATGTCGACATATTGCTTCAGCGTGTCGACGTCGGACTTGCCGAGCTTCGAGGCAAGCCAGCGCCGCAAGGTCTCCAGAGACCAGACATTGCCGACGCCCGCCTGTTTTTCGATGGCTGCATGCACGTCGGCGATCGTCTGCAGCGTCTCGGGCGCGTAGAGCGAAGCGCCCTTCGGGAACGTGATCAGGACGTCGATCGGGTTGGCGCCGGTGAGCTTGGCATCAAGCCGGCCGCTTGCCTGGACAGCCTTTTCCCGGTCCGGCACCTGGTCGGCAAGCCGATAGCGCGGTTCGAGGTTGGCGTAGATCAGAGCAAGGCCGCCGACGACGATCAGGCTTGCCAGGCTGTAAAGTCCCGGCCGCTGCACCATGCGCGCGGCAATCCAGCCGCAAAACCGGCGCAGGGCCCCCACGCCGACATCGCCCTTCATGATTCTTTCGGCGAGCGCGGCCTCGCGATGCAGCAGCAGGATGCCAAGGAGCGGCACGCCGGTGAGCACGGCAACGAACGCGATGATCGTCGCCGTCAGGCCCGCCTCGCCAAATGTCCGAATCAGATCGGAGCTTGAAAACGTGAGCGCGATGAATGAGATGGCCGCCGTGGCGTGGGTCAGGACGCAGGCCGGCCCGACCACCAGGATGGCGTAGCGCAGCGCCTGGAACTTGTCATCGCCGGCGATCAGCCGGTCGCGCGTGGCAAAGGTGAGCTGCATGCTGTCGGAAAAGCTGATGACCATGATGAGCGGGGTCATCACGTTGAGGAACATGTTCAATCGGAAATCGAGCCAGCCGAGCGCGCCGAGAGCGAAGAGGATGGCAAGCAGGGGAGGTCCGGCGGCGATGATCATGAACGAGGGGTGCCGGAAGAACAGGATCGCAATCAGGGCGCCGATCACGAAGCCGGCGCTGTTGTAGAGAAGGCGATCGCGCTCGACCGCGTTGCGGATCTCGAGCTGCATGACCGGCACGCCGGAAAGCTGCGCATAGAGGCCCGAGCCAGCGAGATCGTCATCGATGGTCTTGCGGATCTCGCCGACGACCTTGCCGAGTTCGTTGCTGTTCACCACGTCCGGGTCGAGCGCCAGCACGATCAGCGTCAGCTGTCCGTCCTCCGACAGAAGCTTGCCACGCAGGATCTCGTTGCTTCTCACGCGGGCGATCAGATCGTCGTAGGCCGACCCTTCAGGCAAGGTCTCGGGGAAGAGTGGTGCGGGCAGAGCGCCGTTCTCCGGCGGCTGGCGCGCCGAGAACATGGAGATGATGCCGCGCGTGCCGTCGACGAGCTGCAGGTCGGTCACGACGTTGCGCAGCTTCTCGAGCGAGGAGCGCGTCAAGAGATCCTTGCCTTCGATGACGCCCAGCACGTCGAACTCGCTCGACGGAAAGCGGCGCGTGACCTCCTCGTATTGCTTGAACTCCGGCGTGTCGGACCGGAACAATTGGCTGAGCGAATCATCGACCTTGACGCGCGACAGCCCGAAGGCGGCGCCGATCGCGCCGGCAACAAGGAGGATGGCGACAAGCAGCGGAAAACGCAGCGAAAGGAATCCGATGCGCTCGATGCCGAGCGCAAGGTTGCTCGGTTTGGCCGCCGACGCAGCCGAAGGCTCACCCGTTCCTGGCGTACCGCCGGTTGGGCCTGATCCTGGGACAGGCGTTTTCTTCAACACGTCTGTACTCCGGCTCGAATGAACGTTCGCGGCACAATCCCTCGCGCGCGTGCATGCGGGCGCAAGACGTGCGCCGTCAAGACCCGATGCCGCACGAGTCAAGCAATCTTGCGTCTCTTCCCCATTCTTTCTGCCACAAAGATGCCGCCTACGACCAGCGCGAGGGCCAGCGCATGATAGGACCCGAACGGTTCCCCGACGAGCAGGACCGAGAGCAGCGCGCCGAAGACGGGCAGCAGGTTGATGAAAAGGCCGGCACGAGCCGGGCCGATCAGCTGGATGCCGCGCAGATAGAAGACCTGCGACAGGAAGGAGGGACATAGAGCCACGTAGAGGAGGATGAAAAGCCCCTTGGGCGTGGGCCAGATCACCGTTCCGGCAAGGATTTCATAGGCGAGCAGCGGCAACGAAGTCAGGCAGGCCGCGTAGGCGAGCATGGTGAAGAAGCCAAGCGCGGTGGTTTGCGGCCGCTCTCGCAAATCCAGCGTGTAGGCGGCATAGAACACACCCGCGATCAGGATGAGGAGGTCGCCGAGGTTGGTCTGGAGATCGCGCAGCGCGAGCGGATTGCCATGAGTTGCAACCACAACGATGCCCAACAGGGTCAAGACCAGGCCGCCAAGGCGCATCGCGCTCGCACGGACACCGAAGAAGACCAGGTTGCCAATGAGAACAAAGATCGGGATGGCACCCTGGATGATGGCGATGTTGACGCCGCTCGTGATGTGCCCGGCGGCATAGAAGAGCGCGTTGAAGCCCGTGAGCCCAAGGATTGCCAGCACGAAAAGGCGCGGCCAAATGGGGCGAACCGCGTTCCAGTCCGCCGCCAGGTTACGGCGCGTGACGGGGGTAAGCAGGATGCATACGATCACCCATCTGAGGCAGGTCAGCGCCATGGGTGAAATCTCGCCGACGGCAAGCCGGCTCGCAACGACGTTGCCGGCCCACATCAGCATCGTCATGGCAAGAACGAGCCAAGGCGTGGCGTAGCAACGGGTCAAAAAACGCCAGAGCGCAGACTTCCACTTGATATCAAGCGCAACCGGCTCGCCCGGTTGCGTCCTACCGCGCTTGAGCTATGGAGAGGGCGGCTGGCGCGGGCCGCCCGGAGATGAGCCGAATGGGGTTACGGCTGCTTGTCGTCGAAGGCAATGCGCGGGCGGCGCGCGAGGCGCATAGGTCGGTCTATGGACGCACGCCCAGCGAATCCTATTCCGACGTGCTTGCGGGACTAGCGACCGATGCGCTGTGCGAAATCTGCTTCCCGGCGGATCAGGGCGCCAATCTGCCGGACGGCGCCGGGATCGAGAGCTACGACGGCGTGGCGCTCACCGGCTCGTCCCTCAATATCTACAACGACGGTCCCGCGGTGCGGCGCCAACTCGACCTGGCGCGGACGATCTTCGGCGCCCGCACCCCGTTCTTCGGCTCGTGCTGGGGCCTGCAGGTTGCCAGCGCCGCGGCAGGGGCCACGATCATCAGGAACCCGCAGGGCCGCGAAGCCGGCATTGCCCGCAACATCGCTTTGACGGACGCCGGACGCGGGCATCCGCTGCTCGAGGGCAGACCTGCGGCCTTCGATGCGCCGTGTTCGCATGACGACATCGTTGCCGTCATTCCCGGTGAAACCGACATCCTGGCCGCCAACGCCATGTCGGCCGTCCAGGCGGCGGAAATCCGCCATGGCGGCGGCACGTTCTGGGGCGTCCAATATCATCCGGAATACGCGCTGAGCGAGATCGCCGCCGTCCTGCAGCGTACGGGCGGCGTTCTCGTGCAGCGAGGTTTCTTCCGCTGCGAAACGGACGTCGACAAGTATTGCGCCGATCTCCGTGCTCTCGATGCGGACAAGACGCGCCACGACATCGCCTGGCGGCTTGGCATCCAGCCGGAAATCCTCGATGCGCAGGCGCGCCTTACCGAGATTCGCAACTGGCTCGCGCATCGTGTCCGACCGGAAAAATCGAGGCGAAACAGAGCTTGAATCCGGTCGGCGGTGCGTTTTTTGCCCGCCGGCGGTCCAAATGAAACCGGAATCCCGGGCTGAAAGTCGCGCTGAAGCTTGTCACGCCAGGAGGGATCCCATGCGTTTGGCCGCTCTGACCGTTTCCTGCCTTGCTCTTGTCGCGGCGTCGCCGGCGCTCGCTGCCGAGATGCCGGCGAGCTCGAAAATCGATGCGGTGATCGTCTATCCGGAGGCGGCAGCGGTCACCCGAGTGGCAAACATCGACTTGCCTGCAGGCGCCACGACCCTGGTGTTCAAGGGGTTGCCAATCGATCTTGACCCGGCCTCGCTGCGCGTCGAGGGCGAGGCCCCGGGCAAGCTGACGATCGGCTCGGTCGAGACCCGCGTGGCGCCGGCCGAGGCCAACCCCGACACTACGCTCGATGCGCGCATCAAATCCCTGCGCTCCGAGCGCGAAGCCCTGCAGGTCGCAATCGAGGCGCTGCAAGGCAAGAAGGCGATGATCCTGCGGTTTGCCCAGACGGGTCCGGAGAAGCTGTCGGCCGACGGCAAGCCGCTCGACATCGTTCAGTGGGATGCGGCCTGGGAGGCCGTCGGCGCCGCCCTGACGAAGGTCGGCGACGACCTCCGCTCGACCCAGACGAAGGCGCGCGACCTCGACGAGGAGATCAGGGGTCTCGAAGAGTCGCGCCAGCAGCCCGCGGCCAAGACCGGCCCGGCCCGCGACGTCACGGTTGCCCTCGAGACGGATGCGGCCCTGGAGGCCGTCGTCAAGCTGACCTACCGCGTCGCCGGAGCCAGCTGGCAGCCGCTCTATGACGCGCGGCTTGATACGGGCAGCCAGTCGAAGCAGGCCTCGCTCGAACTCGTCCGGCGCGCCGCGGTTGCGCAGCGCACCGGCGAAGCGTGGGACGATGTTTCGCTGAGCGTCTCGACCGTGAGCACGAACCGCGGGACGGCCGTGCCCGACATTCAGCCCAAGCAGATCGCCTTCGCCGAGCCGCCGGCGGCCTTCGATGCGGCGCCGTCGCTCGGCGGTGGCTTCAGGAAGGAGGCGGGCAGGGAACGCGACGCGCTGAAGGCCCCGCCGCCGCCGCTTGGCATGCCGATGGCCGTTCCGGAGGCCAAGGCCGCCGCCGAGATCAAATCGGCGCTCGATGCCGGAGCCTACGAGGCAAGCTTCAGGGTGCCGGGGCGCATCACCGTTCCGAGCGACGGATCGCAGAAGTCGTTCCTTCTCGGCTCGCAGACGCTCAGTCCGTCGCTCGTCGTCAAGACGGTGCCGGCGCTCGATCCGACCGCCTATCTCGATGCCGGCATCGCCAACGAGGGCGACGCGCCGCTTCTTCCAGGGCAGGTTTCCCTTCTGCGCGACGGCACCTTCGTCGGCGTCGGCCAGATCGGCCTCGTGGCGCCGGGCGACAATCTCGAGCTCGGATTCGGCGCGGACGATCGCGTGAAGGTCGCCCGCGTTCCAGTGAAGCGGAAAGAGAACGACCCTTATTGGATCGGAACCAACAAGACCGAAGCCGACGAGTTCAAGACGACCGTGAAGAACCTCCACGATTTCCCGATCAAGGTCGGCATCATCGACCGGATCCCGTTCTCGGAGACAACCACCATCGTCGTCGAGCAGCTCCCGGCCACCACGCCGCCGACTGAGAAGATGATCGGCGACAAGCGCGGCGTGATGGGCTGGACCTATGTGGTGCAGCCGAACGAGACCAAGGAGGTCCATCTCGCCTACCGGATGCGGTGGCCCGCCGATCGGGAGGTCGTGTTCGAAGATGCCCCGCTCGCCTTGCGCTGAGGTCGGCGGGCGGCAACAATCGCCCCATGGACTTGCCGCGTAGAGCTCGCGTCCGCGCTTTACGCAGGCGCCTCTAGTGGTTAGTAACCGATCGCGGCCGGCGGCGAACCGCGCGGCTCTGAAGCCGCTTTGCGCGGTGCATGGGTGGCGGCCTTGCCGCGCCCCCGGTAGCGATCGGTCGATATGGCGAACGTCGTCGTGGTCGGCGCCCAATGGGGCGACGAGGGCAAGGGGAAGATCGTCGACTGGCTCTCGGTCGAGGCCGACGTCGTCGTTCGCTTCCAGGGCGGTCACAATGCCGGGCACACGCTCGTCGTCGACGGCAAGGTCTACAAGCTCGCGCTCCTGCCCGCCGGCATCGTGCGACCGGGCAAGCTCTCCGTCATCGGCAACGGCGTCGTGCTTGATCCGCATCATCTCGTCGCTGAAATCGCCAAGCTTGAGGCCGACGGCGTCGAGATCACGCCCCAAAACCTCAAGATTGCCGAGAACGCGACTCTGATCCTTGCCCTCCACCGCGAGCTCGACGCCTACCGCGAGAGCTCGAATGCCGGCACCAAGATCGGCACGACGCGGCGCGGCATTGGCCCCGCCTACGAGGACAAGGCAGGCCGCCGCGCGATCCGGTTGATGGATCTCGCAGAACCGGCTACGCTTGACGACAAGATCGAACGGCTTCTCGCCCACCACAACCCGCTGCGGCGCGGCCTCGGACTGGAGGAAATCGCACCGTCGGCCGTACGGGACGAACTATTGTCGGTGGCGGGGCGGGTGCTGCCGTTCATGTGTGCGGTCTGGGATCTTCTCGATCGCGAGCGGCGGGCGGGCAAGCGGATTCTCTTCGAGGGGGCGCAGGGAGCGCTGCTCGATGTCGATCACGGGACTTATCCGTTCGTGACGTCCTCCAACACGGTTGCGGCAAACGCCGCCACGGGCTCCGGGCTTGGTCCCGGCGCGATCGGCTACGTGCTGGGCATTGCCAAGGCCTATACGACGCGGGTCGGCGGCGGCCCGTTCCCGACCGAGCTCAACGACGACATTGGCCAGCTGATCGGCGACCGGGGTCACGAATATGGCGTGAACACGGGTCGACGTCGGCGCTGCGGCTGGTTCGACGCCGTGCTGGTCCGGCAGGTCGTGAGAACCTCGGGACTTGACGGCATTGCCTTGACCAAGCTCGACATTCTCGACGGATTCGCGCACATAAAGGTGTGCACGCAATACCGTCTCGACCAGTCGTTGATCGACCGGCTGCCGGCAAGCCAGGCCGCGCAGGCCCGCGTCGAGCCGGTCTATGAGACAATCGAAGGCTGGGAGGGAACCACGGGCAAAGCGCGATCCTGGGCGGATCTGCCGGCGCAAGCGATAAAATATGTGTGGCGAATCGAGGAATTGATCGGCGCCCCCGTCGCTCTCTTGTCGACCAGTCCCGAGCGGGACGACACGATCCTCGTTCACAACCCGTTTCAGGATTGACGGATGGGGACAGTGATGATCAGGACCAGAAATGGCTGATTATTATCCACTGCTGGCAAGGGCCGTCGCAGGCTTGCCGACCTCAACGCCCGAGGCGCGTCGCGCAGTCTACACCCGCGCCAAAACGGCCTTGATGAATCAGCTCCGCGGCGTAAGGCCGGACGCGACGGAACAGGATCTCGAGCGCGAGAGCAGATCGCTCGACGAGGCCGTGCGCCGTCTCGAACGCGAGTACGGCGCCGCGCCCGTTCGTCCGCCGATGTCGCCCAGGGGTACGGCGCCAACGGCAAGGCCGCTCGCGATGTCGCCCGCCGCAGGCTCAGGCGAACGGGCTGCCCGGCCGACCGTCGCGCGGGCTGCGGCGGCCCCCAGCGGCTCCGTGTCGTCCGATGCGGTCGACGAACTCGACCCCTCGGATGCCGCACGGCAGCTCCCGCCCCATGCATCCTCCATCCCCGCCCCGCAGGGCGAATCGGGTCGTCCGGCTGCGTCCCAGGTAGGCGCAGAGAAATCCGGTCAGGTCCGGTTCTGGATTTTTCTCGTTACCATCGTGGCGGTCGTCGGCGTCATCGGCGTTACCGCCTACAAGCTGCGCGATCGGCCAGAGGATCTTGCCCGGCTGAAGGTCGGACCTCCGAGCCAGGCGGCACCGGAGGCCGGCAACGGCAAGCTTCTCGGCCGCGCCGACGAGAAGCCGGCGGCGCCGACGAACCCAGTGCCGACGGTCCAGGTGTCGACAGTGCCGATACGGCCGCCGGCACCGCCGCCGGGCAATCCCGCGGCTTCGTCCGATGCCGCGCCGCCATCACCGGCGGCCGCAGCCCCGGCGCCGGCGCCTGCAGCCCCGATGCCGGGGCCCGTGGCAAGCGCACCAGTTCCTTTGCCGGAGACCGCGCCGCCGCCCGCCCAGAGCACCGTCCCGCCCGCGACTGAGCCGGCCTCCCCGGGATCGCCTGAAACCACGCCCCCGGCTGCTGCGTCGGCACCCGCCTCGGCTCCGCCTGCGCCCGCCCCTGCGCCGACCCCCGCGGAGGCTGCGCCGCCGGCACCCGCTCCGGCGGCTGTCGCCGCCGTGCCCTCGGCGCCGCCCGTCGCCTCCTCGATACCCGTCGCTTATCGCGCGGCGTTGCTGGTCGAAGCGCCGGACGACCCGCAGCGCGTCAAGACCTATGTCGGCACCGTCATCTGGCGCAACGACACCGCGAGCAGCGGTCAGGGGCAGCCGCTTGCCGTCACGGTGCGCGCCGACGTCGATATACCCGAGGCCAAGCTCAAGGCCTCCATGGTGCTGCAGAAGAATACCGATCCGGCGTTCAAGGCCTCTCACACGGTCGTCGTGGGGTTCAATTTTGCCCCCGGCAGCGACATCACCGGGGTCAAGCAGATCAGGGTGCCGCAGCTCCGCAGCGAGGAGGCGCCTGCCGGCGACGAGCTTGCCGGCGTCGGCGTCGTCCCGATCATGGATAATTTCTTCCTCATCGGCCTGGCACAGGGCGACACCAACGTCGCCCACAACCTCGACCTGATCAAATCACGCGGCTGGTTTGACGTGCCGATCGAACTCGCCAGCGGCAAGGTTGCCAAAATCACCTTCGAAAAAGGCGTCCAGGGCGATCGCGTGCTCGCCGACGCGCTGGCCGCTTGGCAATAGGGCGCGGCGCGCGAACGCGCCCGCCGGCAGGCGCGAGGTGTTGCGGGCAGGGCGTTGTCCGCCCGCAACACGTGACGTTTCCGGGCCTCAGCGAATCCCGCCCTCGATCAGTGAGACCAGTCCGCCGATCGACTGCGGCGTCACCACGCCGGCGCCGGTATTGAGGCTCAGGCCTGGCATTTTGTACTTCGCGGTCAACACGCACTGCAGAACGGGCACGAAGCCCTGCAGATACAGCAGCTGGTCGAGCGTTGCCGAAATATAGCCCGACTTCAGGCCGTCGATGGTGGAGGGTGCGAGATCGATGCCGCCGACCGTAACGTCGCCCGGCTTCTTGCCCGCCTTTTTCAGCACATCGGCGAGGATGCCGGTGATGCCGCCATGCTGGGTGCCGATCGCCTTCAGGTTCGGATGGGCCTGCACATAGGCGGTCAGGATGGGCACCGCGAGCGAGGCGTCGGAATTGGCTTCCTGGGTGATCTCCAGGCGGTCGACCTTCAACCCGGCCTTTTCGAGCGTATCGGCAAGGCCTTTCTCCGACAGCCCCCGCTCGGCTTGGCTGAAGACGCCATAGACCATGGCTTCGTCACCCGCCTTGAGCTTGCCGTCGGCGATCATGTTCTGCGCGGTCAGCGTGCCGCCGGCATAAAGGTCGACGCCCGCATAGCCGAAGCCCTGGGGTCCATATTGCTTCTGCAGCGGACTCAGCGGCGAATTGCCGTCGGTGACGACGATGCCCTGATCGACCGCCTGCTTGACGAGGGGAGCAAAGGCGTCGGAGCCCGGATGGCCCATGATGACGATGCAGGAGGGCTTGGCGGCCAACGCCTCCTTGAATTGGGCGATCATGGTTTCGGGCGCCCAGGCGGAGAATTGGGCATTGAGCTTGTCGATGCCAAGCGCCGCGGCGGCAGCTGCCGCCCCGGTCTGGCGGGCAAGCGTGGCGCCGTCGCCGGGGTTGCCGCCCATCTGCATGTAGATCGTGATCCCCTTGCCGGGCGCATCGGCCGCACCCGCGCCTGCCGTGGCAGCGATCAGGGCCAGGGCCGCGGCCCCGGCGAGAAGAGCATGCGTATGTTTCATCGTTTCCTCCGTGTGTTGGGGTCCTCACCCCTCGTCAGGGCCCATGCGTCGGCTGTGCTGGGCGCTCGCCGGCCGGACGAACCGGACCGGAACTCGGTTTGATCCTGAACCTGGAAAGGAGCGCGCGGCGGCGGGCCGGCTCCTCCATGAACAGGTAGAAGACGACCGACATGAGGAACACCAGGCCGCGCATGATCTGGACCGTCTCGGCCGTCGCCCCCGCTGCGACCAGGCCGGGCTGCATCAGATAGATGATGATGGCGCCGAACACCGTTCCGACGATCGTCGCCTTGCCGCCGAAAATCGACGTGCCGCCGATCAGCACCGAGGCGATGGCGACGAGCAGATAGCCCTGGCCCTGATTGCCGTAATAGTTGCGGTCTTCCAGCGTCAGCATGACGGCGGCGACCGCGGCGAGTGCACCCATCAGCGTGAAAAGCTTGATCTTTTCGCGATCGACGTTGATGCCGACGACGCGCGAGACGTCGTTCGAATCGCCGATGAAGAGGATGTGCTCGCCGAAACGGTGGCGGTTCAGGATGAACCACAGGAACACCACGATGAGGGCGGCCCAGATCGACTGCACCGAGATTTGCGTGTACCAGGCGTAGGTCGAAGGATCGCCGATCGGCAGCCGGCCGACGATGACCTGCCAGACGCTGCTGTCCTCCACTCCGCGCAGCGCGTAGGACTTGCCGCCGGACCAGTAGGTCGCCATCCCGTTCCAGAAGAAGCTCGTGCCGAGTGTCGCAATGAAGGACGGAATTCCGACCTTGGCGACGAGCACGCCGTTGATGAAGCCGATCAGGATGCCGGCCGCAAAAGCGGCAATGACGGCGATCCATCCGAGCTGGTATTCCTTGAACAGGATGGCGAAGGCGCAGCCGGAAAAGCCGATAACGGAAGGAAAAGAGAGGTCGATCTCCCCGGCGCCGATGACGAATGTCAGGCCGGTGGCCAGCAGGACGATCGGGGGGACCGTCGACAACAATGTCGTCGTATAGATCTCCGGCCGCAGGAATACGCTCGGCGCCGTGTACATGAAGACGCCGATGATCAGGATCGACACGACGATGATCGGCAGGCCTTCGATCCGGATCGGCGCACGAGATCTTGGTGAGGTCGCCATAGGCTTGCCTTAGCGCCTGTGCTGCAGATCGACGAGATATTCGGTGAGTTCGACGACCGTCATGTCCTTCGGACGGATCTCGGTGATGATCTCGCCGCGATCGAGCACGATCAGCCGGTCGGCGACTTCATGGACGTGCGCCAGATTGTGCTCGATGTAGATCGAGGCGCGGCCGGACGCCTTGATCCGGCGAACGAAGTCGAGGACCTTGCGTACCTCCTTGACCCCGAGGGCGGCCGTCGGCTCGTCGAGAATGATGAGATCGGAATTGAAATGCATCGCCCGGCCGATCGAGATGCCTTGGCGTTCGCCGCCCGAAAGCGTCTGGACGGTGGAATCGACGGTGAGCCCGACACCGCGGAAGCCGATCGTATTCAACAGGATCTGCGAGGCGATCTCCTTTTCCTTCTTGACGTTGATGAAGCCGAAACGATTGGTGATCTGCCGGCCCACGAAGAAGTTGCGCCATAGCGGCTGCTTTTCGCCGAGCGACTTGTCCTGATAAACCGTCTCGATGGAGAGATCGTGCGCCTTGCCGACCGAATAGGCGGTCAAGTCGATTTCCCTGTCGCGGATGAAGACGCGCCCCGAAGTCGGGCGGAACACGCCCGTTATCGTCTTGATGAGCGTCGACTTGCCCGCGCCGTTGTCGCCGATCAGGCCGACGATCTCATTGCGGCCGACGGCAAGATTGATGTTTTTCAGCGCGTGCACCGCGCCGAAATATTTCTGCACGCCCTCGAGCCGCACGATATCGACGAAATCTGCTGCGGCAGCGGTCATGGCCGGTGCTGCCCCGCTCACGGCGCGCTCTCCCTGAGCTTCAGCCCTTGCATCGCATCGGCCTCCGCCTGGGTCAGGAGGGCGCGCACTGCCACCCGGGCGGCATCCGGATCGCCACGCCGGATCGCGTCGAAGATGGCGCGATGGTCGGGGACGAAATGGCTGCTGCCGGGGCAATGGCGGCGCTGGAAACCGAAGGTGATGGCAAGCGAGGTCTCGATCGCCGGCGCGAAGGAGGCAAGAAAATCGTTGCCGGACGCCATCAGCACCGATTGGTGAAACGCGACATCCGCACGGATCGAAACGGCCGATGTCGTGGCCGTACTTTCCATCACATGCAGGGCGCGCTCGACTTCCGACAGCCGCCCGGCGGTGGCTCGGAGCGCCGCGAAGGCGGCAGCTTCGGGTTCGATGATGCGGCGCAGTTCGAAGAGGTCGCGTACGAGCGCGGCATTCGGCGCTTCGCTCATCTGCCAGCTGAGGACGTCGGCATCGAGCCGGTTCCACGCCGCGCGGGGGCGCACCACCGTGCCGCGCCGTGGTGCCGACTCGACGAGCCCCTTGCCGGCGAGCAGCTTGATCGCTTCGCGCATGGCCGGGCGTGAGACGGAGAGTTCGCGGGCCAGCAGAGTGGAATTCGGCAGGGCAATGCCCGGGATGAGCTCACCCGAAACAATGCGTCGGCCGATCTGCTCGGCGGCCATGACATGACGGGCCACGCGCGGGCGCGCCTCGGCCGCCGACCCGTCCATCACCTTCCCTCCCTGGAGCGCCAGCATGTCGCCTGGACGCTTTGCCTGGCTTGTCGCCGCAGCAGATGGCCGATTGGTAAGACGATTACCGCGCAATTGTCAAATCTTGCCCTGTGATGAAGCACCGGGCCAGCGACGAGTGGTCTTGGGGCGGCCATTCCTCAGCGGGTCGAAGGGTCGGAATTGAGAGGTGAGGCAGCGCCTCGGCCTCCGCAGCGTGCTCCGGGGTGATAGGAGCAGAAGATAGCCAGCCTCTTTGAAATGCGGTACAGCATCGACGCCGGAAAAGAGCGGCGCATTCCGTTTTCCTCTCGAATGTTTGATCGCAATCTCCCGAATGCTGACTGCGGAGACACAGATTGCGTTCCGCTCTCGGCGATCAGATCGCGCACCGCCTTTGGGATCAACTGTGGAGAGGCAAGCGCCCAAATCGCCACGTACGCGTCGAGCGGCAACCTCATTCGTCATCGTCGCGAAACACCGCCGTGATCTGTTCGACGTCGGCATCGACGAGACGCGACAAATTGGATTTGGCTTCGGGCATATTGACGACGGGTATCGACTTCACCCTGACTAACTCCGATTAAGTAGCGACAAAGGCGACCTCCCGCAGGCCGAAGTCAGGAACGAGGATCGTCCAACCCTGATGCGCAAAGTCACTCGTCTGGTTGGTTGAGCGACTGCGGCCGGGCGTCAAACAAGACAGGTGGGATGACTTGGAGAACATGGATCGGATGTTGACGGATGCGGAGCTCGAAAGCCTGCCCCTGCCGCCATTTCCAACCGACGTTGCGCCGCAGATCGTTTTTCCGGCGCTGCTGGGGACGGCGGAATACCAGGAATTCCGTCGCCGGTTTCAGGACTATCCGAAGACCTCCCTGACCCAGCTGAACTTTCGGGCACTCCTCTATATGATGCTGCGCGGCCTGAAGCCGCGCTTTGCCGTCGAGATCGGCACTTTGTTCGCGGGAACCGCGGAGATTTTCGCCCGTGCCCTCAGCGCCAACGGCTCGGGGGCCTTCCTCACGATCGATCCCTTTGGCGCCGAGCGCGCCCCTGGGATCATCGCCGGATGGCCGGAGGGCTGGCGGAAGGTGACCGAGTTCCGTCCGGTCAATTCGATGGAAATGTTCATGGCGCTCGAACAGGCCCGCGAGCTGGCGGCCGCGGGTGGAGCACCGGCGCGGCCCGACTTCGTGTTCATCGACGGAAATCACGAGCACGAGTTCGCGCTCTTTGATCTTCTCTCGGCGGCGCGATGCCTGCAGCCCGGTGGGGTCATCATCCTCGACAACTACTATGATTATGGGGTGCTGCACGCGGCCCGCAAATTCGAGGCAGAAAATCCGACCTGGGCGACCGTGCAGTTCTCCCCGCATCCCTCCTTTGGCACCTTTTTTGATGCCCAGCAGCTTGATGCGCTCTATCGCATCTACGTCGCGCCGCCGTTCTTTTCCGTTGCTCCCTTCCCGGTAAGCTTCCATTCCCGCACCAATGAAGCGGACGGGGTCAGCGGCTTCAATCTGCTGCTGGCGCGGCCAAGTCCGCGCGGGCGACTAAGCTATAAGGTATATCTGCGGACCATCCCTTTCGAGCATCACCTGGGAAAGGGAACGCCCGAGGAGATGGGGGTCAGCGGTCACGTCGAAGTGGCCGCAGGGCAGACCGTGATTGCCGCGGTGCTGCCGCTGCCGCTCTCGACGCAGACGTCGAGGCACGAGACCCATCGGCGCATCGAGATCGATCTGCTGTTTGAGGGCGATGGCATCCTGCAGCTCCAAAACGAGCCGGAGCCGAGGCTTTTTTCGCGCGCACCGTCGAAAGAGGTTGCATCGTGAGGCGCGCTTGGACAAGGGTAGGTCGGGACGGAGGGTGCCCCTCAGGCTGAGGCGGCGTTTGTTTGGTAGATGCGGTCGGCATGAGAAGCGACCCGAGGAGCCCTTGGCGTGCTTGACGGCGTCAACGAACGGGAGGCGGTTTTCGCCCGTGCGGCAACGATACTTGCCCATGACGAGCGCTTCTCCGGCGATCCGGTCGTGCCGCCGATCTTCCAGACTTCGCTGTTCACGTTTGCGTCCTACCGCGACATGGAGGATGCGTTTGCCGGCCGTGTGCGCCGGCCGATCTACAGTCGCGGCGACAATCCGACCGTCAGGCACTTCGAGGAGCGCCTGGCGGCTCTCGAAGGCGCCGAAGCAGCGCGCGCCTTTTCCTCCGGCATGGGCGCCATCAGCGCCACCGTGCTTGCGTTTGCCGGCGCCGGCAGCCGCGTGGTTGCCGTGCGGCACGTCTATCCGGACACCTACCGTCTGTTCCAACAGCTCTGCCGCCGGCTGAGCATTTCCGTCGACTACGTCGATGGCGCGGATGCCGATGCCGTAGCCGCCGCCCTTCCTGGCGCGAGCCTCCTCTATCTCGAGAGCCCGACCTCGATGGTCTTCGAGGTGCAGGATCTTGAGCGGATCGCAACGCTTGCGCGGGCTGCCGGCGTCGTCACCATCATCGACAATTCGTGGGCAACGCCGCTCTTCCAGCAGCCGCTGCGCCACGGAATCGACCTCGTCCTCCATTCAGCTTCGAAATACATCGGTGGCCACAGCGACACGGTCGCGGGAATCGTGGCGGGCTCGGCCGCCCTAGTCGGGCGCATCAATGCCGAGACCTATTCCTATCTCGGCGCCAAGCTCTCGCCGTTCGAAGCCTGGCTCCTGCTGCGGGGCTTGCGCACGCTGCCCCTGCGCATGCGCGCCCACGAGAAGAGCGCCGTCACGCTCGCCGAACGATTGAAGGGGCACCCGCAGGTCGTCGCCGTCCATCATCCGGCGTTTTCAAACCATCCCGGCCGCCGCACGCTCCTGGGATTTTCGGGGCTTTTCTCGTTCGAGGTCGGCGAGGCGATCGACATTGCGGCCCTTGTCGATGCGCTCAGATATTTCAAGCTCGGGGTCAGCTGGGGCGGACATGAAAGTCTCGCCGTGCCGGTTCAGGCCTCGATGGCGCAAACACCGAAGCTGAACGCGCAAGTGGCATTTGGGGTGTCGCCGCGCACCATCCGCATCTCGGTCGGACACGAGGACACCGAAGACCTCTGGGCCGACCTTGCCAGAGCCTTAGACACGGCGCGACGCTGACTGGATCCTGATCTGGACAATGGTTCCACGAAACCGATTGCTTGTCATCCCGGAAGCAGCCCTTGCGGCTATCCGGGATCCGGTGCCAGATCCCGGCTCTCCGCTTCGCTTCGGCCGCGATGACATAACAGGATTCGGACCACCGAAAAACTCAATTTGACAGCAGGGAGGATGGAGATGCGATGGACGACATATCTGATCGGCGCGGCGACGGGCCTGATCCTGTCGGCGCAGGCCGAGGCGGCCACCGTGCGGGTGGTCGAGGTGATCACCAGCCCGCCGCGCACCGACTTCCTCAAGAAGCAGTTCGCTGAATTCGAGCAGGCCAATCCCGGCACCAAGGTCGAGCTGATCTCGCTGCCCTGGGGGCAGGCGTTCGAGAAATTCCTCACCATGGTGCAGGCCGGCGACACGCCCGACATCGTCGAGATGCCGGAACGCTGGGTGGGGCTCTACGGCTCGAACGGCCAGCTTGAGGACCTGACCTCATACTTCAAGGACTGGCCGGACTACGCCACGCTAGGTGACCGCGCCAAAGAGCTCGGCTCGACCGTCAATGGCAAGCCGTACATGGTGCCTTACGGCTATTACATCCGCGCGCTCTTCTGGAACAAGAAGTTGTTCCAGCAGGCGGGCATCGGCGGGCCGCCCAAGACCGTCGACGACTTCGTCGCCGATGCCAACAAGATCGCAGCGCTCGGCAACGGCAAGACCGGCTATTGCCTGCGCGGCGCGGCGGGCGCCTTCGGCGGCATCCAGATCTTCATGGATACCTATGACGGCAAGCCCGGCTATTTCAACGCCGACGGCACCTCGATCTTCAACGAGCCCGGTGCGGTCAAGGGCCTGCAGATGCTCGCCGACCTCTACAAGTCGGGCGCTGCGCCCAAGGACAGCGTCGGCTGGGGCTTCAACGAGATCGTTGCCGGCTTCTATTCCGGCGCCTGCGCCATGCTCGACCAGGACCCCGATGCACTCATCGGCATCAAGGAGAAGATGGATCCGAGCGACTTTGCCGTCGCCCCGATGCCGCTCGGACCCGCCGGCAAAGCGTTTCCCTCCCTTGGCTATTCCGGCTGGGCGATGTTTTCGAACTCGAAGGTGAAGCCCGAGGCCTGGAAGGTCATCGCGTTCCTGACGTCGCCGAAGAACAATATCGAATGGTCCAAGTTCGTCGGCGTGATTCCGATCCACAACGGCGCCGACCAGGACGCGTTCTTCAAGACCGACCAGTTTGCCGGCTGGTTCACCGAGCTCAAGGACGCCGAGCACTTCGTCCTCGTGGTGCCGCCGACCTACCTCGAAAACCTCGGCGTGTTCTATGACCAGATGGTGCCGAAGGCCTACCAGCAGGTGCTGCTTGGCCAGCGGACGGCGCAGGATGTGGCCAATGAATGGGCGGCGTTCCTGAACAAGGAGCAGCAGGCCTATATGGCGAAGAAGAAATAAGGTCGTCGCGCACCTTCTCCCGCTCCGCGGGAGAAGGTGTCGGCGCGAAGCGACGACGGATGAGGGCGGTCGAGCCCCAGCGATGCTTCGAAAGCAGAACGGAACTTCAAGAGAGCATCCTCCGCGGGCCGGAGTGGGGTGGCGCGGGCCCTCATCCGTCCGGCTCCGCCGGACACCTTCTCCCACGAGCGGGAGAAGGGCGCGCACGACCTGAGATGGTCGCGATCTCCTCCCTGACGTCCGACGTGCGTTCTCCGCCGCGCCGGCGGCTGGGCGATCTTCTCGAGCCTTGGTTCTACCTCAGTCCGGCGCTCGTGATGATTGCGCTGGTGCTCGTCGTTCCGGTGATCATCGGCATCGGCTATTCGCTGCGCAAATTCTCCGCCTTCCGTTCCGAATTCGTCGGCCTCGAACAATACCAGACGATGCTTTCCGACCCGGAGCTACGGCTGGCGCTCTGGAATACGGTGCTGTGGACCGCAGGCAGCGTCTTCTTCCAATTTTTCCTCGGCCTCGGCCTCGCCCTCCTTCTCAATCGGCCCTTCTTCGGCCGGCGTGTGGTCCAGGCTCTCGTATTCCTGCCGTGGGCCGTGCCGACGTTCCTCTCTGGCCTCACCTGGGCTTGGCTCTTCAATCCGGTCGTCGGGCCGGTGCCGCACTGGCTCCATGCCGTGGGCTTGATGAGCGAGCCGAGGAACATCCTCTCCGATCCGGCGACCGCCATGTGGGGCCCGATCATCGCCAATGTCTGGTTCGGGATCCCGTTTTTCGCCATCACGCTCCTGGCGGCGCTGAAGTCGATCCCGGGCGAGCTCTATGAGGCTGCAGCCATCGACGGCGCCAGCGCCTGGCAAGGCTTCACCAAGGTGACTCTGCCGTTCCTGGCCTCGACCATCGCCATCACGGTGATGCTGCGCACGATCTGGATCGCGACGCTCGCCGATCTCATCTACGTCATGACGGCGGGCGGTCCCGCGGGGTCGACCGAGACGGTCGCGACCTACATCTACGTCACCGCGTTCAAGTCCCTCGACAAGGGATACGCGTCGGCCGTCGCCTCCTTGCTCCTCGTGCTGCTTGTGCTTTATGCCGCCGGGCTGCTCTACATGCGGCGCCGGGCAACGCCGGAGGCCGAAGCATGATCGCCGGCCGTTCCGCCGTCCGTCGCGGGCTCGCCGAAGCTGGCGTCTATGGTGCCATTGCACTTTATGTAGGCTTCGCGCTCTTTCCGATCTATTGGACGCTGAAGATTTCGGTCACGCCGGGCGAGCTCCTCTATCGCGAGGGGATCACGGCTTGGCCGTCGTCGACGACGCTTGCCAACTATGGGCGGGTCCTGAGCGAGACCGATTTCCCGCACTATTTTCTGAACAGCGTGACCGTCTCGGTCGGGACGGCGGTCATCGTCACCCTCATTGCCTCTGCAGCAGGTTACGCCCTCTCCCGGTTTCGCTTCCAAGGCAAGGCCACGGTCGGATTCCTGCTGCTTCTGACGCAGACCTTTCCGCTGGTGATGGTCATCCCGCCGATCTATCGCGTCATGGGGCAGATCGGCCTCACCGACAGCCTGATCGGCCTCATCATCATCTACACCGCCTTCAACATCGCCTTTGCCACCTTCCTCATGCGCTCGTTCTTCGACGGCGTGCCGCGCGAACTCGAAGACGCAGCGATGATCGATGGCTGCACGCGGTTTACGGCGCTCCGCCGCATCGTCCTGCCGCTCACTTTGCCGGGGATGGGCGCGACGCTCGGCTTCGTGTTCACGGCCGCCTGGAGCGAGCTCCTCTTCGCGCTGATGCTGATCAATCAGGAGAGCAAGAAGACCTTTGCGGTCGGGCTCCTGACCTTCATCGGCAAGTTCGCCGTCGACTGGGGACAGATGATGGCCGCCTCGGTCCTGGCGCTGATCCCGGTGTGTATCTTCTTTGCCTTCCTGCAGCGCTATCTGGTGACCGGGCTGACGGCGGGGGCGGTGCGGGGGTGAAAAGGGGAGTCGGCAGTGGGCAGTCGGCGGTAGCCACCTCACCGTTGCTGCACATGAACCTAAAGGCAGGTCCCGAAATTCTTCTGGCAGAAAGCGCGCGCTGCGCCTTCTCATGGAGCTCGCGATTCGAGCGCTGCTACGCGCTCCATCAGGCCATTGATATCGGCATGCATTGCCTCGATCTCGCCGGCGCTGACCCGCGTCTTGCCAATGTCGGCGAGGGCCGCACGGATCATGCGGCCATCCTGAACGAGTATATTGTTGTTCACCTTCAACGTAGCCACGTCCTGCTTGACGGTGGCCAAATCCTGCTTGAGGGTGGCCACATCGTGCCGGATCTCGGCCATGTCGCCCTGCAGGCCTCGGAGAATCTGCAACATCAGATCGTCAGCCATTTCCTCGTTCCTTGCCTGCTCCAGCGATGCAAGTCTAGCGATTTCGCTACTCTACAGCAAGGCACAAGTAATTGAGTATGCTATGTTTTATACGAGCAGATTCGAGATGCTTGCATCCATGCCCATGATGGATAGGCCGAGCTACCCTCCGCTTGCGATCACCCGCGGCGTGTCGCTGACTTCATCGAGATCGGGCGCCTGGCCGTAGCTCATACGGCGGATCTGCTCGTGCACCTGCGCCATCTCAGCGTCGCTGAGGCGCGGCGGCTCGCCGATCGCCAGCGCATGCACATACATCTTGGCAAGCGTCTCGACTTCGACGGCAAGCCACAGCGCCCGCTCGAATGTCTTGGCGACGACGATCAGCCCGTGGTGGCCGAGAAGGCAGGCATAGCGGCCTTCGAGCGCGGCAAGCGCCCGGTCGGAGAGTTCCTGTGTCCCGAAGCAGACATAGGGCGAACAGCGGATGTCGTTCCCGCCGGCGACCGCGATCATGTAGTGGAAGGCCGGGATGCCGCGCTCGTGCACCGCAAGCGTGGTGCAGAACACCGAATGGGTATGGAGCACGACGTTCACGTCCTCGCGCGCCTTCAGGATGTCGCGATGGAACCGCCATTCCGAGGAGGGGCGATGACGGCCCTCGTAGGTGGCATCAAATGACATGGGTACGATGTCGCCCGGCGTCATGCGGTCGTAGGGCAGGCTCGTCGGCGTGATCAGCATGCCGCCCTCGA
Source organism: Methylobacteriaceae bacterium (assembly GCA_019233695.1). GTDB lineage: Bacteria > Pseudomonadota > Alphaproteobacteria > Rhizobiales > Beijerinckiaceae > JAFAME01. The sequence continues at coordinate 50,626 of JAFAME010000330.1, forward strand.
TGCGATGCGAGACATTGCCCGAGGTGCCCTGATTGAGGCCAGTCCGGTTGATCTCGCGGCACGTCATGACGATGCCGGCGCGCAGGTCATGGTCAGCGATCGCGTTCATGGGTCGTTTGCTCCAAGGGAAAGTCACTCGGCCGCGAGCCGCGCCCACACGCGCGCCGCAGCGGCCAATCCGGGGACGGGATAGGGCGAGACCGGGTCGAGCGCAACGCTCGTCACGGGTTGGCGCCGCTCGAAGCGCTTCCACAAAAGGGCCGCGCCGAGCGCGGTGCCCTCGCGCGAACGGCTCACGAGGACCTGCGCCTCAGGCCGCAGCGCGGCCAAGAGGCGGCCGAAGACCAGGTTTGCGGCAAAGCCGCCGTCGATGACGACCGGCGCTCCCGATTCGAGCGCCGAGAGGCAGAAATCGGCATAGAAGGCGGCGTAGAGCGACGCGAGCGCCTGTTTCTCGGCGGGGGTTTCCGGCGGCGGCCCGAGAATTCGGCCGCGGCTGGCGCGGCCGGGAAAGGCCCCGTCATCCTCGACGAAGGAGGGCAGGGCGAAGGTCCGGCGCTCGATCAGGTGGCGCGTCGCGGCAAGCGCCTCCTCGTCAGCCGCGCTCGCCTCTCCTGCAAGGACTGCATATTCACGACCGGTCATCGTGAGGGTCGAGGCGATCGGCTCGCCGTCGACATCGACGTTGGCGACCATGGCGCGTCCCGGCTCGAGCGTCGCGAGCGGCCTGGCACGGCTGAAGCCGATCATCCAGGTGCCGGTCGAGAGGATCGTCGCCTCGGCCATCCCCGCCGCCTTGTAGCGATAGAGGTTGGCGTTCGAATCGTGGACACCGCACAGCACGTGCGTCTGCGGTGCAAGGCCGGTGCGCGCCGCGACCGTCGGTGCGATCGTTCCGAGCACTTCGCCCGCCTTGGCGAAAGGGGGCAGCAGCCGCTGCCATCCCCGGCGCGTCACGATCGAGGAGAATCCGCCCGCGAGCGGCGCCCAGAGGTGGTTCTGCGCGGCAATCTGCGAAATCTCGGTTGCCGGCCGTCCGCCGAGGCGCCAGGCGAAGTATTGCGCAGCCATCAGATAGTGGCGGGCGCGCGAGACAGACTCGGGAAACTCCCGTTCCTGCCACATCAGCTGCTGGGCGGCGCGCAGCACCCCGGCGCTGACCGGGCAGAACACTTCACGGTAGTCGGGACCCTCCTCGGCGTAAGCGGCGTCGAGCCACGCAGGGGAGGGCGCTTCGTAGTCCATCATCGGCAGGACCGGGCCGGTCTCGTCAACGAGCACGGCCGCGCAGCCATGCGCTGTGGCGACGACCGCCGCGATGGCATGGCGTTGCGCCAGTTCGGCAAGGGCGTCGAGAAAGAACGCTTCGAGGCGATCGAGATCGTAGGCGAGATAGGGCTGCGACCGCGTGGCGTCGTTGGCGGCCGCGATCCGGTCCACCGGCTCGCCGTCGGGCGTGGCGAGGAGGACTTTGAGGTTCGTCTTGCCGAGGTCGAGAACGGCAATAAGGGGCTCTGTGGCGCTCATCAGCGTCACTCTACGGAGGCGGCGAATATCTCAGCAAAATTCATCCGCGCTCCGGCTTGCCGGCACCAGCTCAACTGCCGCGCAGCACGCCGCGCAGGAACGACACTGCCGTGACTGCGATCAGGATGCCGCCCCAGATCGCCAGAGTGAGGAACTGGCTGAAATTGAGGAGATTGAACGCCGACGAGACGACCTGCAGGATGACAAGGGCAAGGACAAGCCCACCGACCTTGCCGAAGCCGCCGAAGGGATCGACGCCGCCGAGCACGGCCGCCAGAATGCTGACGAGGAGATAGCTCTCTCCATAGGACGCGTTGGCCGAATTGAAGCGTGCCATCATGACGACGGCGGCCGCCGCCGCGAGCAGGCTCGACAGGAGATAGACCTTCAGCAGCACCTGACGCGTCGCGACGCCGGAATAGCGTGTCGCCTGCTCGTTTGAGCCGATCATGTAGACCTTGGAGCCGAACGGCGAGCGGTTGAGCAGGACTGCCACGGGAAGCGCGCACAGCGCGAATACGACAAGGGCAAAGGGCACGCCGAAGACGGTGCCGTTGCCGATGAAGACGATCGGGTCGGGAAAGCCGGAGATGACGTTGCCATGCGTTATGCCGATGGCGATGCCTTTGCACGCCGTCATCGTTCCAAGCGTGGCAAGGATCGGGGAGACCCGCAGATAGGCGATGACGAAGCCGTTGACCAGGCCGATCACGGCCGCCACCGCAAAGCCGGCGA
>JAFAME010000449.1 GCA_019233695.1 Methylobacteriaceae bacterium
CGAGGTGTTGCGGGTGAAGCTGTGCTCGGAATCGCGGATGAGCACATCGATCTCGCCCGATTTCAGGACCGAGAAGCGCTCCTTGGAGGTGAGGCCAATGAACTTGACCTTGTTGGGCGCGCCGAGGATGGCATCGGCGAGCGCCCGACACAGAGCGACGTCGAGTCCCTGCCACTCGCCGGATGTGTCCTGGTAGGCGTAGCCGGGAATGCCGGTGTCGATGCCGCAGATGAGTTGGCCCCGCTTCTTCACCGCATCGAGTGTCACGCTCGTCACCTGAGCCTGCGCGGCGCCCCAGCCCATCGTCAGCGCCACAGCGGCCAGCCCCGCCGTGATCGCAAGCCTGTTTGCCAGTTTCATTGTCCGACCCTCCTGTGATGAACTTGTTGCAGGCCACCCTCCCGCTTACCGAGGCTGCGCGCTCGCATAGTCGACAGGCTCGGCATGCCAGCCCTTGCGGCGCTTCAGCCAATAGGCTTCGCGCAGCCGTTCCGTGACGGGCCCCGGCCGGTCGTTGCCCAGAATGCGGCTATCGAGCCGCGTCACAGGTATGACGCCGCCGGCTGTGCTGGTCACGAAGACCTCGTCGGCCTCGAGCAATTCGCCCACCGGCACTCGGCGCAGCCCGCAGCCGAGTCCCATCTCGCGGCAGAGATCGATCGCCGAGAGTCGGCTGATGCCCTCGAGCACGTTGCGGTCGGGCGTGGCGACCAGGCCATCCGTCACGCAAAAGACATTGTAGCCCGGCCCTTCGGTGACGTTGCCGTCAAGATCGAGCAGGATCGGATTGTCGGCGCCCTTCTCTTCGGCCTCGAACAGAGCCGCTGTCATGTCCGCCCAATGGAAATTCTTGGCACGCGCGTCGAGGCAGACATCGGGGATGCGCGGCGTCGAGGCGATGATCATGTGGGCGCCGCGCTCAATGATTTCGGGCTTCATCAGCCACACGTAGGGGATCGCGAAGGCAGCAAGATAGCTTCTCGCATTCGCTGGGTGATAGCGCTCGCCGGGGTTCGGCCTGGCGCGCAGGCAGTCCATCGCCACGTAGGCGTTGCGCAGCCCGGTGAGCGCCACGAGATGGTGCAGGATGCGCCTGATCTCTTCGTCGGTCTCCTGCGGGGCAAGGCGCATGGTCCTCATCGAGGCACGGAAGCGCCTGAGATGATCGTCGAGCCTGAAGAAGGCGCCGTCCCAGACGCTGACCACGTCATAGGTCACGTCCGAGCGGCGATAGCCCCAATCAGTGATCGGGATCTTCGCGTCCCTCACGACCATGAAGGCGCCGTCCAGATAGGCGGCTCCGGCGGACCAGTCGACCGATTGTGCGAGGGGGAACTGCAACGTCATCGCGGCACCTCGGGGCTTACGAGCACCTTGCCGACCACGGATGTCGCTATCAGCCGAAATTCCTCGACTTGAGTCAAGTTGATGATCTGAAGCCGTGGAGCGGCCAAAATCTACTCCAGGCATCGACCTTCATCTTGTCGACGGCCCGGACAGGTGTCGCCGAACGAGATCCACGCGAGTGGCTTTCGAGTATGCGACCGCCCGCAGCGAACGCCTTTTGGTCCGATGGTCGAGGCAGATGCCGGGCAATGCGTCACGCGGACGGCGATTCGCCGAGGCACTCCGCCAGGATAGCCGGCAGGCGGCCGCTTGCGGCCAGCCGGGCAAGGGTGGCGTGCGCCTTGCCGCCTTCCACTGCGATAACGTGCGCCCGCGACACGTCGGCGAACCGCTCGGCATGAGCCGCGTCTCTGCCGTTGCATTCGGCGTAGTAGAGCGAGACTTCCGGAACGGCCTCCCGTTGCAGATAGAGCGGCTTGAGGTCGAGGGCGAGGTCGCCGAGCCGTTCGCTCAACACCCGTTCGTCCTGGACCCGCAATTCGCCGACCTCACCCGTCAGGGTGGTCACGGCGTCGAAGGCCAGCACCTTTCGCGCACCAAGGTCGAGCCCATAGCGCAGCGCCGCGAACCCGCCCATCGAAGTTCCATAGCAGAAGATTTCTGCCTCGCCCTCGGCAAGCGTACGACAGATGTCGCGCAGGCCGGCGAGAGCGGCCTGGTAGCCCGAGCCGACACTGTCGACCCCCAGCATGTAGGATGACCAGGTGGTATCGCAAAGATAGAGCACGTGCGCGCTGTGCGGGGTCAGAAACGGGTGCAGCGCGGCGATCTGCATCCAGAATCGATGCCCCACGCCCAGGAACGCTAGAAGGACCTTTCGCCTCGCGCAGCGCGGACTGAAACGGATCGGCTGGCGAACCGGGGGACCGGATCGGCTCGGGTCCGGCGACCATCCGACATCCTGGAGGAGCCCGGATTTCAGCAGATGCCGGCACATGCTGAGCCCGGACGAAGCCACCCTGAGGTGTTCCGGATAGTGGCGCACCGACTTCAGGATGGCGACGACCTCGTCGATGCGTCCCTCCAGGATCGCCCGCTCGCAGATGGCGAGCCGCCGCTCCCGCTCGATGCTCGCATCCGTCAGGAAGGGTGCGAGTCCGTCGCGGCCCACGATCAGCGCATCGCGTTCGAAGACGAGACGTCCGCGGGTGTCCTCGAGCTTGGCCGCGAGATAGTCCTTCTCAGCCGTGACGCGGGCGAGAGCGGCCGCATGCCCGGCTTCCAGAGCTTCGCGTTCGGCGACAAGGCCCGAGCGCTCGGCAGCAATGGCTCCCCGCAGCGCCGCAACGTTTTCCAGCTCGCCGCGCAATTCTGCGTGAGAGGCCGAGACACTTGCGCGCTCGCCCTTCAAAACTGTCCGCTCGGCGGCGAGTTCCGATCGCTCCGCCGCCAGGTCTGCCCGCGCAGTCGCAAGATCGCAGAGCTGATTGCGAACTTCGCCGCTCAACGCCGAAAAATCCGCGCGCTGGTCCGCCAGCGTGGCGCGTTCGGCAGCAAGAGCCGTCCGCTCGGCGGCCACGGTATCCCGCAGCTCCGCAAAGTCGCCGAGCCGGTTGCGAACTTCGGTGTTCAAGGCCAAAAAATCCGCGCGCTGGTCCGCCAGCGCGGCGCGTTCGGCGGCAAGAGCCGTCCGCTCGACGACGAGGGTGTCCCGCAGCTCCGCAAAGTCGCCG
>JAFAME010000468.1 GCA_019233695.1 Methylobacteriaceae bacterium
CCGAGCTGTTCGCTGCGGAACTGAGGGCCGCGTTCAAGTCGCTGCGCGCTTAGCGGGACGTGTCCCCTATTCGAAGGCCATGCGCGGAAGTATCGATGTCATCATCGATCTGCTCTAGGCAAGTGTCATCTTGTGAGCTTCTTCTGCAAAACGCTGTGGAGCCTGGCGATGTCAGCCTATCTGATCGTAGAGCACAAGATCACCGACCCGGCCATGTTTCAGGAATACGGCCGCCAGGTCCGCCCGATGCTCGCCAAGTACGGCGGCCGAGCGCTGACAAAGGGCGACACCCACAGGGTTCTGGAGACGAACCATTGGCTGCCGGATCGGGTCATCATCTTCGAGTTCCGTGACATGGCCGCGCTGAACACCTGGTACGGCTCGCCGGAGTACCAGCCGCTTATCGCGCTGAGACAGGGCGCAGTGGACATGGCCAAGGACATGATGATCGCAATCGAGGGCGTGTGAATCTCGCCGGAATCCTTCGGACGAAATGTTCTTCCTGTCGGCATCGTCAAGCGGAGGAACCATGACCAGCCCGACCGCCGCGCCATCCATCCAGCGGCAACCGGAATTGCTGGGCCAGACCGTCGTCGTCATCGGCGGCAGCGCCGGCATCGGGCTGGAAACCGCCCGTCGAGCCCGCGCCGAGGGAGCCGATGTCATTCTCGCCGGACGCAATCCCGAACGCCTCGAGCAAGCGGCAATCGAGCTCGCCGCGCAGCGCACTGCGGCCTTCGATGCCAACGATCCAGCCTCCCTGCAGTCGTTCTTTCAGGACCTCGCAACCCCGATCGACCACGTGATGGTCACCGCCGGCGCTCCCCACTACGGACCTCCGCTCGCAATGACGCCGGAGGAGGCGCGACGCGGCCTGACCGAGCACCTGTTGGTCGCGCTCGAAGTCGCGCGCTGCGCTGCCGGCAGGGTCAGGCCGCCCGGTTCCCTGATTTTCATGGGCGGCACAGGGGCCCGCCGTCCGCGAACCGGCCTTGCGATCGCCTCGGCAGCTTCCGCCGCGCTTCCCGCCCTCATCGCCAGCCTTGCGCTCGAGCTCGCGCCGATTCGCGTCAATCTGATTGCCGCGGGCTTCGTCGATACGCAGCTCTCGGCGTCAATCCTCGGCGAGGAACTCGACAAGCGCCGCGACGAGCTGCGCGCAACGCTGCCCATCCGGCGCGTCGTCGGACCGGCCGACGTCGCCGCGTTGGCCCTTCACCTCATGAGCAACACGGCGCTGACGGGCGCAACCTACGACATCGACGGCGGCCAGCAGCTTGTCTCGTGACGCGACGTGAGACCGGCTGGAAATGAAAGGAGCGCGGCGTGAGCACTACTCAGATAGGCGGCGAAACAGCGATCGAGACTGCGGCAGCGCGGACGCCCGACATGAAGCTCGAAGTCGTCGTCATTCCTGTTTCCGACGTCGAGCGTGCCAAGCGCTTTTACGGCGGTCTGGGGTGGCGGCTCGATGCCGACTTCGCCGCCGGCGACGAGTTTCGGGTCGTCCAGTTCACGCCCCCGGGCTCACAATGCTCGATTCACTTCGGCAAGGGAGTCACCTCGGCGGCGCCGGGCTCGGCACAGAGGCTTTACCTCGTCGTGTCCGACATCGAAGCGGCGCGCGCCGAGCTCGTTGCCCGCGGTGTCGAGGTAAGCGAAATAGTCCACCGTACTGGGCCTGGAGAAGCCAATCTCAGTGGCCCGGATCCGTGGCGACGAAGCTATGCCTCGTTCGCCTCGTTCAGCGATCCCGATCGCAACAGCTGGCTGCTTCAGGAGGTCACTCAGCGATTGCCCGGACGCGTGGATGCCGACCAAACGACGTTCAGCTCCTCGGCCGACCTCGCAAGCGCGCTCCGACGGGCGGCGGCCGCGCATGGCGAGCACGAGAAGCGGACCGGGGAGCGGGATGCGAACTGGCCGGACTGGTACGCCGAATACATGGTGCGGGAGCAGGCAGGAAAGGACCTGCCGACATGAGCAGCTACCGCATCGCGACACCAGCCCCGACCCGTCATTGCCATCCGAATTGATCCGAAAAGAGAGGACGACAGTCATGTCGGCACCATCCCTATCGCCCACGCGGCGTGAACTTCTCGCGGCGGGCGCTGCCGCGGCGGCGACAAGCATGCTTCCCGGAAGCCTCAGCGCGGCGGCTGACGATTCGATCCGCCCGTTCCGCATCAACTTCCCTGAAGAGGCACTCGTCGATCTGCGCCGGCGCCTGGCGGCGACCCGCTGGCCTGAAAGGGAAACGGTCAGCGATGATTCCCAAGGCGTGCCGCTGGCGATGATCGAGGACCTCGCGCGCTATTGGGCGAGCGACTACGACTGGCGCAAGTGCGAGGCGAAACTGAACGCCCTGCCGCAATTCATCACCGAGATCGACGGGCTCGACATTCATTTCATTCACGTCCGCTCGAAGCATGAAAACGCCCTGCCGCTCATCGTCACGCACGGATGGCCCGGCTCGGTCATCGAGCAGCTGAGGATCATCGATCCGCTGACCGACCCGACGGCGCACGGCGCGAGCGCCGCGGATGCTTTCCATCTGGTGATTCCGTCGATACCGGGCTACGGGTTTTCGGCCAAGCCGACCACGACCGGCTGGGGGCAGGATCGCACCGCGCGCGCCTGGGTCGTCCTGATGAAGCGCCTCGGATACACGCGATTTGTCGCGCAAGGTGGCGATTTGGGCGCCGGTATTTCGGAGGTGATGGCGCTGCAGGCGCCGCCGGAACTCCTCGGCATCCACGTCAATCTGCCTGGGACCATTCCTCCCGACGTCGCCAAGGCGCTCCAGGCTGGCGATCCGCCGCCAGCCGATCTCTCAGCCGACGAGCGACGCGCCTTTGGGCAGCTCCAGGTCTTATTCGCAAAGCGGCGTGCGTACGCGGCAATGATGGCGACCCGGCCGCAGACGCTATACGGATTGGCGGATTCGCCGGTGTGCTTGGCCGCCTGGATGCTTGACCACGGCGACGGTTATGGCCAGCCGGCGGCGGCGATCATGTCGGCTGCGCTCGGGCGCACGATCAACGGACAT
>JAFAME010000433.1 GCA_019233695.1 Methylobacteriaceae bacterium
GGTTGGCAAGATATTCATTGGCCACCTGCGAGAGACCCAACAGTGCAAGCGCTTCCTTCGCCCGTGACAGGTTCTCGCGCTCGACGGCGAGCAGCCGAGGCAACCGAAGCACCGCCGCCGGCAGATTGGCCTCGATCTGGTTCCGCGCGGAAGCCAGCAGGTTTTCGATCGCCGTCATGCGCTGACCGCCTTCCGAGAGCTGAAAGGTTCGGATCAGGCCGAGAGTGGCGATTGCATTCGGCGATCGACCTTGGATCGACAAGCCCCGGAAAGTGACGGCGCCGCCGTCGGCGCGCTGGAAGCCGCTGACGATATCGAACAAGGTGCTCTTGCCGGACCCGTTGGGGCCGATAAGGCCGACGATCTGGCCCTGCGCCACATGCAGGCTGACGCTTTCCAATGCCCGGAGCCCTGCGAAGGACTTGGATACGGCATCAACCTGAAGCATGGCGGACCGGCGGCCCCAGCATCCGCGGCGCAAGGGCGCCGGCTGCAGAATGGGAGGGTGCTACAGGGACGGGGATTGCTCGTCAAACGCAACGATCGGCCACTGCGGTCGCCTCGGATCTGTACGCGCCATTGCGCGGCTGACGGCACTGGAGCGAAGTCCCGATGTCCTCCCGCGCTTGCGAGAGGGGAGCTTATACAAGAAGGCAGCAGCGCCTGACTCGCAAGTCCGAGAACTCAGCGATCAAATTGACATGATCGCACTCGTGGGGCAGCCTCTATCGTTGCTGGCACGTCGGATGAACGCTTGGACGGCTGCCTCGGCGACCCAGAACATCGAAAGAACGGGAGGAGACTGAATGCAACGCATGACATTCCTTGCGGCGCTCGCTGGGCTCGCGCTCGCCGGTGCGGGGCCTGCATTTGCCGACATCAGCATCGGAACGGCTGGCCCGCTGTCGAATGCGGAAGCGCTGTTCGGCAACACCTGGCAGAACGGCATGCAGCTCGCGATCAACGAGGTCAACGCGGCTGGCGGAATAAACGGCCAGAAGCTCGTTCTTGTCCGCCAGGACGACCAGGGCGACCCCAAGCAGGGAACCCTGCTGGCGCAGAAATTCTGCGACAACTCGTCGATCCTGGCCGTCATCGCCAACTTCAACAGCGGCGTCACGATCCCGTCGTCCGACGTCTACAACCGCTGCGGCATGCCGCAGGTCACCAACTCGTCCAATCCGAAGGTGACGGCTGCCGGATATGCCAATCTGTTCCGGCCGATCGCAAACGACTTCATGCAGGGAGGCGCGCCGGCGACCTACGCTCTGAAGACGCTCGGCGCCAAAACGGCAGCGGTCGTCCACGACAAGCAGGCGTTCGGCCAGGGCGTGGCGACGGTGTTCCGCGACGATTTCGAAAAGGGCGGCGGCAAGATCACCTCCTATTCCGGGGTCACGGCAACCGACGTCGACTTTTCAGCCCTCATAACGAAGCTGAAAACCGAAAATCCGGCCGTGGTCTACTACGGCGGCACGATGCCGGGAGTGGGCTTATTTCTGAAACAGCTGCGCGAACTGGGCGTGAAGAGCACATTCTTCGCGGCCGACCCTGCCTTTCTGCCGGACCTGATCACGACCGCCGGCCAGGCGAATGCGGCCGGAGCGATCGTGTCGTTCCAGGCGCCTCCCTATGATGCAAACCCGAAGCTCGTGAAATTCCGCGACAACTACAAAAAGGTCTTCAACGAAGAGCCGGGGCCCTATTCGGCTTACGGCTACAACGAGGCCTCGGTCATCATCGAAGCGATGAAGCGCGCCGGAACCTCCGTAACTCGCGAGACTATCGCCAAGGAGATCCGGAATACCAAGCTCGATGGCCTGATGGGCACAGTTGAATTCGATGACAAGGGCGAGCTGAAGGACCCGAGCCTGTTCCTCTACAAAGTCGAGGACGGCAAGTTCGTCCTTGAATGGCCGAAAGGCGGCTCCTGATCGTCCGCTTAGGCATGCCATGCGCCAGCCTCGCTCGCGCATGGCCCTCTGACCGCGGCCGGAGTTTCCGTGTGCGCGACCCGGGATGATCGGCTTCCTCCTCCAGCAATTGATCAATGCCTTGACGATCGGGGCGATCTACGCCCTGATCGCCCTTGGTTATACGATGGTCTACGGCGTGCTCCGGCTGATCAACTTCGCGCATAGCGAGATGTTCATGGTCGGCGCGCACATTGCTTTTTTCCTGCTGGCCGCGGGAGCAAGCATCGCCGGCGGAGCCGCCGGAATTCTACTGGTGTTCGGTGTGTTTCTGGCGACGTTCGTCGCGGTCGGCGTGCTGGGCGTGGGCATCGAGGCGACGGCCTATCGGCCGCTGCGGGGCGCCTCGCGGCTTGCGCCGATGCTCAGCGCACTTGGCGTGGCGATCGTCCTGCAGAACGTCGTGATGCTGTTCGTCAGTCGCCGGCCGCTCCCGTTTCCGCCGTTCCTGCCGGCGATCTCGTTCAACCTCGCCGGCGCAGTCATTACGCTCAACCAAGGTTTCATCGTGGTCTTCGCCGTGGCCCTGATGGTCGGTCTCGGCTGGTTCGTCAACGCCACCACCTTGGGGATCAAGATCCGCGCCGTGTCGGAGAACCTTCAGACCGCCCAATTGCTCGGCATCAATGTCAACAGGCCGATCAGCCTGATCTTCTTCATCGGACCGGGGCTCGGCGCAGTCGCGGGAATACTTTATTCGAGCTACTACGGCATTGCCGTATTCAGCATGGGCTTCATCGTCGGGCTCAAGGCCTTCACCGCCGCGATTCTCGGGGGCATCGGCAGCATTCCAGGCGCGATGCTCGGCGGGTTCGCGCTGGGCCTGCTCGAGACGTTCGGCGCGGGGCTCTTGCCTATTCTGACCCATGACGTCATCGGGTCGGAATACCGCGACATCTTCGCCTTCTCGGTTCTGGTGCTCGTGCTTCTCTTCCGGCCGTCCGGTTTCTTCGGCGAGGCGGTGACGGAAGAGGGAATGGTCTACAAGCGTGACTTCTGAGGTCACGATAGCCTCGCCGGTCGTTTCCCGGCGCGAGCCCGCCAGCCGGGCCGGCCGGCTTCGAGCGGTGGCCACGCTCGCCGTCGCCCTCGCAGCCGCAGGGTACTGCGTCCCGCACCTGCCGACCTACTACACGCGCGTGATCGACACCATCCTGATCTATATGCTGCTCGGGATCGGTCTCAACATGGTCATCGGTTATGCCGGCCTGCTCGATCTCGGGTTCGTCGCGTTCTATGCAATCGGTGCCTATTCCTACGCAATCCTTGCCAGCGGCCAGTTCGATGTTCACCTTCCCTTCGGTCTGGTCCTCTTCATCGGCGGAGCCTTGGCCGGATTTGCGGGCCTTCTGCTCGGCATTCCGGTGCTCCGGCTGCGGGGCGACTATCTTGCCATCGTCACACTCGGTTTCGGCGAGATCGTCCGGCTGCTGCTCAACAATCTGGACTGGATGACCAACGGCCCTCAGGGCATCTCGCGGATCGACCAGCCCTACATCTTCGGCCTGGCGCTCAGCACGCCCAACGACTTCTTCTGGTTGCTGTTGCCCTTGGTGATCGTTGCCTTCACGATCGCCTGGCGCCTGGAGAATTCGATCCTCGGCCTCGGCTGGGCCGCCATCCGCGAGGACCAGGACGCCGCCCGCGGGATCGGGATCAACACCACGGCCGCCAAGCTGCTCGCCTTTGGGCTCTCCGCGACCTTCGGCGGCTTTGCGGGAGTCGTCTTTGCCGGATTTCAGCGCTTCGTCGATCCGGTCAGCTTCACCTTCTGGGAATCGCTGACGGTCGTGCTCATCATCGTCATCGA
>JAFAME010000004.1 GCA_019233695.1 Methylobacteriaceae bacterium
AAGATCAAGCGTGGCGAGCCGGTGCGCGATCCCGACCGCATCGTCAGCGCCCGGGTGAGCTGAGAGGGCTCTCGTCGATTTTTGATCATATTGTGCGCTCGTCCTTCGTCGCCCGCCTCACCAGAGCGTGTAGCCGCCGTCGATGACATAGGCGGCGCCGGTCACGTAGTTTGCGGCCGGGCTTGCCAGGAACACCGCAAGCGGCCCGATCTCCCCGGGCTCGCCGGTGCGCCCCATCGGGATATTGTCGACGATCGCTTTGATGACCTCGGGGCGTGTCTCGTTCCAGCGCTTGTTGGCATCGGTCATGAAGAGGCCGGGACAGATGGCGTTGACCGTGACCCCGTGCGGCGCCCAGTCGGCGGCAGCGCAGCGGGTGAAGTGCAGCACGGCGGCTTTCGCCGTCTCATAGTGGCGCCCGGCGATGCCGCGGTTGGCGATCAGCGCGCTGATCGAGGCGATGTTGATGACGCGCCCGCCCTTGCCGCGCGCCACCATCGCCCCGCCCACAAGCTTTGTTCCGATAAAGCAGCTTGTCAGGTTGAGATCGACGAGCCTCTGCCAGGTTTCCAGGGGCTCGCTCTCGATGGCCACGTTCTCGACGCGATTGCCGACGTTGTTGATGAGAATGTCGATCGGGCCCATGTCGTCGAGCGCGCGCTTGCATGCCGCCTCGCATTCACTGGGTACACCCATGTCGGCTTCAATCGCCCAGGCCGTGCGGCCGCGGGAACGGATTTCGGCTGCCGTCGCATCAAGCGTCGAGGCGGTGCGGCCGGTAATGATCACATCGGCGCCGACCTCGGCCAGCGCCAAGGCCATCGAGCGGCCAAGGCCGCGGCTGCCGCCGGTCACCAGCGCCCGCTTGCCGTCGAGGCGGAAGACATCGAGTAGGCTCATTTCTCTCTCCTTGCCGGCCGGAGGTTGGCGCAGCTGCCGCCCGGAGGCAAGAATGCCGTTCGATGACGGGACGACCGGTCCAAACCGTTGGACTTGGCCGTGAAGCGGACAAATGCCGACGATGTCGCCCACTGAGCCGGGCAAGCGGATGACAACCGGCGAGTAGAGATCCGTGGCGGCTTGGCCGGCCTGGCCGAGAAAATTCGGGTGCGATAGCCGCTACGCGGCCGAGAGAACGTCAATCTTGACCTTGAGGCCGGCGCGTGTCGCCAGGGTTAATAGCGTATCGAGCGAAAATTTATTGATCTTGCCGTGCAGCAGATCGTTCAGGCGCGGCTGCGTAATACCGAGCCGACGAGCGGCTCGTGCCTGCGTCGTGTTCCAGCCCCGGACCTGCGTGCTGATCGCGATCATGACGTCAGATCGCATGGTCATGGTGGCCGCCCCTTCCGGACCCTCCTCGATGGCATCCCAAACATTGGCGAAACCTTGAGCCTTGGTCATTCCTGTCCTCGTCTTATTTGTCGCAAGCGCGTTGCGGCAAGCTCGAGATCGTGCCGCGCTGTTCTTTGCGACTTCTTCTGAAACGCATGCAGCACGTGAATCGCATCCGGGAGACTCGCGATGTAGATTACTCTGTAGGCTCCAAGCGCGTCGCGAATCCGGAGCTCGCGGACGCCGGGTCCAACCGTTAGCATGGACTTCCAGTCGGTCGGATCGAGAGCCTGCTGAACTCGATACAGCTCTAGCCCGCCTCGCGGCGTGCGTCCTCGGGAAAGTCGCGCAGGCGATCGAGCGAATCTCCATGAAAGGTCACCGGCTTCAATCCCATGACCCGTTATATCACTACTGATATACGACGAAAGAGACTTTTGAGCGACTCTCTGGGCGGCACTACGCGTGCACTAGTTTGAGTTTCTGCGGCCCTGGTTATGTGGATACCGACATGCCCACCGAGGCGTCGCGCCATCCTGGAGCTGCATGTACACTGAACGAGCTAACAGGTTGACATCACGAATAAAACATCTAGACAAGCGGCATATGTTCTGTATTGCCCCCATGATGGAATGGACGGACCGGCATTGCCGGGTCTTCCATCGCCTCCTCACGCGCCGCACCCGGCTCTATACCGAGATGGTGACGGCCGCAGCGATCCTGCATGGACCGCGCGACCGGCTTCTCGGCTTCGGCGGCATTGAGCATCCGATCGCCGTTCAGCTCGGCGGGAGCGAGCCGCGCGCGCTCGCGGAGGCTGCACGGATTGCCGAGGGCTTCGGCTACGACGAGATCAATCTGAACGTCGGCTGCCCGTCCGATCGCGTGCAGGATGGACGCTTTGGCGCCTGCCTCATGCGCACGCCGGAGCTCGTGGGCGAGTGCGTCGCGGCGATGAAACAGGCAGTGCGCGCGCCCGTGACGGTCAAATGCCGCATCGGGGTTGACGAGCAGGATCCGGAGACCGCGCTCGCGGACTTGGCGCGATTCGTCGTTGCGGCGGGCGCCGACGCGATCATCGTGCACGCCCGAAAGGCCTGGCTCGAAGGGCTGAGCCCGCGGGAGAACCGCGACATTCCCCCGCTCGACTACGAGCGCGTCTATCGCCTCAAGCAGGCCTATCCGGCCCTTCCAGTGGTGATCAACGGCGGCATAACCACGCTCGCCGATGCGAAGCGGCATCTTGCCCATGTCGATGGCGTGATGCTCGGTCGTGCCGCCTACCAGAATCCCGGTCTCCTCCTTGACGTCGATCCGGTGATCTTCGGCGAGCCAGCACCGGTCGAGGACCAGGCGGCGGCGCTTGAAGCGTTCCTGCCCTATGTTGCCGCCCGCCTAGCGGAGGGCGTTCGCCTCGCCTCGATCGCCCGCCATCTGCATGGATTGTTTGCTGGCCTTCCCGGCGCCCGAGCTTATCGCCGTCACCTCGCCATCGAGACGGTCAAGCCCGGCGCCGGAATAGAGGTGTTGCGTGAGGCCCTCGCCCATGTCCACGCGCCTCGCCGGATTGCCGCGTAGCAGATGTGGATAAGCCGGACATTGTCATCCCGGACGCGCGAAGCGCTCTCCGGAATCCGGAGACAAGATCCTGAGGAGGTGCGCGTTCCGGGTCTCGGCCCTGCCCACCGCGCCGCGGTGCTTCGGCCGGGATGACACTGCGCTCCTTACTCGACCGCCAGCTTGCCTTTGAGGATCAGCTTGTCGCCGGCGACCGTGAAGCTCTGCAGCTTGTCGAGAAAACTCATGCCGAGCAGGTTTTCCCGCAAAGCGCCGGGCTTGGTCACCAGCGCCGGCACACGCTGCAGGACGATGCGCCCGACCGACAGCCGCGCGATCTCCGTCTCGGCGGCGAGCGCGCGCCCGTTGGCAGTCGAGATCGGGATGTCGAAGGAAAGGTCGCTCGTCCGCAGCCCGATCTTCTCGGCATCCTCCGCCCGAACGACGACCGATGACGCGCCCGTGTCGAAGACGAACGGCAGGTTGACGCCATTTGCCGACATGCGCACGACGAAATTGCCGTCCATTCGACGCGAGACAATCACCTCGCCGCCGCTGCCTTCGACCGTTGCCCCCGGCATGAGCTCGCCGACGATGCGGCCGGTCAGCGCGCCGAGCTCGAAGCGGTACGAATAGCCGGCAACGAGGACGAGCGTGAGGCCGACCCACCAGGCAAGGTCGACGACCGCCCGGCCGAGCCTGCCCCGGTAGCGCAACAGCAGCGAGCCGAGAAGGACAAAGGCGATCGAGCCGCCGTAGATGAGGCGCGCGAATTGGGCTTGCTCCAGCCCAAGGATCGTCGCCTCGGACGGGCTCAGCGCCAATGCCAGGACGGCAATCGCAACGAGACCGAAAGCCAAGAGGGCCCGCATGTCAGCCCCGCCGCCGGCTCGAGGGCAGGATCCGCCGGGCGGTGATATCGTCGCCCGCCGAACGGCGCCGCGGCCGCGCCGTCAGCGCGCGCAGCCTTTCGCCAAGCGTCGCCATGATCGCCAGCCGCTCTGGTTCGCTGAGAAGCGGCCATTGCGCGATTTCGGCGGTGGTTCGTCCGCAGCCGATACAGAGCCCTGTCGAGGGTTCGATCACGCAGATGTTCAGGCAAGGTGTCGAGGGCGCCGGCATGGCCCTCTCTAGCCGAGGTGGGTTCGCAAGAGAAGCGCGCTCAAGAAGGCGATTTCGGCGAGCTGCTGGGCCGCCCCGGCGACATCGCCGGTGTGTCCACCGAGGTGGCGTCCCGCGAGATGTGCAACGTAGAGGCCAGCGCCGGCGGAAAGCACCAGTGCAATCAGCGCCAGGGCCCATCCGGCAGTCGGCACGCCAAGGGCGACGGCGAGTCCGGCAGACACCGCGACCGCAAAGAAAAGTGCCCGGCCGCACGGCTTTCCGGCAGCATGCGCCGCGCCGTCGGTTCGGGCAGGGGGCAAAAGGAAGAGCGGGACGAGGCTTATCGTGCGCGAGACCGCTGCGGCGGCAATGAGGGCAGCCACCCCGCCCAGCGCGCCAGTCCTCTCGATCAACGCCGCGATGGCAGCGGCACGGGCGATCAGCGCGATCGCAAGCGCGGCTGCGCCGTAGGCGCCGATCCGACTGTCTCGCATGATGGCGAGCTTCTGGGCCCGATCGCTTCCGCCGCCGAGGCCATCGGCCATGTCGGCCAGTCCGTCCTCGTGAAGGCCGCCGGTGACGCGCAATTGCACGGCAAGGGCAGCGGCCGCAGCAAGCAAGGGCGGCAGTCCGAGGCGCCAAGCAACAAGGAGTGCTGCCCCGCCGAGCGCCCCGATGATCGCGCCGGCGACCGGCACCATGCGGATCGCATGACCGAAATCCGCAAGTTCATGTGCGGACGCTTCGAAATCGAAAGCGGGGAGGGGAAGGCGCGAGTAGAAGCGCAGACAGGTCAGCAAATCGCGCCCGACCCCCCGAGCGCTGTCGCCTAGGCGCGAAAACGGTGCGCGAACGTCCGACATCGAGCGCTCATTTGGAGCGGGAAGGACAGGTTGGAGCGTCAAAAGCGCGGAATTCAGGGTTCAATCTGCGCGAGCTTTGCTTGAAGCCAAGGGCGTCAACCGTCCCCCGACCCTAGCTCTTTTGACAGTTGTTTCCTAGCGCCCGACCTGCTGAAGTCACGTCGTCGATCCCGGCTTCGGCTCGTTCGCGCCGCGCGTTCCCGTCCCGCCGATCGATGGCGCGGAAGTGAGTGCCGAGCACGAGACCCATGCCATGGTGCACGATGGCGATTGCCGGGTGCTGCGGGTTCGGACGCCCGACAAGCGCATCGGTGCCTGGGCCTCGACCCCTGGAACACGAGAATCTGGTGGATTTCGAGGTCGCGAACCATTTCATCGCCGCACACCCCACATCGCCGTTCGTCAATTGGATCATGATGAGCGCGCTCACGGGCACCGGGCGCATCAGCGTCATGAACCGCGACCTCACGGTCTGGCGTGGCAACCAGCCCCAGGCGAAGCAAGCTTGCCGAACGCACCGCGCTGCGCGGCCTTCTCGTCGAACATTTCGGGTTCGACCTGCCCGAGGTCGAGCAGCTGCGCGTCTCGGCCATCCCCGAATGGGCGTAGAGCGATGTGGGCCCGCGCTCCTTCCTTCCTCCGGGAAGGCCGGCGTGGGGCTGAGAAGATTGCGACGCAATAAGGCAAGCCGCTTGCATGGCGACTTCCCAGAAATGGCCGCCCGCGGGTGAACTGCGGCCGTTTCGGGGCGCCGTTCGCGAATACGGTCGCGCCTCCGTTTGCGTCGGCCCCTCTCACAGGCGATCCCATGACACCGACCGGTCTGCCATTCGACGACATCCGCAACCTCGTTGCGCATTTCCCGCCTGCCGATCAGGGCGCGGTGGCCCAAGTGCGCGCCCGCGACATCGAGCTCACCAAACCGCTGGGCTCGCTCGGCCGGCTCGAAGCGCTCGTTGAATGGCTGGCGGAGTGGCAGGGCAGGGGAATGCCCACGATCGAACGCCCGCTCGTTGCGGTCTTTGCCGGCAACCATGGCGTGGTGGCGCAAGGCGTCTCGCCCTATCCCGCGTCCGTCACGCAGAGCATGGTGGCCAATTTTTCCTCCGGCGGCGCCGCGATCAACCAGATCTGCGCAGCCTTCGGGCTCAGCCTCAAGGTCTTCGAACTGGCGCTCGATGTTCCGACGGGCGACATCACTCGGGGGCCGGCGATGGACGAAAAGGAATGCGCCGCCACCATGGCCTTCGGGATGGAGGCGATCGCCGAGGGCACGGATCTGCTGGTCCTCGGCGAAATGGGCATCGGCAATACGACGATTGCGGCGGCGATCTATCACGGGCTCTTCGGTGGCAAGGCGTCGGACTGGGTCGGGCGCGGCACAGGCGTCGACGCAGCCGGTCTGGCGCGCAAGATCACCGCGGTCGAAACCGCCGTCGCCCTGCACGCCGACTATTTGCGCGATCCGCTCGAGGTCTTGCGTCGGCTTGGCGGCCGGGAGGTTGCAGCCATTGCGGGCGCCATTCTCGCCGCCCGCAATGAGCGCGTGCCGGTCATCCTTGACGGCTACGTGGTCACGGCCGCCGCCGCGATCCTGCACCGCCTCGATCCGGACTGCATTTCCCACTGCATTGCCGGCCATGTCTCGGCCGAAGGCGCCCATGCCGAAGTGCTGCGCCGCCTGGGCAAGGCGCCTGTCCTCGATTTCGGCATGCGCCTTGGCGAAGGGACCGGCGCCGCGCTTGCCGCAGGCATCCTCAAGGCAGCGCTCGCCTGCCACCGCGGCATGGCGACATTCACTGAGGCCGGCGTCGCCGGGAAGGACTGATCAAACCGTCATGACGTCATCCCGGAAGCGGCGGCCATCAGCCGCGACGACGCCAAGATGATTTCGAAGTCCCTGCGATTCATCCTCGGATCATTCCGCTTTAGGGTTAAGGCCCGGGTCGTCGAACAAGACTCGGTCAAGGTGGCGGACATCGAACGCCACGGGCGCGGGCCGGGAGAGATCGCGAAAAAATCTTGAAAAGACCTGCATTTCCAGAGACATCATCTAGTCTCTGACGTATCGCACGCGCGGCTCGCGGAAATGCGCTTGGCACTGGCTGCCGTCACGCTAATCCGTTGCAAAAATCTTTGGGCGCCTTGGCGCAAGTATAGAAACGAATCTTTCTGGTTAATCATCCGTTCATTCCGCAGAGCAAGCTCTTCTTGACAGCTGCGGCAGCCATGCCCGCTGATGAAGTGACACATGCTTCAAGTCATGTGAGCAGCGGCTTTTCCTATCTTTTTTGGGGGCAAACTTCGATGTCCGTCGGCACGTGGAACGGCGCTGGTGCTGTCCTTCCGGAACAGTCCAGACGCCGGCAGCGGGAACGCATGCGTATCCTGCCGGTGATGATCGTGGCGGTGGTGGCGTTCATGGGCGCCAATTCCGTCGCCGGATTCCTCATCAATATCGCCGACCAGGCGAGCCTTGCGGATCGCGAGGCGGAAACCCAGCAGGTACGGCAGCTGGAGACCGCGCTGATCGACGCGGAAACCGGCGTTCGCGGCTATGTGCTCGCCGGCGGCGTTGAGTATCTCGACCCCTATCTCGCCGGCATGAGGGCGGTGGGCGACCTCGGCCCAAAACTTCTGCCGATCCTCGACCGCTATGCATCGGCTGAACCTGGCGTGGGCAGCGAGACGAGACCTTTCTCGTCCACCATCGCCGATCTGCGCACGAGCTGGGAAACCGCCATCCGCCTCTCCGGCAGCAATCAGCAGAACGAGGCCGCAGGGGCGCTGAAATCTACCCACGCAGGGGAACTGATGGACCGGTTGCGCGCGCTCATGAGCGGCTACCTTGCCCAGCAGGCTGTCGGTACGGATCAGATCCAGCGGCGGATCTATGTCGAGCATGTTCAGCTCCTCATCATCAACCTCGCCAGCGCCCTGATCGCCATCGCCGCAATGATCTATGGGTTTCACAGCAGCGCTCGGGAGGCGCGTGGTCGCGAGCTCGCCATTGCCGAGGGGGACGCGACGCGCCGTCAGGTCGAACAGCTCTTCTTCATGGCGGACATGCTGCAGAGCGCCGCCAATCAGGAGGATATGAACGCCGTGCTGCGCGCCACCGCAAAGCACATGCTGCCCGGATTCAGCGGCGCCATCTATATCTTCAACAACTCGCGCGACCGGCTTGATCTCTCGACACGATGGGGCGTCGGCGAAGAGGCGATATGCTGCGATCATTTCACGCCGGATGCATGTTGGGCGCTCAAGCGCGGCAATCCGAACCTCAACGGTAGCGAGGAAGGCGCGCTGCGCTGCACTCACGTCGCCCCGGGGCTAGTAACGCTGGAAATCCCGATGGCCGCCCGAGGGCAGCTGCACGGGCTTCTGGAGATCGTCGCTGAAGGCGACGAGGCAGCGGCGCGACTAGCTCAAATTCGACCAATCGCGACAGCAATCGGCGATACGATGTCGCTTGCCTTGTCCAGCATGGCGCTGCGCGAACGGCTGCGGAGCCAGGCGCTTCGCGACGCGCTTACGGGACTCTACAACCGGCGTTTCCTGGAGGAGACGCTGGAACGCACGTGTCTCGATGCCGAGCGGCGCAAGAGCCCTGTGGCCGCCATCATGATCGATCTCGATCATTTCAAGCGACTGAACGACCTGCATGGTCACGCCGCCGGAGACGCAGTGCTGCAAGAGGTCGCCAAGGCCATCCTGTCGTGTCTGCGCGGCACGGATGTGGCCTGTCGATATGGTGGCGAGGAGCTTGCAGTCCTGCTGCCGGATTGCTCGATCGCGATGGCAGAACGGAAGGCCGCCCAGATCAGGGGCCGCATCTCGGAGCTCTGTGCCGGAGAGGGGCTGTCGGTAACCGCCTCGCTCGGCGTCGCCTCGATCCCGGAGACATCCGCCCGCGCCTCCGAACTGCTGCCCTCGGCTGACGCCGCTCTCTATGAAGCCAAGCAGAAGGGCCGCGACAGGGTCGTCTCGGCGCCTCTGCGAAGCACCGCCCAACGGCTCAGCGTCATCGAGGGCGGGCCGACAACGGTCGGAGCGTCCTGAGCGTCAGCGTCCTTCGATCAGCGCCTGCGCGTCCGCGCGCAGCGCAATGCGCGATTCATCGCGAAGATAGTGCATATGGCCGCCCTGATAGACGACAAGCCGCAACCGCGGTGGATCGCCATAGGAGGGTATCTGGTCAAGCAACATCTTGGTCTCGAAATAGGGCGTGATAAGATCCGTGAAGCCGTGCGTGATGAGCACGCGGATACGCGGGTCAAGCGCCAAAGCTTCGCGCAGGTCGCTGATGGCATCGGGCTCGCCGCGGCCCCAGTCCCAGCTATGGGTGACCGTATTGTTGATGACGAAATAACGGCTCGAATCAAGCTGCCATCCGAGGCGGCGCTCATAGAGTTCGAGCATGGCGCTGGTCAGCGGCGGGTCGAGCGCTTCGAGAAGCGGATCGGGAAACCGGCTGAACTGCGAGCCGGGTGACGGATCGAAGCCGGTCACCGTTGCATCGTAGATGCTCGCGACCCGGCCTGCCTTGCGGTCGATTTCGCGCTGGAAGGCGCCGGCGGAAATGCGCCCCTCCAGGCGACGCACGACATCGAGGTCGAGCCCGGTGAGGGCGGCAACGCGAGCCGAGATGCGCGCCACGGCGGCAGCATCGTTGACGCCTCGAAGCAGGTCGGAGAGATAGTCGCCTTCGGCATAGGTCTCGGCCTCCGCCAGCGCCGCCCGCGTTACCGGTCCTTTCATCGAAAGCGCGGTCGCCGCATAGGACGGAAGGTGAGCGACCCAATCGAAGGTATTGAAAGATCCGTTGAATCGGCCGAAGTCGAGGACGGGGGATACAAGCACAAGGCCGTTGAGGGCCACGCCCCGTTCGGTTCGCAGCGCGTGCGCGAGCCGTGGGCCACGAAAGCCCCCATAGCTCTCGCCCAGGTAATACTTCGGCGAGGCCATGCGCTTGTTCTTCAGGAGCCATCGCCAAATGACTTCGGTGAGCGTCTCGATGTCGCCGTCGACCGACCAGAAGCGGTGGCGCGCGTCGTCGCCGCTCAGCAGGCTGCGGCTGTAGCCGGTCCCGACCGGGTCAAGAAAGACGAGGTCGGTGAAATCGAGCCATGTCTCGGCATTGTCGATGACATCAGGCGCCGCCGACGGGGCGACCGCATCGCCGGCCATCGGCAGTCGCCAGGGGCCGACCCCCCCGAGCTGGAGCCAGGCGGAAGAGATGCCGGGCCCGCCGTTCAGCACGAAGGTGACGGGTCGCGGCCGCTCCGTGGTGCTCTCGAGCTCATAGGCGATATAGGCGACTTCGGCTGCTTCGCTCTGTCCCTGGCCGTCGACAAGGCGAATGCTGCCGGCCGTGGCAGTAAAGCAGAGCGTGCGTCCGGGCAGATCGAGACGATGACGGGTGACCGAATCGAGCGGGAGGTGGCGGCCCGGCTCCCCCGCCGGCATGGGCGCTGCGGGCGCGGGCAGCGACGTGCGTGCGTGGCAGTCGCTTTTGAGCGCGGTCGCCGGCGGACCCGCGACGGGGCCGGCCTCGTCGGCCGCCGCCGGAACAAGACCGAAAAAAAAAGCGCTGATGAGAAGGCGCGCCGAACGGCGCGCTGCCGGGGGGAACGTCATCAATCTGCCTTCACCATGATCGCTCCCCGGCTCGACCCTGGCATCCCTGGCCGCGCTTGTGAAGGGCTCCGACTCGCGTCCGGGTCCGCGCCGTATCAATCGGGGCTTGTGGCGGGCGGTCGCGCCAAGGCAGTCAGGCAGCGCGGGAGCGTTGCCGGCGCACCGGCTCGGTCGAAGGCTTGCTGGGGTCGAGGTGCGGCAAGGCGTTCATGACGCGCTCCGGCGGGAAGACGACGATCACCTCGGTCCCTTCACGCACCTTCGACTTGAGCGTGAACGTGCCGCCGTGAAGCTCGATGAGGCCTTTCACGATCGGCAGGCCAAGGCCGGACCCTTCGTCAGCGTTCTTCTGCGCCATCGTGCCCCGCCCGAAAGACGACATCACCATGGTGATCTCATCCTCGGGAATACCGGGACCGGAGTCCCGGATCGAGAAATACTGTCCTCCGGTCGCGGTCCATCCGACCTTGATCGTGATCGTGCCGCTCTGCGGCGTGAACTTGATGGCATTCGACAGGAGATTGAGGACGATTTGCCGCACGGCGCGCTCGTCGCCCCAGATCCGCGGCAAGTCATGCTCGATCGCCTGGGCGATATTCAGGTTCCGCTTCTTGGCGCGCAGCGACAGAAGGTGCGTGCAGTCCTCCACCACATGCGCGAGGGTCATTGCCTCCTCCCGCAGCTCGTAGCGACCTGCTTCCACCCGCGAGAGATCGAGGATTTCATTGATCAGCATCAGGAGATGCTGACCGCTCGCATGAATATCATTGGCGTACTCGCGATAGGCCGGAATCTGGTGCTGGCCGAAGAGCTCCCCTTTCATCACCTCGGAGAAGCCGAGAATCGCATTGAGCGGTGTACGCAACTCGTGGCTCATCGTGGCGAGAAAGCGCGACTTGGCGAGGTTTGCCTCCTCCGCCCGACGGGCCGCCTCCTCGGCTTTCGCCTTCGACTGTTCGAGCTCGGCGATGAGGAGGTCCTTCTCGGCTCGGAACGAGAGCGTATCGACAGCCGTCGAATAGAGGCGGTTGGCGAGGATGACGAAATAAAGCTGCGCCGCGGCCCCGACGATGGTCAAAAGCAGCGTGTCATAGCCGGTGCCGGGACGCATGAAGGTGATGATCGCGATGGTCAGCGGCATCAGGCCGCCGTAGACCGCGATCGGCACGGTCGAGGAAATCATTGCCGTCATCGCGGCGACAAGCAGCAGCACGAACAGGACGAAGGTCCGGGCGTTGGCATCGTCGACATGCAGTAGGAGGATGACGATCAAGGCCCAGACCGTGCCTTGAATGGTTTCGGCGAGGGCAAACTTGCGCCGCCACCCCGGAACATTGGCCTGCTGGTCGGCCGCAACCAGGAACTGGCAGGCAAATCCGTATTGCAGCGCCATCGCCGCGCAGACGAGCGATACCCATGCAAGGACGTTGATGACCGGGACCCAGATCGTGGCGGTCAGCGCGATGATCAGCGTCAGCGTCATCATCGCCGGCGTCGCCGCCTTGCGGCTTTGCGCAAACAGCCGCAAAAGCTCGATGTCGAAGGCGCGATGGTCGCTGTTGGAGGTGAGCTTTTCACGCACCTCGCGCACTTTGAAGGAGAGCATGCGACGTTGCCGAACGACCTGCGGCTCGCTGCCGCGGCCGCGCTCGATCATTTCGGCAGTGACCTCAGTCATGGAACGCAAACGCAACGCAAAGGAACAGATGCCAGATGCTATGGAGAATGCCGCAAAACTGTTAACGAGGGGCTCACGAGATTGCAGAGTCGCACACCGCTCGCGCGTTCAATCGGCCAAAACCGGGATCGAGTTGTCTGTGCGGCGGCGCACATTCCGGTCTCCGAGCCGGCGCTAGCACGAGAGTCGAGTCCTCCCCGATCTTTATCGGCGCGGCATGTTTCCGCACCAATTTTCGGATCGCGAGCTTGACCAATTCGCTCCCGGCCTCGAATAAGTATCCTCCCTTAGCCGCTCCGCGAGTCAAGCCAAGAGTTAAATTCGCAGCAACAAGCGCCTGTCATGATTCGCGGTTCGCTCGTTCCCTCCGGCCTCGGTCCGGCATGAAACGCGCGCACGGTGGTCGTCGGCACGAACGGCTCTGCTGCGAACTGGATCTGCTCATGCATGTCGACAGGGTGTTCCGCCGCTTGGAGGCGACTGGGGAGGTCAAACGAAGCCGGCGGGCAGCTGCGGCCGTCACGGGGGTCGGCGAGCCAGGGGCGATAGCGTCTTCGACGCGGAGATTGCCTCTGAGGGGCAGCAAGGGTGGGCTCCGGCGCGCGAATGCGGCCGGTCGCCTCGGCGTAACAAAGAAGCCGCCCAAACGGGCTGAAGGTCCATGAAGATCACCATTGTCGGGTCGGGGGATGCGTTCGGTTCGGGTGGGCGAGCGCATACCTGCTTCCGCATCGACGCTGAGGGGCGCACCCTCGTCGTCGACTTCGGCGCCTCCGCGATCACGGCGTGGAAAGGCCGCGGATTTTCGAGCGAAGCGATCGACGGGGTCATCATCTCGCACCTGCATGGCGATCATTTCGGCGGCCTGCCCTTTCTCCTGCTCGATTGCCAGTTCGGGGTACGGCGAACGCGGCCGATGGTGCTCGCCGGCCCGGTCGGATTTCGCGCGCGCCTCGAACGAACGCTCGAAGCGCTGTTTCCCGGTTCCATGGCAATCGACTGGAAATTTCCCTGGAATGTCGTGGAGATGAAGACGGGGCGATCGCAGGAGATCGCTGGGTTCCGCATCGACACCCGCGAGGTCCATCACCCGGCGGGAGCACCGGCCCTGGCGCTCCGGCTGGAGCGTGGCCGGCGGACGTTCGCCTACTCCGGCGACACCTCCTGGACCGACGCGCTCGTCGAGATCGCCGACGGCTCCGACATCTTCGTGGTCGAGTGCTTCTCGGGCAAGGAGCCGATCGCCAATCACATCGACTGGCCGACCCTGAAGGCCCAATTGCCGCGATTTGACTCGGCCAAGATCGTTGTCACCCATATGAGCGATTCGGCGCTCTCCCGCGAGGCGGAAATGACGGCCGAAGGGTTGACGGTCGCGCATGACGGTCTGGTCATCGACCTCTAAGCCGCTTGAGAGGCTTCTCGCCGAAATTCGCAGCTGCCGGGTCTGCGTGGAGGCGCCCCTCGGCAGGCCGCTCGCCCACGAACCGCGTCCCGTGCTGTGCCTCTCCGCAACCGCCCGGCTGCTGATTGCCGCGCAGGCGCCTGGGGTGCGAGTCCAGCGCAGCGGCACGCCCTTCACCGATGCGTCGGGTGATCGCCTCAGATCGTGGCTTGGCCTCACGCCCGAGGTTTTCTACGACGCGCGCCATGTCGCGATCGTCGCAATGGGCTTCTGCTTTCCGGGGCATGATGCGAAGGGGTCGGACCTGCCGCCGCGTCCGGAGTGCCGCGCGCTTTGGCATGACCGATTGTTCGCTGCCATGCCGCAGATCGAGACGATCCTGATGATCGGCCGATATGCACAGGACTATCATTTGCGGCGCCTGGGGCGGGCCGGCGATGCCGGACGCAACTTGAGCGAGACCGTTTCGCGCTGGCGCGAAATCGCCTCGCCGTCCCGCCCGCGCCTCTTCCCGCTGCCTCATCCATCCTGGCATAACAACCTGTGGATAAAGAAGAATTCATGGTTCGAAGCGGAGCTGCTTCCCGCTGTGCGGCATGAGGTTTCGCGCCTTCTGGAGCTCGAAGGCGCGGCACCGCCTTAGTTCAGCCGTCATTCATACGGCAGGAAGCATTTAGTGACTGCCGAACCGAATCCCGCTTTTGTGGTGCCAAGATGCAGAAAGCGATGAAGCCGATTCTCGCCGCGATCGGATTGCTGGGCGTGATCGTCGCGGCTCTGGTGATGCCCGCGCATGCACAGACCGCCGAGGCGCGTTTTGCCCTCGTCATCGGCAACGACGGCTATCAGGTCCCTGTTCCGACGGCAGCCAACGACGCGGGGCTCATCGCCGATACCGTTCGGGCGGCAGGTTTCGATGTGAGCGGTGCGCGCAATCTCGACGCCGATACACTGCACTCTTCCATCAAGGAATTCGTCGACAAGGTGGCAGCTGCCGGGCCGGGCGCCGTCGCTTTCGTCTACCTCTCCGGCTATGGGCTGCAGTTCGAGGGTGAGAATTATTTCGTGCCGGTCGGAGTGGACATTCCGCAGCCGACCGACGTCCCAAACGTGGCGGTGAAGCTGTCCGAGATAACCGCGCCGCTGGCGACGTTGCCGACCAAGGCCCGGATCATCATCCTCGACGGCGGCCACGACAATCCGTTCTCGAGCGCGCAGCAGCTTGCAGGCGGCCTCGCCATCGTCGAGCCGCAGGACGGCGAGCTCATCGCCTTCAATTCTGCCCCAGGCACCGTGGCGCCGCTGGAGCAGGGTCCATACAGCGCCTACGCCACAGCGCTCGCCGAGATGATCCGCACCGGCGGGCTGCAGCTCAACGACGTATTCGAGCGCGTGCGGCTGCGCGTCAACGAGGCAACCCAGGGAGCGGTCGTTCCCTGGAACGCCTCGCGCGTATCGGCTCCCTTCGTCTTTTTCGATCTGGCGCCAAATGCCCCACCGCCTCCGCCGGCTCGAACCGCGCAGCTCAGCACGCGGCCGATCCGCGATTTCTCGGTCGAGGACGCCTATTCCGCGGCGCTCGCTCGCGACACGCTGGGGGGCTATGAGGAATATCTCACCGTCTATCCCAACTCGCCGCACGCGCGACGCATTCGCGCCATCATTGCGGCCCGCCGCGAGGCGTTGACCTGGGACAGATCGCGCTCCGTCGACTCGCCGGGCGCCTACTGGTCGTATCTGCGCCGTTATCCCCGCGGTCCTCATGCCTGGGATGCGGAGCGCCGGCTCAGCGAATTGTCACAGGCGGCCGAGCCGCCGCCCGACTTCGTGCCGATGGAATACCAGGACCTGGCTCCCCCGCCGGAGCCGGAAGTGGTCTACATCGAGCGCGGGCCGGTGATCGTCTTCAACGATCCGGATTTCGAGCCGCCGCCACCGCCCCCCGAGGTGTTCCTGCCGCCGCCCCCGCCGTGGTGGGAGCCGCCGCCACCGCCGCCGCCTGCGTTCGCGCCCTATTTCCTGCCTGTTCCCACGCCTTTCGTCGTGCCGGTCTATATTCGTCCGCCGCGCGACGTCCGACCGCCGCCGCCGCCGCCGCTCTACATCCTGCCGGGGCCGGGCCAGCGCGTGGCGCCCGGGGCTGCAGTCGCAGCCGGCGCTCTCGCCGGTGCGGCCGCGGCGGCCGTGCTGTTCAACATGCCGCGCGCCGTACAGAACAAGGTCCAGGAGCAAAACAAGATCGTCGTTGCCAAGCCGCCGCCGCCAGCGGCCGGCCAGCGGCCGATCCTGCCCGGTCAGCCCATTCCCGGGGTGAAACCATTTGCTCAGCCGGTCTACGCCCCCACTGGTCCTGGCCCCACGCCGAAGGGTGCTCCCTCCGCGCCCGGCACCCCGCCGGCACCGGGCCCCACGCCGCCTCCGCCCGCCAACCCGGCCCTGCCGGGACCAAAGACCCCGGCGACACCACTGCCGAGCGGGCAGGCGCCGCCGAAGCCAGGGACGACGCCGACCGGACCGACGCCGCCTCCGCCGGCGCCGCCCCCGCCCCCTCCGCCTCCGCCGGCCAACGCAACTTTGCCGAAGCCGCCTGGAGGACCGCTGCCGTCCGGACAGGCGCTGCCGAAGCCATCCGGCACGCCGCCAACGGGGCCGGGAGCGTTCAAGCCGCTGCCGAAGGGTGCGGTGTCGCCGCCACCGCCGCCACCGCCCGGGCTGCCGAATGCCAGTCCGACGCCGAAGGTCCCCGCCGGCCCGGCGCCGCTTGCCCCACCCGCGCCACCTCCGCCTGCGCCACCCTCGCCGCCTGCTGCTCCAGGGAGCAAGGCGCTGCCAAAGGCGGTGCTGCCGCCACCTCCGCCACCACCGCCACCACCACGGCTGCCTCCGCCGCCTCCACCACCGCCGGCCGTCAACCCGTTGCCGAAAGCGGTGTTGCCCCCGCCACCGCCTCCACCACCCCGGCTGCCTCCGCCACCTCCACCACCGCCAGCCGTCAACCCGTTGCCGAAGGCGGTGTTGCCCCCGCCACCGCCTCCACCACCCCGGCTGCCTCCGCCGCCACCCCCGCCGGTGAAGGTGATGCCGCAGTCTGTATCGCCCCCGCCGCCGCCTCCGCCACGGCTGCCTCCCCCACCACCCCCGCCGCCGGTGAAGGTGATCCCGAAGATCATCGCGCCGCCACCGCCGCCACCGCCACCGC
>JAFAME010000115.1 GCA_019233695.1 Methylobacteriaceae bacterium
GCGTGGTCGCCAAGATCGAGGCGCTCCAGCAGGAGTCGGCCCGGCCCCACGCCGGCGGCAGCCTGTTCCAGCGCCGCGGCCTTGCGCAGGTCATTGTCGACGGCAACGACGGTTGCGCCGCTTTGCATCAAATCAAGCGTCGTGTCGAGGCCGAGCCCGCCGGCCGCCCCGGTGTAGAGAATGGTGCGCTGCGAGAGGGGCATCGCTCTTGCCTCAGCTCTCGCGCCCGGAAATCGGCCGGAACTTGCCCGAAGGGGGAGGATAGTCGGCGTCCGGCTGTCGGGCGATCGATCGGATGCGCACCTCCGCCGCCCGGATCGCATCGGCGCCGTCGAGCACGTCGAAGCAGGTCGTGTAGCTCTTGCTCTCGGCGTGGCGCAGCCAGATCAGTTCGCCGCGCTCCTTGGCGAAGGGCTTGCCGAAGACATGGTTGGTCGATGGCTCGACAGCAAAGGCATATTGCCCGGCCTGGAGGTTCTGCCACTCGAACTGGCACGGAAACTCGGCCTTGCTCGTCTCGACCATGAGGCCGAGGCCGAGCCTGTCGTTGACGACGGCGACCGGCACAAGCCCTTGCGGATCGGCCGCCAATTCGTGCTCCCAGACCTGCTCGTGGAAGTTCTCGCACGGCGCGGGCAGCCGGCAATAGCCGACCCCCTGCTTTTCGTAAGCCTCTCCGGCATGCGCCGCCCAGACGACATCGACGATCGGAGCAAGGTAGCGCGATCCCTCCGCCAGGACCGGATGGGCGATGTTGATGTGGTAGCAGTACATGTGCGGCGTGCGGTAGAAGCCGTGGTTGACGACTTGGTCCTTCAGAAGGATGGAATTCGAGCCGACCTTCGTCTCGATCCGGCGGGTGAGATGCAGGTCTTCGCCGAAGACAGTCGACTGCTGCACGACGCCTTCGCAGTAGAGCGTGCATTCATCGCCGTCCCAGGCCTCGCCATAGCCGGTCAGGCGGCCGGGGATGGTGCTGATGCGGCCGTGGAGCGAGCTCTTCACCGATTTGCGGGGGCCGTAGACATAATGGTCGGCCGTATCCTCATGCATGAAGATCGTGTGGTCGAGCCCGCAGGTCACGACGAGCCCGGAAAAAGAGCGCAGCCATGCGAGCCCGCCCTCGCCTTCGTATTCGTGCAGCCCCGGATGGCGAAAGCCTGACGGCGAGTTCCAGCCGATCGCCTGGCCCTTGAACTCACAGTCGGCGATATCGAGCGCCCGGTCGACAAGCACCGTGAACCGCAAGCCGGCGCCGGTGCGGAATTCGAGCATGCGGATGCCGCGCTCGACGCCGTCGCCAAGCGTCATCAGCCGCACGCCCGCAAACTGCGACAGCATGCCGGCGTGGGCCGAGACATCGCGGCGCGTCATCCGACGCCCGTAGAGCATCACCATCGCATCAAGGCTCCGCTGTCGGAATGGACGGCGAACGCTTCCGGTTCGCCGAGGCGAGGACCCATCGCGCCCTCACACGCCGTTGGCGCGCAGCTTTCCATCGAGGAATTTCTTCGCCCGCGGTACGTCCGTCTCATCGAGGTGTTCGATGATGATCGGGATGTTCGGGTGTTTCTCCGACAGGCGCTTCAGGTAATAGTCGTAGTTCAGCACGCCGAGTCCGGGCGCCGGCAGCTCGATCGAGCCGACGCCGCGGAACGAATGCGCCTCGGAAGCATCGATGTCCGCATGTTTCTCCGTCGCGTCGCTTGAAGACTTGACGTCCTTGGCATGGGCGATGCGGACCTTGTCGGCGAGCGTGTCGAAGATCTGCTTCAGCACCTTGTCCATCTGGCCGATGTTGTGGGCCTCGAAGTAATTCGTCGGATCCATCAGCAGGCCGAGCGCGGGATGATCGACCTCCGCGAACATCCGCACCGTCTCCTCGACCGAGCCGACCACGTTGTTGACGTAGGTCTCCAGCAAAAACACGGCGCCGTGGTCATAGGCGACCTGGACCAGCTCCCGGATGACCTTGCGGCATTCCTCGAAACCCTCCTCGGTCTTGTTCTTGGGGTGGGAGACCCAGTCCGATTCGGTGTTGAAGGTGCCGGTCTCGGAAATCACATAGCGCGAGCCGAAGTGGCGGGCGTTCCTGATGATCGCCTTGAGATGATCGAGCCGCTTCTTGCGCTCGCCCGGGTCCGGATGGACGATGTTGGTGTAGGCCGACACGGTGCAGACCGGCAGATCGTGATCTCGAAAGGTCTCGCGCACAGTCTTGGCCTTCTGCGGAGTGATCGATTCGGGCGTCGAGAAATCGATGTCCTTGAAGGCTAGATCAAGCTGGACGGTGTTGAAGCCGATCGCCTTGATCTTTTGTGCCTGTTCCTTGAGCGTATAGGGAAAATATCCATTGAAGATGCCGACCTGCATCATCGCGTGTTCCTCCTCTGGATTGTTGTTCGTCTCGGCGCGAAAATTCTGTCGCAAATTCCAAACCGCGCGATTTCGCGGGCATCGATACCAAGACAACCGGGACTGAAGGCCCCAACCGTCATGCCCGGCCTTGTGCCGGGCATCCACGCGGCCGAGCAGCACTGGCGGTTGAAATGCTCCACCTGTCCCATGGAGGTGCCTCAATCGAGTCCCGGCCAAATCGTGTCGCGCCGGATTGGTGTGGAAAATCAGCTCCGAGTGAACCTACCGACACTGAAGCGGGCTGAACCGCGTGGATGGCCGGGACAAGCCCGGCCATGACGGTGAGGGCCTCATCATCGCGGGAGTGAACCGCCATGGATATCCTGCCTCACACACCGAATTCGGCGAGCTTCACGGCGCGATGCTCCTGCATCGAGCGGTAACCGGCCTCGACCAGCGCCATGGTCTTGACGTTGTCGGCCCCGTCCAGAAGCGGCGCGGTGCCCGTCTTCACGGCGTATTGCAGCTGCTCCATCACGCCCGCAAAGGCGTGCGGAAACCACATCGTGTCCCAGGTCGGCTGCACCCATTCGCCGCCGGTGTCGCGCTTCGAGGCATAGCGCAGCGTCGAGGGCGAGCCGTGCGGATAGTCGGGCCAGCCGATGGTGCCCTGCGCAAGGCCTTCGGTACCCTCGACGCGCCACTTGATGTAGATGTCGCTCGTAAAGCCTTCTTCGCGCGGACCGCTCCACACGTCATCGAGCGACACGGCCATCACCCCCGACGGGAAGGTGAGCGTCGAGACGACGATCCCGTCCTTGTGAGGAAAACTCGTGCGCGGATCGGTGCGCGTGGCGCTGTAGATCTCGATTGGATCGCCGAACAGGAAGCGCAACACGTCGAGGTGGTGAATCGACATGTTGAGAAGCGTGAGCCGGCCGTAGTCGCGCAGAAACGATTGCCAGTGCGGGATCGCCCGCATTTCGATCGTGCCCAGCACCGGCGCTCCGAGCGACCCGCGGTCGAGGATCTGCCTCAAGACG
>JAFAME010000403.1 GCA_019233695.1 Methylobacteriaceae bacterium
TATGCGCCGCCGGTCGACCCCACGACCATGCTGCCGCAGTTCTATCGCATTCATCAGCCGAAGGGATCGCCTGCCGATCTCGGCTTGCGCTACCGCGGCATATCGCCGACCGGGCCGCTGCCGGAGTCGGTCGATTTCGCCCTGAAAAGGCAGGACGAGCCGAGCAAGTTCGATGTCGTCCTCTTCACCGACACGCAGCCCGAGAGCGAAGCCGAGGTCGACTTCATTCGCGACGATCTCGTCAACGGCATCATCGGATTGAAGGCTGCCTTGGGCATCACCACGGGCGACCTCATGTTCGACGATCTGTCGCTCTATCCTCGCTACAATCGCATCATCGCCCAGATCGGCCTGCCCTGGTACAATATCGGCGGCAATCACGACCTGAACTTCGAGGCGCCGAGCGCCAAGTACGCCCGCGAAACCTTCAAGCGCATATTCGGACCCACGTCCTATGCCTTCGAATACGGCGGCGCGTTGTTTCTGATGCTGGACAATGTCGAATATCTCGGTGCCGATCCCTCAAAGCCTCGCATGGCGGGAAAGTATCAGGGGCGGATCGGCGAGCGGCAGCTCGCCTTCATCGAGAATGTGCTCAAGGCGACGCCGAAGGATCGGCTGGTGGTCCTCACCATGCACATTCCGCTGAGGACCTACATGGATCCGAAGGCGCCTGACTTGAACACGATCGACAAGGCCGACCTGCTGCGGCTCCTCGGCGATCGGCCGCAGGTGTCGTTCTCCGGTCACACGCACACCACCGAGCACCATTATCTCGGGGCCGAGGACGGCAATCCGAATGCCACTGCGCACCATCATCACGTGATGACCGCGGTCTCCGGCTCCTGGTGGAGCGGACCCTACGACCACCGCGGCATCGCGGTTGCCGACAGCCGCGACGGGACGCCCAACGGCTTTCATGTGCTGTCGATCGACGGGGCGAGCTTCACGACGCGGTTCCAGGCCGCCAACGAGCCCAACAACCGCCAGATGCGGATCGTGCTCGATTCGGCCCACCATCGCGCTGACAAGGAGGTCGATCGCGATTTCCGCATGGGCCAGCTGCTCGGCTCGCCGATCGACGAGGAGAGCGTCTATGCGACGGACGTCGTGGTGAACGTCTTCGACGGCGGTCCGAGGACTCTGGTCGAGTATCGCATCGGCGACCGCGCGCCGGTGAAGATGACCGCGACGGTTCGGCCTGATCCCTTCGTCGAAGAGGAATATGCCCGCAATGAGGCCACGAAAAAGCCCTGGGTCAAGGCCGAGCCGTCCTCGCACATCTGGGTGGCGCGGCTTCCCGCCGATCTCGAAGCAGGCACCCATTGCATCAAGGTGATCGCCACCGACGAATACGGCCGCGAGCACCGTGACCATCTGATCGTGGAAGTACGCGGGGACGGCGGGCCGAAGCCCGCGGCGGGGTGAGCGGGGGCCGCCGAAGCGCGCCGCATTGCCGCAGTCTTGGCAGGGACCTCAAGTGAGAGCTTGTGAAGAAGTACTCTGATGGTGTCATCCCGGCCGAAGCACCCGCAAAGCGGTGCGTAGAGCCGGGATCCGGAACAGACAACCTTTTCAGTAACTTGTCCCCGGATCCCGGAGAGCTCTTCGCGCTTCCGGGATGACAATCTGAATTTTCTTCATACACTCGTGAGCGAAGGGCCAACAATCCGCCCTACGTCTCGTTCGCGCCTGCGCGCACGCGGGCCTGGTAGTCGGCAAGCAGCTTCGGATCGTCGATTGATCCATGGTGGTGGGCTTGCCGCCATCGGCCGTCCTCACGTCTGAACAAGCGGGACGTCCGAATGAGAAGCGGCAGATCGGGTTGGTGCTTCTGCTGCAGCCTGCCGCGCTCCCTGCCGATGGCCCAGAAAATGTCGCCTGCCTCGTGCAATGTGTAGTCGAAAAATTCCACGTTGACCCGCGCCTCGCCGGAGAACAGGCGCTCATAGACTTGGCGGATGGCCGGCCAGCCGCGCATGATCCCGCCGAGCGGATTGTCCATGACCGCATCGGCAGCCGCCCCCCAGCTCTGTTCCATCAGCGCGAGGTCGCGCGTGTTGAAGGCGCGGTAGAATTCGGCAAGCGCTCCAAGCGGCGCGCCGGGCGGCTCGCTTTCGTTTCCCGTCACGGGCGTCTCGACCGGCCTTTGGGACAAAGTCGCGATTCGATCCTCCCCCGGGTGTCCTCAATCCGGCCATTTCATCAGCCGCTCGATAGAGCGCTGCCGCTCTGCCGCAGCGAAGCGGGCGGCGTTCGATGAGCGCAGCGTCTCGACGAGCTGTCGCGCGACGATCTCCGCTTCACCCGGATGTAGATTGCAGGGATCGAGAAAGAAGTGGCCGCGCTCGACTTCGTGATCGCGCACGATCACGGGCGGGCTGCCCTGGGCGAGCGCGGCGGCAAGGCCCGCCGCTGTGAACCCGCTCTCGGGCAGGACCGACACCTGCAGCCGGTCAAGCGGATTGTCAGTCGGGTCGGGGACGATGGTCGCGGCAATACCCCGCAGCGCCTGCAGCGCCTCCAGCCACAATTGAAGGGCGGCGCGCTCGCGCTCGCGAATGCCGCCGTGGTCGCGCTTTTCCCAGGCCTGGAGCGCCGCCATCACGCCGACGATGCTTTCCTTGCCGACCTTCATGCCGCGCCCAATGCCGCGGTTCTGCAGATAGGCGGCGCGGACGAGGTCCTTGCGGCCGGCGACAATGCCCGTCGTCGGTCCGCCGAGGAACTTGTGGCCGCTGTAGACGGCGATGTCCGCACCCTGCGCCAGAAAACCCCGCAGGTCGTATTCGGAGGCGGCATCGACGATCACCGGAATCTCCCGCTTGCGGCAGATCGCGGCAAAGTCGGGAAGCGGGATCATGCCGAACTGGACGGTGTGATGCGAGACGACGTAGAGGGCGGCGGCGGTGCGCTGGCCGATGGCGCTTTCGAGCTGGTAGGGCTGCGCCAGGCTGACCGTCCCGACGGGGACCGCTTTGCCGCCCGCGAGCCGGATCGACTGGTCGATCGGCGCGCCGAAGCTCACCACGTGGCCGAGCTGGATCAGAACCTCGGTCTTGAGGCCTTCGGTCACATCCGGCAGGCGTTCGATGGCAAGCAGATCATCGCGCGTCATGCTGCCTGCAATCGACAACGCGATGCCGCTGGCGCAAGAGGCGGTGACGAAGCCTGCCTCCGCCCCCGTGAGGCGGGCGAGGACCGCGCTTGCCTTGCGGTGGAGATCGTCGATCTCGACGAATTCCGGCGCGATCGCGGCCATGGCGGCGATCGCCTCGGGCACCATGATCGAGGCGCCGAGCGCCGTCATCGTGCCGGACACATTGATGATCGGGCGAAGGCCAAGCTCGGCTCGGATGTCGGTCCTTTCGGCTGCGGGCGCGCCGCCCGGCTGAAGGCTCATCGAACTCTCCTCTGCTGCAAGGCGGCCAATCCTTGCCGAGAGCGGGCTGGACTTGCCCTAAGCGGCGATCTCGAAAATCGCCTCGATCTCGACCGTGATGTTCAGCGGCAGCGAGCCCATGCCGACGGCCGAACGCGCATGCCGTCCGGCCTCGCCGAGAACCGCGACGAACAGATCCGAGCAGCCGTTGATGACCTTCGGATGGTCGGTGAACTCCGGCACGGCATTGACCATGCCGAGGAGTTTCACGACGCGCCTGACGCGTCCAAGGTCGCCCAGCGCTGCATGCGCGGTCGACAACAGGTTGAGGCCGACCAGGCGCGCATGCGCATAGGCCGCCTCGGCGTCGACCTCGCGCCCGACCTTGCCGTTCTCAAACCGACCGTCGGGATGCCTTGGGCCCTGACCGGAGAGGAACAGGAGGTTGCCGGTCACGACATGCGTGACGTAGTTGGCGACGGGCGCGGCCGGCGTCATGAGCGCGAGGCCAAGGTCCTTCAGGCGGTCATAGGGCGTCATGCGCGTTCCTCCGATTTTGGTGACTTATACGCCAGTCCGCCCGCGCCGAACCGTTGAGACCGCAAGCGGCGGGAGCACAGAGATACTGATGGCGATGCTCGCGATCGAGCCCGCGCAACTCCAGCAAATGGGCGAGGCCTTTGGTCGAGGGCGAAAATTTGAGCACCGGGTGCCTTGCTTTCGCGCGGCCAATCGGGCTTAATGCCACCGCCTTAGACAAAGAAAGGGACCGCGCGAGCGCGGTCCAAGTCTAGGGAGGAAACGCCCAAGGAGGGCATGCGATGACGACTCATCGCATGCCCTAGTTTATGGTGCGTCGCACAAAGATCAATCAGAAATTATACTTTTCCTTTATAAACCGTTCCCGTGTGCCCTTTTTGCATCAGCCGGCTGTGGATAGCGCGCCTTCTGTCGAGATGTTTTGACGAGCCGGCGGTTCACCAGCTTAGGCTTGGCCAGTTCTTCCACTCAGTTGCGCCAACGGCCGCACTTGATTCGGCCGAGACTTGCGCCGGCGCCGGCGATTAGAACGCGTAGCGCAGGCCGACGCCGCCATGGATCAGCGACCCGAGCGGCTTTTGCCCGGTCGTGGCGTCGAGGAAGACGTCGAGGATGGAATGCGGCGAGAATCGCACGCCGATGCGCCCGCCATATTCGAGCCAGGTCAGGTCCTTGAGCGGCGGCGGCGCCAGCACCCCGAAGCCGTCAACCGACAGTTTCAAGCCGTCCTTGGTCCCGAAGGAGCGAACCACCCCGCCGTTGACGTTGACTTCGATCCGTTCGCCGAACAGGTGGGTGAACTGGGCACCGATCTTGACGTAGTTCATGAGATCGGTGCCGGTTCTCACCGTGGCTTCGAAGGGATTGGTCTGCGTGAGGGGCTCGGAATAGCCCCGCACGCGTTGGGCGGCCCGCCCGACCTCGCCGCTCACTGCAAACTCGTTGATCGGTGAGACACGGAACAGCCAGCCGAAACGCACGAAGGCCGCCGCGCTCTGTCCCGACGTGTCGCCGATGCCGCGGGCGAGGCCTGCGCCGTTGGCATAGACGCGGGTGAAGCGCAGCTGATCGAGCGGGGCGACATAGCCGCCGATTTCGCCGAACGGCCTCGAAGGACCCCAATCGACAAAGTCGTAGCGCAGGGCGAGCGCGAAAACCGGCGAGCTCTTCACAACCACGCCATGTTCGGCGCTCTGGCCCACTGAGAAGCCGCCGAGCACGGTCAGCCGCTCGCTCAGCGGATAGCGCCCGTGGGCGCCCGCCGCCATGCTGCCGACGGAGCCGAAACCGCTCACGCACGCCGTGCAGTTGATCTGCTCGTTCATGCCGAGAAGCAGGCCGCCGCTGAAGCGGGCCGCCACCATCTGCACCTGCCGCGCCTCTGCCAGCCCCTCGGCCGACTGAAGGACCGAGCCGAGCGTCGTCATGCCTGCAACGACAGGTGGCGGCGGAGGGGGCGGTGGTGGCGGGGGTGGGGGAGGTGGAGGAGGTGGTGGTAGCGGCGGCGGGGGTGGAGGTGGAGGTGACAAGTGTGGCGGAGGAGGTGGCGGCGGCGGC
>JAFAME010000134.1 GCA_019233695.1 Methylobacteriaceae bacterium
GCGCCCATCACCTGCGGCTGGCAGCGCAGCGAATACGGGTCCTGTACCTTGGCGCAGCCGCGATGGCTCTCGCGGATCGCGCTGCCGACGGCAAGCCCGCGCAGCGCTGCCGCCACCCGTCGCTGGCCGGCATGGCCGCGCAGCGCGTGGATCCTCTCGTCATAGGGCGTATCGGAACCCTCGATCGCATCGAGCGTCATGGCGCCGGCAACGAGCGCTGCGGCAAACACCCGCTCCATGGCGAAGAGCCCGGCAAGCGCCAGCGCGGTCGACACCTGCGTCCCGTTGAGGAGGGCCAACCCCTCCTTCGGGCCGAGGACGACCTGGTCGAGTCCGATCCAACGCAATGCGTCGGAAGCCGCCATGTGGACGCCGCGAAAGATGACGTCGCCTTCGCCGATCAGGGCGGCGCTGAGATGCGCCAGGGGCGCGAGAGCGCCCGAGGCGCCGACCGACCCTTGCGAGGGGATCACCGGGACGATGTCGTGACGCGGCAGGGCGAGAAGCGCTTCGATCAGCTCGAGGCGGACGCCGGAATGGCCGCGGGCGAGGCTGGCGATCTTGAGCGCGATCGCAAGCCGCACGATTGCCCGGGGCAGAGGCGGGCCGACGCCTGCGGCATGCGACAGAACGAGATTGCGCTGGAGCGTGGCGACGTCCTCGTTGCGGATGCGGGTCTGCGCCAGCTTGCCGAAGCCGGTATTGATGCCATAGACCGCCTCGTCGCGCGCCAGAATGGCGGCGACGGTCGCCGACCCCCGCTCGACCGCCTCGCGGCTTCCCGGGTCCAGCGCCACGCCGGCTCCGGCATGAATCTCCCGCCAACCGGCCAGGCGCATCCGCGACGGCTTGATCGTGATCGACGTGGGCATCCGCAGAGATCCCCTTTCAGAGGCCGCATCGACGCGGCACAGCCCTGCGTTCCGCAAGCTCGAAAAACCGCTCACCGCATGCTAGTTGGGCATGTTGATCCCGCGCAACAGCGGTCCGACAAGCAAAACTGCGGTTCCCTGTCCGCAGGCGCCAGAGCGGAGGAAGTCAGAGATGAGCAGCGATCTCCCGAAGCCGGACCATGCGCGCAACATGCGCCTCGTCGGCTACAGCGACCAGGGCGGCCGCCCCGACGGCGTCCAGGTCATGGTGCACCGCGGCTATGCCTATGTCGGCCACATCTTCTCCAAGGGCTTTTCCGTCATCGATGTGCGCGACCCGAGCGACCCGAAATTCGTCAAGTACATGCCGGCGCCGCCCAACACCTGGACGCTGCATCTGCAGGCCTTCGACGACCTCCTCCTCGTCATCAACAACAAGGACATGTTCGCCCAGCCCGATCTCGCCGACGAGAAGGCCTACTACAAGGGGTCGGTGGATCAGCACGCGCAGCCGGAAGCGGCCACGCGCAACTGGACGGCGGGACTTGCCGTCTATGACATCTCCAAGGGCGATGAGCCGCGCCAGATCGGCTTCATGCCGGTCGAGGGTACCGGTCTCCATCGGTTGTGGTACGCCGGCGGGCGCTGGGCCTATGCCTCGGCGCTGCTCGACGGGTTCAGCGACTACATCCTGATCACCATCGACATGCAGGATCCCAAGAAGCCGCAGCTTGCCGGCAAGTATTGGCTGCCGGGCATGAACGTCGCGGCCGGCGAGAAGGCCAACTGGCCCATGAAGAACGGCCGCTTCGGCCTCCACCACGCCATCATCCACGACGACATTGCCTATTGCAGCTGGCGCGACGCCTGCCTGGTCGTCGTCGATGTGAGCGACAAGGCCAATCCCAGGCAACTCGTCCACAAGGTCTGGGCGCCACCCTTCGGCGGCGGCACGCACAATGCGCTGCCGCTGCCCGACCGCAACCTCCTGATCGTCGTCGACGAGACGGTCCTTGACAACCAGGAGGACGGCTTCAAGCCGATCTGGGTCTTCGACAACCAGGTGAAATCGAACCCGATCAGCATCGCCACCTTCCCGCCGCCCGCCGACAAGGACTACCTCGCCGTCGGCGGCCACTTCGGCCCCCACAACATCCACGAGAACCGGCCGGGGAGCTTCGTGAGCTCCGAGCTCATCTTCTCGACGTACCAGAACGCCGGCGTCAGGGTCTACGACATCCGCGACCAGTTCAGGCCGAGCGAGGTTGCAGCCTTCGTCCCGCCGCCGCCGAAGAAATGGGTGGATCCGCGCCCGAACCGACCGATCGTCTTGCACTCGGCCGACGTCTTCGTCGACAAGAACGGCATCTGCTACGCCACCGACTTCAGCGCCGGCCTCTATATCATCGAGTATCAGGGTTGAGGGGAGCGAATAGTGAATAGTGAGTAGCGAATAGTGAATAGTTGGTAGCGAATAGTTAATAGTTAATAGTTAATAGTTAATAGCGAGTAGTGAGAGAGTGGTACGAGCGGATGATTTCCAGCTATTCGCTATTCGCTATTCGCTACTCACTACTCACTACTCACTCTCCGGAGGAAACCACCAATGGCCGCCATCGATCTGCCCCAACCCACGTACGCCAACAACATGCGACTCATCGGCCATTGCGACCAGGACGGGCGCTCGGACGGCCAGCAGATCATGGTCCGCAACGGCTATGCCTACATCGGGCATGTCTGCTCGAAAGGCTTTTCGGTGATCGACGTGCGCGACCCGCGGGCGCCGAAGACGGCCAACTACATCGCCAATCCACCCAACACGTGGAGCCTGCACCTGCAGGTGCATGACGACCTGCTGCTGCTCGTCCACGGCCGAGACATGTTCTCGCAGCCGGAAATGGCCGACGAGCGCAACTACTATAAGCCCAAGGCCGGCCGGCATGACGCGCACGAGGCGCCGAAGACGCGCAACTGGTCGGCAGGCATGGCCGTCTTCGACATCTCGAAGCCCGAGGCGCCGCGGCAGATCGGATTCATGCCCGTCGATGGCACCGGCCTGCATCGCATCTGGTATGTCGGCGGACGCTGGGCCTATGCGTCGGCGATGATGGACGGCTTCTCCGACTACATCCTCGTCACGATCGACATGCAGGATCCGACGAAGCCGCAGATGGTCGGCCGCTACTGGCTGTCGGGCATGAACCTCGCCGCCGGCGAGACGGCCGACTGGCCGATGCCGCAAGGCCGCTACGGCCTCCATCACGCAGTCATCGACGACGATGTCGCCTATTGTGCCTGGCGCGATGCGTGCCTGGCGGTCGTCGATGTCGCCGACAAGGCGAATCCCAAGCTCATCGTGCACAGGAACTGGGCGCCGCCTTTCGGCGGGGGCACGCACAATTGCCTGCCGCTGCCTGACCGCAATCTGCTCATCGTCCTCGACGAGACCGTTCTCGACAACATGGAAGACGGCTTCAAGCCGATCTGGGTGTTCGACAATCAGGTGAAGTCGAACCCGATCAGCATCGCCACATTCCCGCTGCCCGACGACCGCGACTATGTCGCCGTGGGCGGCCATTTCGGACCCCACAACATCCACGAGAACCGGCCAGGATCGTTTGTCAGCTCGGAGCTGATCTTCGCGACCTATCAGAACGCCGGGGTCAGGGTCTACGACATCCGCGACCAGTTCCGCCCGGTCGAGGTCGGCGCCTGCGTCCCGCCCGCGCCGAAGAAGCTCATCGATCCCCGGCCGAACCGCCCGGTGGTCTTGCATTCGGCCGACGTCTTCGTCGACAGAAACGGCCTCTGCTACTGCACGGACTGGAGCGGCGCGGGGCTCTATATCATGGAGTACGGCGGGTAAGCCAAGCTGTACTTGCGGATCTCGACTATGCTGAGGAGCGGGCGGCGATCGGCCGCCGGCACCAGCATGGGAGGTCCGTCATGAGGAAGATTGCGTTGTCCTTTGCGATTTTCGTGGCGCTGCTCGCGCTCGCTATTCCGGAACAGGCTTCGGCCCAGAACGATCTTTCATGGGTCTCAAGCACGGGCAGCAACAGCAACCCCTGCACCCGCGCAATGCCCTGCGCATCCCTCGATGTGGCGGTCACGAAGACCAACCCGGGAGGCGAAATCAGCTGCGCCGATGAAGGTGACTTCGGCTCCGGGGCCGAGACCGAGATCACCAAGTCGATCACCATCGACTGCGAGGGTGTTCACGGACGCTATTTCGTCGATGCGATCAACATCGGGTTCTTTGTCAATGCTGGACCAAACGACGTCGTGGTCCTGCGCGGTCTCGACATCTACGGCACCAACATTTCGCTCGCCGGAATCGAGTTTGCCGGAGGAGGGACGCTGCGCATCGAAAAATGCGTGATCCACGACTTCTCCGGGCCCGAAATCGACAAGGAAGGCTGGGGAATTGTCGCGCAGAATGCCACCGCGCCTTACGAGCTCTTCGTGTCGGATACGATCCTCGCCCACAACGGCACCGCCTCTTCGGGAGGCGGAATTCTCATTTCTCCGACCATCGCCAACAGCATCAACAAGGTGGTGCTCAACCGAGTTGAAGTGCGCAATAACTATTTCGGCATCAAGGCGGACGGCACGCAGAGTTTTGGGGGCGGCGTGATCAACATGACCATCCGCGACAGCGTCTCGTCGGGCAATGCGTCGAACGGGATCGTCGGCACCGGCAACTCCAGTGGGCCCGCCATTCTGATGATGATCGATCGCTCGGCCTCTTCGCACAATGCGGCGGGTTTCGGCGTCATCGCCGACGGGTCCAAAACGACCATCCGGCTCGGCGGCTCCTCGATCGCGGGCAACATCAACGGCGTGGGGGTCAGCAATGGAGGCGTGCTGGAATCCTACGGGACCAACCAGATCAACGGCAACTCGAACGACGGGATCGCCTCGCTGACACCCATCGGCCTGCACTGAGCATTCGGAGGCGCGGACTTGCGACGGCGCACCAAGCGCCGCCGCACGTCGATTGCCACGTTCTACTTCAGCCGATGTATCGTCGACGGAAAGGCCTCCGCCCTGTTCCACCGGGAGCGGAACGGGACTGCATGATGCTTCTGGGTGAAGCGACCCAGACCATCTACGCAGAGCCAATATCGAATTGTCTGGCATCCTGGAACCGTGCGTCGTGCACGACCAGTCTGACGTCCTGAATTTCATAGACGACGGTTACCGTTGGCAACCCGATCGATCTGGCGCCTTCCAAGGTCAACGAGCGAACGTTTCCGCTCTCAGAGAGCGGAACGCCCACGCCGACGGGATCCCGTGCGATGACCCAGGTGACTGCCTCCCACGCATCGGCCGCCCGGGCCCAGCGCAACAAGGCAGCATTGACAGCACGCTGCGCGGCCGTCCTCGCGGATATCGAGCACTAGCGGGCAAGCTGGCTGGCGACTGCCCTTGCCCACTCCAGTTCATCACCATCGGGCGCCCGAATTCGACTGGCGAAGGCGCTGGAAAGCGGCAGCTCTTCGCCGAGTGGCGCGATGTCCCAGGAACGATCGATCATCCATGGGTCGAGCGAGTGCTTGTCCAGTCCCCAGTTCGCAATTGCAATCTCGTCTTTCGACAACAAGCTCAAGTCCGGAGCTAAGACGACCAAGAGTCGCATAGTGTTTGTGCCCGGTTCGGTAGTAATCCTAATCTTCCCTTCCTTTTCCAGTTCCATCCGTGTGGTAACAATTGCCGGGGGAACAGGGCCCTCCTCTTCCCGGATGTAGATTGCGCCTGTCACGGAGCTGCCTCGCAACGCATAAGAGCGGGTGTCTATCAACCACAAAAGCCGATCAAGCTTTGCGGCTTCCAATCCGTCACCCTCGCCGGTACGCGCAATGATATAGTGAACCAGCGCTTTGAACTTTTCTCGATCGAATGTCATGCATCGATGCCTTGCCCGGGTGATCAATCGACGTCACCCATAAATATAGGCTCTCGGCCTGCGATTTGCATTCGCCGCGCATTTACGGGAAAGAGTGCCGCTTGCGGCGGGTTGGCTCGAACGCAGCTACTTCGTTGGATCTTTCGGGGACCAGAGAATGGTCTGCGCACCTTTCTCGTAGCCCATGCCCTTCGGATAGCTGATCGCCTCGAGCTGCAAGCCCCAGGGGGACAGGAAGTACAGGATGGTTTCACCGCCTGCCGGTCCTTGCGTGACCGGCAGCGGTCCCTTGAGGGTCTTGATGCCTTTGGAGTCGAGGAAGTCCTTGGCCGCCTGCACGTCGTCGACATAGAAGGCGATGTGGTATCCGCCGATATCGCTGTTCTTGGGCGTGGCATTTGCCTGATCGGGCGATGTGTATTTGAAGAGCTCGATGTTGGAGCCGGCGCCGCAGCGCATCATGGTGATCTGCACGATGACGGCGCGCGGATTGACGTTCAGCGTGTCCTGCATGAACGTGCCCTTGTCGTCGGAGAACGGCCCGAACGACATCACCCATTTGCAGCCGATGATGTTCCTGAAGAAGTCGACGGCCTGGTCCATGTCCGGCACGGTGATGCCGGTGTGATCGTGCCCCCGCATGCCGGGCATCCCATCGGCTCGCGCCGTCCCGAACGACAACGCCGCGATGATCGTGCACAGCGCAGCCGCCAACACGGACTTTCGTGTCCCACTGGTTCGACCCATGGCGAACTCCCATTCTGGCGCGGGTTCGACCGCTTGGCTCAAGGCGCCCGCTCGCCTCCAAGCATCGAAATCTTCGCTCATCTTGAAGAGAGATTGCAATCGACAGCGGCCCGCGCCGATTTCGCCGCGGAAAAACGGAATGGCAGCTGCGAAACGAGAAGCGGCGCCCGCCGGCGCCGCCTCCCATGC
This sequence comes from Methylobacteriaceae bacterium, assembly GCA_019233695.1. Classification (GTDB taxonomy): domain Bacteria; phylum Pseudomonadota; class Alphaproteobacteria; order Rhizobiales; family Beijerinckiaceae; genus JAFAME01. The sequence continues at coordinate 6,718 of JAFAME010000134.1, forward strand.
TTCTAGTTGCTGGAAGCTCACTTGCCCCAGATCTTTTTGTAGGCGTCCTTGTAGCCGTTGCCCGGGTCGTAGATGTTCTGCGCCCCGCCGTCCTTCTCGATGTTGTCGGAAATGAAGAGGTGCACCGGGGCGACATAGCCGCTCGGCTTCTCGCCGGCGAAGGCGCGATTGAGTTCATCGATCACCTGCCAGCCGTGCAGGTGCAGCGGCTCGGCGACGGTGGCGATCTGGAACTGCTTCTGCCGAATGCGCTGGAACGCCGGCACCGAGCCGTCACCCGCCGAGATGTTGCGCGGATAGCCGGTCGCCGGATCGACGTTCGCCGATTGCAGCGAGGGCGCCGCGAAATCGAAATAGAGGTCGTTGACAGCGATCGAATAGGTCCAGGCCTTGCCGTATTTGGCGAGAAGCGACGTCGTCAATTGCCCCATGCGGTTGGAGAGATCGCCGATCGGGGTGTCCTCGATCGAGAGCACCTTGCAGCCCTTGCAGCCCTCGACCGCCGCCTTCTCCGCGTTGGTCTTGGCGGTGGCGATGGCATAGATCGAATCGGTGAAGAGGATCACCCCTGCCGTACCGCCGGAATCGACCACCGCGTAGAGGCCGGATGCCTTGGCGACCTCGTTCGGGTCGGTCGTGACGTTGGTGAAGACAGACGGAACGGCGTCGATCTTGCCGGGGCCGGGGCCGGCGTGCCAGCCGACGATCTTGATCCCCTGGGCCGCCGCCTGCTCGATGACCGGAGCCTGCTCTGCCGCATCGACGGTGCCGAGAATGATGCCGTCCGGCTTGAGCGCGATGGCCTGCGTCAGCGCCGAGGTGCGCGCCGGAACCGATCCCTGTCCGTCGAGGATGCGGAAATCCCAGCCCATGACCTTGGCAGCTTCCTGCGCTCCGTCGCCGACGCCCTGCGCGCCGCCGTTGCGCTGGTCGGCGGAGACGTACACGATAAGCTTCTTGCCCTGCGCCTTCGGACCGGTGGTCGGGCCGGTCCATGTCGTCACGGGCGCCGTTGCCGCAGCGACATAATCTTTCGCCATCTTCATGTAGTCGTCGTCGGCCGCGCCGGCGGTCGCCGCGTGCAGCGCCAGGATCGCGACGGAGCCCAGCAGCGTCCCACCGATCAAGCGAAGTTTCGACATCCTCACGTCCTCCCTCCGAGGCCGGATCTCCCGGCACTTCCGGCGGCCGTTGCGGCCGCCGACCTCTGACGCGGGCGCATCAGGCCGCCCGCCAATTTCCTTCTAGCCGGAACCGCCTGCCCGGCCTGGGCGTGCGACGGCCCGCCGCCGCTGGGCGAAGCTTGCAAGACCGATCGAGATGACGAGCGTCGTGCCGTTGAACAGCGGCTCGACGAAGAAGGCGCCGCCGAGCTGCTGGATGCCGGAGATGCCGACGGCGAGGATCAGCACGCCGAACATCGTGCCCCAGACGTTGACCCGGCCCGGCTTGATCGTGGTCGAGCCGAGGAAGGCGCCGACGAGGGCCGGCAGAAGATAGTCGAGGCCGACGTTGGCCTGGCCGATGCGAAGCTTCGCCGCAAGCACGCAGCCCGCGAAGGCGGTCATCAGGCCGGAGGCGACGAACACGCCGATGATGTAGGTCCGCACCGGAATGCCGTTCAGCGCAGCGGCCTTTTCATTGGCGCCGATGGCGTAGATATGCCGGCCGAGCGGCAGCCGCTCGGCGACGACCCAGAGCACGATCGCAAGTCCCAGCACGTAGAAGGCAGGAATCGGAATCCCCGCCAGCGACAGGGTGTTGATGCCGATGAAGGCGGGGGGCAGCACGCCGATCACCTGGCGCCCGTCAGTGTGCCACAGCGCCAGCGCGTAAAGGATGGTGCCGGTGCCGAGCGTGGCGATGAAGGAATCGATCTGCGCCACTTCGACGAGCAGGCCGTTGATCAGGCCGACCAGGGCGCCGCAGGCAAGCACGGCCAGAACCGCGAGCGGCCAGGGAAAGTGGAACCAGACGATCAGGCTCATCGCCAGGATATGCCACATGACGATGCCAAAGCCGACGGTGAGATCGATGCGCCCGGCCATCATCGGCACCATGGCCGAGAGCGACAGAAGCGCGATGATCGCCTTGTCGCTGACGATCGAGCGGGCGTTCAACGCGGTCGGGAACGTGTCCGGCAGGATGATGGAAAAGAACATGATCAAGAGCAGCGTCAGGATCGGCAGCCCGTAGACGGGAAGCAGCCGCACCAGGGCGCCCCAGCGCGACAGCGTCGCAAGCTCCGTGCGCGTCGGCTCCAGCGCATTGGATTTAATGGATTGCATGGCCGTCCGGGGCAGGCTCGATCAGCGACAAGGCCTCTTCCACCTGCCCGATGCTGGCGGAAGCGGCGGCGAGCAGGTTCTCGACTGAGAGGTCGGCGGTGCCGAGTTCGGCAACGACCTTGCCGCGATCGAAGACCAGAGCCCGGTGACACACCTTGGCGACTTCCTCGAAGTCTGTCGAGATGATGATGATCGCCGCTCCCGCCTTCAAAGCAACGTCGAACAGCCGATAGATTTCGGCCTTGGCCCCGACGTCGACGCCGGCCGTGGGATCCTCGAAGACATAGACCTTGCCGGCAAGGTGCAGCCAGCGCCCGACCACGACCTTCTGCTGGTTGCCACCGGACAACAGCTCGATCGGCAGATGCGGATCATTCGGGCGCAGCCCGACCGCTTGGCCAAGATCGATCGCCATCTGTATTTCGCGAGCGGGCGCGAGGTATGAAAAGTGGGTCGAACCGGCTGCGACCGGATTGATGAACAGGTTTTCGCGGATCGAGAGGTTCGGGATGACCGACTCCCCCACCCTGTCGGCGCACACGAGATTGACGCCCGCCCGCATCGCTTCGCGCGGCGAGGACGGCGTCAGGGGCTCGCCATCGAGAAGCAGGCGTCCCGCGCGCGTCGGCGCGAGTCCGAACAACGCCCGGCCGACGAGCTCCTGGCCGGCCCCGCGCAATCCGACGAGGCCCACGACCTCGCCTGCGTGAATGGCACCGTCGATCGGCCCGACATCCTCGACCATGATGTCTTCGAAGACCATCCGGGCCGATCCCTGGCGCTGGACCGGCCGCCGAAACACCTGCGAGGGCTCGCGGCCGACGATGAGGAGGATGAGCTCGTCGGGCGTGGTCGCGACAATGTCGCGCTCGCCCGCCACGCGCCCGTCGCGCAGCACGATCACCCGATCGGCAATCTCGAAGACCTCGTCGAGCCGATGCGAGACGTAGATCATCCCGACGCCGCGGGCGCGCAACCGCCGCAGGGAGGTGAAGAGGCGCGCGACTTCGTCGGCGGGAAGGCTCGCCGTCGGCTCGTCGAGCACCAGCACCTCGGCCTCCGCAGCGAGCGCCCGGGCGATGGCAACGAGGGATTTTTCGGTGCGGCTCAGGCTGTTGATGCGCAGATCCGGATCGATTTCGGCGCCAAGGGTCTCGAGCGCCGCAACCGCGCGAGCGCGGGCGCGGTTCCAGTCGACAAAGCCATGCCGGCGGGGATAGCCGAGCGTCAGACAGATGTTCTCGGCCACCGTCATCCAGTCGATGAGGCCGAGGTCCTGATGGATGAACGCGATCGGTAGACGGCGCAGCGTGGCGCTGGCATCACGCCCGCGAAAATCGATCGTGCCTGCATCGGCCGTATAGACGCCGGCGAGGATCTTGATGAGCGTCGATTTGCCGGCGCCGTTCTCGCCCAACAACGCGACAATCTCGGCCGTGTGCAGCTCGAAGTCGACGTTGTCGAGCGCCTGAGTGCCACCGAAATTCTTGGACAGACCTTTGCCGGCGAGCAGCTTTCCGCTCGGCTCGTTTGCGGCGGCGGCCGGCTCCGCGCTCCTGAAAGCGTCCATCCCAAGCGCTCCCGCTTTCCCGACCATGCCGATCCGGTGCCGGCCTCGATCTTATCGCATTGTTGCGCCCATGCCATCGTCGCGGGGGCGCGCAGAACGCTTTGCCCGCAAGCCCGACATGCCGGCCCGTTTCGCCGTATCGGTGCCGCACAACGAAAGCGCCCTGCCAAGATCGACAAACATCCGGCAGCTCGGTAAAGCTGTCAATCTGATTGTGACACATCTCGGCGCAGGGGCTTGCAGAGCGCCTGAGTGCAGATAGGTACGATGGGCGCCGGCAATGCTGTCTGACAGATTTTACGAGGCGTGACGTGCGCGCTTCCGGCCACGACGTGGAGTTCAGCGTCCATCCCCAGTCGCTCAGATTCGGCGATCGGCTCTATCAGCGGCTCATCGATCTGATCGACCGGGGCGAATTCGCCGCAGATGACCGACTGCCGCCCGAAAGCGAGCTTGCGCTGCGCTTTGGCGTGTCACGCCCGGTCGTCCGCGAGGCGCTCGCCCGGCTGCGTGAAGCGGGCGTCATCGTCTCGCGCAAAGGCTCGGGCAGCTTCGTCAGGCGGCGCGCGGGTGAGGTTCCATCAGGGGCATCGGCCTTCGCGCCGGTCAACAGCCTGGCGCAAGTGCGAAAGTGTTTCGAGTTTCGACTGAGCGTCGAGGGCGAGGCGGCGTTCCTGGCTGCCGCCAGCCGCACGAGTGCATCGCTCGAGGGCGTGCATCAGGCGCTAGGCAAGCTCGAAGCGACGATCGCCAATCTCGCCGTCGGCACGGACGCCGACTATGAGTTCCATGTGGCCGTCGCGCGCGCCTCGGGCAACGAGTTCTTCGAGACGATGATGCACTCGATGCGCATTCCGATCGAGTTCTCGATCAGCCTTGCCCGCAGCCTGTCGCTGACGCGTCCGGTCGAATACCTTCGCGTGATCTATGCCGAACACGTGGCCGTCGCCGAGGCGATCGATGCCGGCGACTGCGAGCGGGCCCGCAGCGCCATGCGCCAGCATATCGCCAACATCTGCGCCCGTGTCTTCGAAGGTCCCGACAAGGAGGGCTAGAGCCGGGGGAAGGCCTCACCGGCCGCCTGTCACCCACGCCAGCACGTTGCGCCAGAGCGTTGCATAGCCCGGCCAGTTCGAGAAGGTCGTCGGCAGCCAGTGCGGCCCGATGTCGGACGTCCAGGCGACGCTCCTGCCCTCTCCGAAGGTGCCGGCGATAAGGAGAGGATGGCCGCCCTGCTCGGCGGGGATGCGAGCCAGCACCTCGACGCCGGGTCGCGTCCTTGCCACGACCTCGTTGGCGCCGAGCAGGTGCGGCCAATCCGTGCCGAGGCCCGCCAGGATCGGGTGCTCGGCCGCAAGGATCTCGGCCTTCATTCCCTCCGGCATCTCGACGCGATCGTCATAGGGCAGGCACTCGACGGGCAGCGCCTCCTCGACCGGTGTGCGATGCCAGCGCGCCCGCCCGTCGATGCCCTGAAAGCTGAAATAGCCACCCACCATGACGAGGCCGCCGCCCTTGTGGGTCCAGTCGCGCATCAGCCTCAGCCGGTTGGGCATGGTGCGGCCATGCAGCCAGACCTCCTGCGGGAGAAGCAGCGAGTTCGAGCCGATGTCCGACAGGATGACGGCGCCATATTCGTCGAGCCCTTCGAGCGTGAAGGGGAAGGCCTGCACCGCCTCGTGCGCCGGCATGTAGACGAGCTCGAACTCGCTGTCGGCGAGTGCGGCCACCAACGGCTCCGCGCCAAGATGGAACGTGACGCTGCCGAACTGATCGAAGCCCTTGTAGTGGGTGGCGGCACTGACCCAGCTTTCGCCGGCAAGCAGAATTTTCGTTCTGGGCATCGTCATGTCCATTGAAGAGTGAGGCAATCAACCGTCCGAACCGCCGAGGAAGAAGACGCGCCTCGGATTGCCGACCATCAGGGCGTCGATCTCTGCCTCGCCGACGCCGTGTCGCCGCAGGCGAGGCAGAAAATGCCGCTGGATATAGGCGTAGCCGAAGCCGCCGTAACGCGTGAGCATCATCTTGAGGAAGACGTCCTGGGAGAGGAGGAGGCGGGCGAGGTGCCCGCGCTCGATCAGCCCCTTGATCGCCTTGGCATTGTCTTCGTCGGAGGGACACTGAACGCCCTGGTCGGCGTACCAGAAGTCCATGCCGATCATGTCATATTCGAGAAAGGCGCCGCGTTCGGCGAGGCTCGTCTGGTAGGCGACATCCTCCCAGGACGGGCCCATGTGGCAGAGCACGGTGTGGGCCAGATCGCCGCCCTCCTCGGCAACGACATCGAGGACGCGATGGCCATGCCGGAACCAGGCCGGCAGATGCACCATCAGCGGCAGCTGCGTGCGGGCCTGCGCCTGCGCCGCCCCGCGCAGCGACTTTTCCTCCTCGGGGGTGAAATCCCCCGAGACGCCGATCTCGCCGATCAGGCCGATTTTGATGCCGGACCCATCCACTCCTTCGTGGGCTTCGCGCACGATCTCGTCGGCGACGTCCCTCGCCGACATCTTCGCAAGCTCGGGCGGATGCGAGCTCTGCAGATAATAGCCGGCGCCCATCACGATCTGCAGACCGGTCGCCCTGGCGATGCGAACGAGCGCCTGCGGATTGCGCCCGATGCCCCGGCAGGTCGGATCGACGACGCTGCGGCCGCCGAGAGCCGCGACCGGCCGCAGTTCGGCAATGGCGAGCGGCTCGTCGTCGAGCGCGCAATTCTCAAGATTGACGAACGGGTCCATGCGCAGTTCGCCGAGCATGCCGATCTCGACCGGCCGGGTGGCAAGCTGCATGCGCTCAGGCTCGGTCGGCTTGTGCCACCAGCAGCGGCAATCGTTGAGGATGTGTTCGTGCATGAGCGTGACACCGAGCTGTGCCGCCGGAATGGGGCCGGCAACGGTCATCACGAGGCCGGAGCCGACATGCGTCTGCGCCGCTTCGGACACGCGCCTCTCCTGATCTAGTGCCTGCGGCCCGGCGCCGCGAGGCGCGCGAAGATTCTCGTGTTGAGCCAGATGGCGAGAAGGATGATGGCGCCGGTCACGATCTGGGTGAAGAAGGGCGAGACATGTGCCAGGATCAGGCCGTTGCCGATCACCGCGATGGTCAGCGCTCCGAGGATCGTGCCGAGCATGGTGCCGCTGCCCCCCATCAGCGAGGTGCCACCGAGGACGACGGCCGCGATCACGTCGAGCTCGAAGCCGACGGCGGCGTTGGAGGAGCCCGACGACAGCCGCGCGGCAATGATGATGCCGGCAGCCGCTGCCGCGAGCCCGGTGAGCATATAGACGGTCGTCGTGACGCGCCGCGTGGCGATGCCGGCCCGCCGCGCCGCCTCGGCGTTCACCCCGACGGCGGTGACGTGGCGGCCGAAAGATGTCTCGTTCAGCGCAACGACGCCGACGATCGCGACCAGTGCCGCCACGACCGCTGGAAATGGAACGCCGGCGAGCCAGCCGCGGCCGATCTCGCTGAACAGGCTGTCGCTCGAGATCGGAATGGAAAAGCCCTGGGTCATCAGCAAGGCAAGACCGCGCAGCGCCGAAAGCCCGGCGAGCGTCACGATGAAGGCCGGAATGCCCTGATAGGCGACGAACCATCCCTGCACCAAGCCGACGAGGGCGCCGATCGCGAAGAGGCCGAGGACGACGAGCGGCCAGGGAAGGCCTGTCTGCAGGCCGATCGCGGCCAGCGCATTGATCAGGGCGACGATCGAGCCGACCGAAAGGTCGATGCCGCCGCTGGTGATCACGAATGTCATGGCCACGGCGACGATGAGGAGCGGCGCCGACTGGCGCGCGATGTTGAGAAGATTGCCGCTGTTGAGAAAGACATCCGTGCTGGCGGTGAAGATCGCACAGCAGAAGACGAAAAAGGCGGCAATCGAGAGGACCTGCGCGTGGCGGGCGAGGAAATCGGTGTGCCGGGCGTGTGGGCGCGTCGTGGGCGCGCTCATTTCGCATGCGCCTCGCCGACGATAAGGCGCACGAGATCTTCGAGCCCGGTCTCGCCGATGCGGCGCTCGGCGACCTTGAGCCCTTCATAGAGAACGGCGACGCGGTCGCAGACGCGAAACAGGTCCTGCAGTCGATGGGTGATCAGCACCACCGCGACGCCCTTCGCCTTGACACGGCCGATGAGGCGCAGCACCGCCTCGACCTCGGCAACGGCGAGCGCCGAGGTCGGCTCGTCCATGATCAGCACCTGCGGCTCGAAGGCCACTGCTCTGGCGATGGCGATCGACTGCCGCTGACCGCCGGAAAGCTGCGCCACGTTGGCCCACAGGTTGGGGATGCGGATGTCGAGCGCATCGAGCATGCGACGCGCCTCGCGCGCCATGTCGCGCTTGGCAAGGAAGACGCCTCGGCGGAGTTCCCGCCCAAGGAACAGGTTGCCCGGCACATCGATCGTGTCGCAGAGGCTCAGGTCCTGGTAAACCATCTCGATGTGACGCGCCCGCGCGTCAGCGGGGCTGGCAAAATGCACTTCCTCGCCCTCGATGGCGATCGTGCCCGCATCGGGCAGATAGGTGCCGGCGAGGATCTTGGTCAGCGTCGACTTGCCGGCGGCATTGTCGCCGACAAGCCCCAGGCATTCGCCGGCAGTGACATCGAGATCGACGCCGCACAGCGCTTCGATCGAGCCGAAGCGCTTGGCGATGCCGCGCAGGCTGACGCGCGGAACCGGCGCGCTCGCCTGCCCGGAGGAGCCTGAGACGGCACGCGCCGCCTCCGGCCCGCCATCAAGGCTCATTTGAAGATGGCGCGATACGGATCGACGTTGTCCTTGGTGACGATCGTCACGGGAATGGCGATCGACTTCTCGACGCTGCCGCCCTTGGCGAGGGTGGCGAGCGCGTCGACCGCCGCAGCGCCTTCGCCGGCAGGATCCTGCTGCACGACGCCGATCACGTAGCCTGCATCGATGCCTTTGATGGCCTGCGCCGTCAGATCCCAGCCGACGATCTTCAGATCCTTCTGCTTGCCCTGGCTCTCGACCGCGGCGACGGCGCCGAGCAGCGCCGGCTCGCCGGTGGCATAGATGGCGGTCAGGTCCGGATTGCCGGTGATCAGGTTCTCGGCCGCCGACATGGCGTTGTCCTGGATGTTGCGCCCGTCGACGACCCCCGCCATCGTGATCCCGGAGTTCGCCTTGACGACATCCTCGAACGATTTCTGACGGATGTTCTGGATGGTCGAGTTGAGCGCCCCGACGATGCCGAGCTTGGCCTTGCCGCCGTGGGCGGCGAGATATTTCACGAAGAATTCGCCGATCGTCTTGCCGGCAAGCGCATTGTCGACGCCGATCTGCGCCTTCTGCGGTCCGGGCGGCAGCACCGCATCGACGGCGACGACGGGGATGCCCGCGGCTGCAGCGGCGTTGACGGCCGGCATGATGCCGTTGGTGTCGATGGCGACGGCGACGATGCCCTTCACCTTCTGCTGGATGTAGGTCTCGATCGCATTGTTCTGCGCCGCCGGATCGTTGTTGGCGTTGAAGATGACGAGATTGACGCCGTCCTTCTCGGCAGCCTTCATCGCGCCGGCGTTCATCTGGGTGAAAAACAGCGCCTGCTGATTGATCTGCACCAGCGCGAACGTGGGCTTGTCTTGAGCCGCGGCGGGCAACGCACCCAATCCGAGCGCGCCCAAGGCGGCAACGATCATCATGCGTCTGTCGAGTGTCATGCTACCCTCCATCTTTGCCTTCAGGCATCGCACCCCGGGGCGCCGCATCCCCAGACAACGGACGCGGTCCAGACCCCGACCTTTGATCGGCCAGCGGCCGGCGCGGCCGAGATAAAGCGGTTTACTAAACTGGTTTACCGATCATTGCGGGGGCGCCCTTTTCTGTCAAGCGCGACCGGGCCGCCGGCTAATTCGCACGAGCGCCGGCTTTCAGGCCGCGCCGCGCATGTCGCTCTTTGCCGTGGGAGCGGCAGCCTCGGCGATCTCGTCCATGCGCGAGCCGGAGATGCCAGTGATGAGCCGCGTGCCGCGCTGGAACGTGAGATAGTTCCAGACCCAATTCATCGCGACCGACAGGCGGTTGCGAAAACCGATCAGAAAGTAGATGTGTGCCGTGCACCAGAGAAGCCAAGCGATGAAGCCCGTGAGCCTGAGCCGGCCCATCTGCACCACCGCATATTTGCGTCCGACCGTCGCGAGCGACCCGAAATCGCGGTAGTGGAACGGCGGCAGCGCCCTGCCCTGCAGGTCGGCGATGATGCGGGCTGCCACATAGGCCCCCTGCTGTTTGGCGACCGGCGCAACGCCCGGCAGCGGATTGCCGTCGGGGCCGGGCACGACCGCGGTGTCGCCGATGACGAACACGTCCGGATGGCCGGGCACGGTGAGGTCCGGCGAGACCCTGACGCGGGCGTTGCGGTCGGGCGTGACGCCGAGCCATTGGGCTGCGCGGGAGGCCATGACGCCAGCGGCCCAGATGATCGTGCGCGCCTCGATCCGCTCGCTGCCGAGCGCTACGCCCCCGGCATCGCAGCCCGTCACGGCGCTGCCGAGGCGGACCGCGGCGCCGAGCCGTTCGAGCGCCCGGCGCGCCGCCTCCGACAGAGCAGGATCGAAGGTGGGCAGGAGCCTTGGACCCGCCTCGACCAGCACGACATGGGCGAGGCGCGGATCGATCGCGCGGAAGTCGGCGGCGAGCGCCCGTTTGGCGAGCTCGGCAATGGCGCCGGCCATTTCGACGCCGGTCGGGCCGCCCCCGACGACGACGAAGTTCAGCAGGCGGCGACGCTCTGCCTCGTCGACTTCGGTCTCCGCCTTCTCGAAGGTGAGCAGGATGCGCCGGCGCAAGTAGGTCGCATCGTCGATCTGCTTCAGGCCCGGCGCATAACGGCTCCAATCGTCATGGCCGAAATAGGCGTGCCGCGCCCCTGTGGCGACGATCAGCTTATCGAAGCCGATGCGCCGATCTTCCGCCAACACCTCCCGACGAACGAGGTCGACACCTGCCACTTCGGCGAGCATGACCGTGGCGTTCTTCTGCTGCCGCAGAATCGAGCGGACGGGCGAGGCGATGTCGGACGGCGCAAGGCCGGCGGTCGCGACCTGATAGAGAAGCGGCTGGAACAGATGATAATTGTGGCGATCGACGATCGTCACGTCGACAGGTGCCTTGGCGAGCGACTGCGCCGCGGTGAGCCCGCCGAACCCGGCGCCGATGATGACGATGCGGGGCCTTTTGGCCTCGGTTGCCGAGGTGGACATGGCACCGGCTCCTGGGCGAGGGTAACGGCGCCGCCTCCCGCCGGGCCCCTCCTGTAGGTAGTCGACAGATTGTGCCTAACAAGCAGGCCGTTGGCCGCTGCCGCCCTGTGCGCCCGCGTGACGCACTCTATTCCGGGAGGCTTGCACCGGCTTGCCCCACGATGCCCGACTTGACGCGTGGGCGGTTCAATCCTGCAATGCTCCAGCTGTGCTACCGCGCCCTCGCTGCGAGCTTTCCCCAATGACCGTCAGCCATCCGCGCCCCACGCGCTCGCAACGCGCTGACTATGCGCGCTTCTTTGCAATCACGACGCGCTGGCACGACAACGATGTCTTCGGCCATGTCAACAATGTCGTCTACTATGCCTTCTTCGATACGGCCGTGAACCGGATGCTGATCGAGGCCGGCCTTCTCGATCCGGCGCACAGCGAGGTCGTCGCTCTTGTTGCGGAGACCCGCTGCACCTTCTTCGAGGCGGTCGCCTTCCCGGCCACGATCGAGGTCGGCATCAAGGTCGAGTACGTCGGCCGGTCGTCGGTGCGCTACGAGCTCGGGATATTCACCGCGGACGGGGATGCGGCAGTCGCGCAGGGGGAGTTCACCCACGTCTATGTCGACCGCGGGTCGCGCCGGCCAATCGACATGCCGGTCTCGGTCAGGGCACTGTTGACAGAGCTGCAGGCCAGCATCCGGCAGCGATGAGGCGCCTCCCTGCGCACCCCGAGTTTGGACTGGGATCGCTCGCCGAACTGCGGTAGTCTCAAAGCGCCGGGCGCATTTGCCTTGCCAATCATGTTATCATACAAGCAAATTCCCCAGCTCATGGCTGAAATCGCCTGCGGCAAGGGGGCGAACATCAACGCGATCGGCCAACGCCGAGCATCACCGGGAGGAATGGGCATGGAACGCGGAACTCAGGCCGGATCCGAGGGCATCAGCCGCCGCCACGTCATCAGGATCGCCGGACTGGGCGCCGGCCTCGTCGCGGCTCCGGCCGTGCTGCGGCGCGCCTGTGCGGCCGGAACGCCGACCGTCGTCAATTCGATCCGCTCGCTGACCAATCCCTATCACGCCACCTGGAACAAGGGCGGCGCGGCCTTCGCCAAATCGGTCGGGGCCGAGTACGTGACCCTCGTCACCGAAGGCAACAGCGAGAAGGGCGTCGCCGACATCAAGGCGATCCTCGCCAAGACCGGGGGCAATTGCGTCATCAACGTCGATCCTAACGACAGTCCGGATGCGCGCCCGATCGTCGAGGCGTGCAAGGCGGCCGGCGCCACCGTCGTCACCCAGTGGAACAAGCCCAACGACCTGCACCCGTGGGACTTCAACCCCAACTATGTCGCCCACATTTCCTTCAGCGGCGTGCCGTACGGCAAG
>JAFAME010000214.1 GCA_019233695.1 Methylobacteriaceae bacterium
CACCTTGGCCTGGAAGCCGATCGACGTGCCCTTGCCGCGCGCCGAGATGATGCGCTCGAGCCCGGCGAAGGCGCCGCCGCAGATGAACAGGATGTTGGTCGTGTCGACCTGCAGGAACTCCTGCTGTGGGTGCTTGCGCCCGCCCTGCGGCGGCACCGAGGCGATGGTGCCTTCCATGATCTTGAGGAGCGCCTGCTGCACGCCCTCGCCCGAGACGTCGCGGGTGATCGAGGGGTTGTCGGACTTGCGCGAAATCTTATCGATTTCATCGATGTAGACGATGCCGCGTTGGGCCCGCTCGACATTGTAGTCGGAAGCCTGCAGCAGCTTCAAAATGATGTTCTCAACGTCCTCGCCGACATAGCCCGCTTCCGTCAGCGTCGTGGCGTCGGCCATCGTGAAAGGTACGTCGAGGATGCGGGCCAAGGTCTGGGCGAGCAATGTCTTGCCGGTGCCGGTCGGGCCGATCAGCAGGATGTTGGACTTGGCGAGTTCGACGTCGCTGTGCTTGGTGGCGTGATTGAGCCGCTTGTAATGATTGTGGACGGCAACCGACAGAACGCGCTTGGCCTGGTTTTGGCCGATGACGTAATCGTCGAGCACCTTGAAAATCTCGCGCGGTGTCGGGATGCCGTCTCGGCTCTTGACCAGCGAGGACTTGCTCTCCTCGCGAATGATGTCCATGCACAATTCGACGCATTCGTCGCAAATGAACACGGTCGGTCCAGCGATTAGCTTGCGAACCTCATGCTGGCTCTTACCGCAGAACGAGCAGTAGAGCGTGTTCTTCGATTCGCCATCGCCGATTCTGGGCATGACTGTCTCCATCCGCCCGGCGCTCACGCGAAAAACGCCGGATAACGTACCATACTAGGGGCGACGGCCTAACAAACCGTAGCTTTGTTTCTGACCCCGGCCTGCCATGGGCCGGTTCGACGCTTCCTCAAGCATTCGGCCGATGTCACGAGAATACGCCGCGAATTTGGCCGAAACCATGAACGTCGCGATGCAACCACGTGAGCACCGCACGATCAAGGGAAAGCTCTCGAGGAGGCCTGTGTCGCGGGCAGGCGTTACATGCCGGCAACACATCCTCGCTATGCTAAGGCAACAACGATGCCAGCTTCAAGTCCCGGGTTGGCACTGCTCCTGCACACACATTGACGCACGTTCGAACAGGCCGCTCCCCGTCCCTTGTCACTTGACCTCGGCCATCTCGTCGGCGCGCTTGGCGACGACGTGATCGACGATGCCGAAGGCCTGTGCTTCCTCAGCCGACATGAAATGGTCGCGATCGAGCGTGCGCTCTATCGTCTCGTAGTCGCGGCCGGTGTGGGAAACATAGATCTCGTTCAAGCGACGCTTGATGCGCAGGATGTCCTCGGCCTGGCGGGCGATGTCGGATGCCTGGCCCTGGAAACCGCCGGACGGCTGATGCACCATGATGCGAGAGTTCGGCAGGGCAAAACGCATGTCCTTTTCGCCGGCGCACAGGAGCAGCGATCCCATCGAGGCGGCCTGGCCGACGCACAGCGTCGATACCTTCGGGCGGATGAACTGCATCGTGTCGTAGACCGACAGGCCAGAGGAGACCACGCCGCCCGGCGAGTTGATGTACATGGCAATCTCTTTTTTCGGGTTCTCCGCCTCGAGAAAAAGCAGTTGCGCGACGATCAGGGAGGCAGCGTTGTCCTCGATCGGTCCGGTCAGGAAGACGATCCGCTCGCGCAGCAGCCGCGAATAAATGTCGAAGGCGCGCTCGCCCCGGTTGGATTGCTCGACGACCATTGGAACGAGCATGTTGTCATAGATCTCGATCGGATCGCGCATGGGACGGTCAGCCTTTGTCCATCAGACCAACAGGAATCGCGGCGGGCGTGGCCTGACCGCAAGATAATGATCTACCAACGATCCGAAAAGGGGCGCGCGGGGCGCGCCCCCTCCCGGCTCGCGGACGTGTGAGAAAACGCACATCACCCTGTCGGCGCGAGCAGGGATCTGGCGGCCGGCTCGTGCGCGGCGCATGGTCCCGGACCCTGGCCTGCGTACCACTTTCGCGGTGCTTTGGCCGGGACGAAGCGCAATCCAACGTCTTCACACGCCTTCAGGTGGCGGTGCGGCGGGCTTCGGTGTTGTCTCGGCCGCGCTTTCCGGCAACGCAGCCGGCGCGGGCGTAGGGGCTGAGCCTGCCTCCTCGTCCGCCGTGAACAATTCCTCGCGCGTGACCGGCTTGTCGGCAACCTTGGCGATGCCAAGGATGTGATCGACGACCTTTTCCTCGAATAGTGGCGCCCGGAGTTCGGCTAGAGCCTGGGGGTTTTTGCGGTAGTACTCCCAGACCTTCTTTTCCTGGCCGGGAAAGGCCCTGGCGCGTTCGACGAGCGCCTGCGTGACCTCCTGCTCGGCGACCTGAACGCCAGCCTTCTCGCCGACCTCGGCGAGCACCAGGCCGAGACGCACCCGACGCTCGGCGATGGCGCGATACTCGGCACGAGCGGCTTCCTCGCTTGTGCCTTCGTCGGCGAAGGTCCGCTTCGTCTGCTGCTGCTCGGCCTCGATCTGGGCCCAGATGTTGGCGAATTCCTGGTCGACCAATCCCTGCGGCAGGTCGAACCGGTAGCGCTGGTCGAGCGCGTCAAGAAGCCGCCGTTTCAGCTTGTCGCGCGCGAGCCGCGCATGCTCCTTCTCGAGGTTCTGCCGGAGCGCCTGTTTCAGGAGATCGAGCGAGTCGAAACCGTAGGCCTTGGCGAATTGATCGTCGAGCGCAACTACATCGGGCGCGGCGACCGTTTTGGCGGTCACCGTGAATTCGGCTTCCCGGCCGGAGAGGCTCGCATTGACATAACCCTCCGGGAACGTGGCTTTGACGGTGCGCGTCTCCCCCGCCCTGATGCCGAGGAGCTGGTCCTCGAAGCCCGGGAGAAAGGATTTCGATCCGAGCACGACTTCGACGTCGGTTCCCGTGCCGCCTTCGAAGGCGTTGCCGCCGATCGTGCCGGCGAAATCGATGGTGACGCGATCGCCGGTCTCAGCCGCGGCGTCCCCGGTTCTCGGCGAATATGTCCGGCTCTGGCTGATGAGGCGCTCGACCGCCTGCTCGACTTCCGCATTGGCGACGGGGGCCACCGGGCGCTCGAGCTCGATATCGTCGAAGGTTCCGGCCTCGATCCTCGGCAGCACTTCGAGGGCCACGGTGAAGGCCAGATCGCCTTTGGCCTCGAGTGCCCGCTCGACCTCGGCCTGGTCTTCCGAAAAATTGACCTTCGGCTCAAGCGCAAGGCGCAGGCTGTTGTCCTCTACGATCTTGCGATTGGCTTCGGTGACCGCATTCTGGACGACTTCGGCCATAACACTGCGGCCATAGACGCGTTTGAGGTGGGATACCGGAACCTTGCCGGGCCGAAAGCCGTTCAGCCGGACCTTGTCCTTCAATTCGGCGATCTGGCCGTCAAGCCGGGCGCCGAGCTCCTCTGCCGGCAGGATGACCTTGAATTCGCGCTTGAGACCCTGCGAAAGGGTTTCCGTCACCTGCATATGATCCTGCTTTCTACGGTCCGGCCATGAGCGGCGGGCGCGCCCCTTGGTGCATTCGCGCCGCGCAGCCGGCGGACGTGGTGCGGGCGGAGGGACTTGAACCCCCACGATTTGCATCACCGGAACCTAAATCCGGCGCGTCTACCAGTTCCGCCACGCCCGCAAGGCTTGCGCCTGCGACCGATCCGCCGTTGGGTGCGGCTCTATAGCAACCCGCAACGTGGCGTGCAGCAAAAAAAGTGAGGCGCCGATTCTGCCGGAGCCTTCAACGACAAGGTCTCGCCGGACTCATATTGACCCATATTAAGGTGTGGCTTTCGGCGCGGCATCCGACAGGATTTCTTGTGCAGCTCCATCGTCGTTCGCTTCTGGGATTGGGGCTTGTCGGCGTCTGCGAGCTGCTGCCGCGGAAGACGCGGGGCGAGGAGAAGGCGGCAGGTCCGCCGGCCGCGAGGGCCAACGCCGTCCCGGGTGCAGAAGGATTCACGGTGCTGGAAGCCGCGCCGGCAAAGACGCGCATCCTCGCCGATCCCGCGGCGCCGACCGACACCTGGGCCTACAACGGCACCGTCCCCGGCCCGCTCCTGCGCGTCGCGAAGGGAGACGAGGTGAAGGTGCGCCTCGTCAACAGGCTCGACGCGCCGACGTCGATCCACTGGCACGGCGTGCGCATCGCCAACGCCATGGACGGGGTGGCCGGGCTCACGCAGGCGCCCGTTCCACCCGGCGGCCAGTTCGACTATCGCTTCCGGGCGCGCGACAGCGGCACCTACTGGTATCATCCCGACGTCCGCCCCGGCGGGGCCGAACAGGTCGCCCGCGGGCTCTACGGCCTCCTCATCGTCGAGGAGCCTGACCCACCCCAGGTGGACCGCGAATTCCTTATCGTCCTTGACGATTGGCCGCTCGACGAAAGCGGCCGGATCGCCGCCGACTTCGGCAAGCCCTCCGATCCCGGTCCGCGCGAGCCGATCGCAACCCACCTCACCGTCAACTCGAAGCCGCCGCCGGACAGCATCACCGCCCCGACCGGCTCGCGCCTGCGCCTGCGCCTCGTCAATGTCGGCAGGGCCTGCATCATGCCGATCACGTTCGACAACGCCCGGCCGCTGATCATCGCAATCGATGGCCAGCCATGTGATCCGTTCGAGCCTGTACGGCGCTCCTTTCCGATCGGGCCCGGGGCCCGCTTCGATGTCATTGTCGACCTGCCGCAGGAGGATGGCGCCGAGGCTAGGCTCATCCTGCGGGGCAACAAGGATGAGGCGGCAGGTGACCGCGACATCCTGCTTCTGCACAGCGCGGGCGTTGCGCGGCCGCCGCTGCCGCCGATCACGAGCCTTCGGCTTAATGCCGAGCTTCCAGCCGAGATCAACCTGCAGAGCGCTAAACGCGTCGAGGTTGCCCTTGACGGCCTTGCCGCCGGCACCACCGCCTCGACACCTGAAGCAGCCTGGACGAGCGACGCTGCGGCCGCCGGCCTCGGTACAAAGCCG
>JAFAME010000217.1 GCA_019233695.1 Methylobacteriaceae bacterium
TCGGCGGAGAAAGTAGATTTGCTGGCGTAAAGAATTCTGGAGGAAGTCATGCTGGCGCGACGCTTGTTCCTCGCTGCAGCGGCCCTTGCGATCGCAGCGACTGCCGCATGCGCGGGCGAAACGATCAGGGTCGGAGTGATCGGTCCGTTTTCCGGGCCTTTCAACCTCGCCGGCAAGAACTTCAAGGCCGGGGTCGACACGTATTTTGCGTTGAACGGCAGCAAAGTGGGAGACGATTCCCTCGACGTGATCTATCGCGATCTCCCGACCCCCGATCCCGCCAAGGCCAAATCGCTCGCCCAGGAGCTGATCGTCAAGGACAAGGTGCAATATCTCGCCGGCATCTACTTTACACCGGACGCGCTGGCCGTGGCGCCGCTTTTGGAGGAAGCCAATGTGCCGCTGGTGATCTTCAATGCGGCAACCTCGGCGATCACCACCAAAAGCCCGCTCATCGTGCGCACCTCCTTCACCCTGTGGCAGACCTCGGCGACGATGGCAAAGGTCGCCGCCCAGCGCGGCATCAAGAAGGTGGTCACGGCGGTCACGGACTACGGCCCCGGCGTTGATGCCGAGACGGCATTCAAGAAGACGTTCGAGGCTGCCGGCGGCACCGTCGTCGAGACGATCCGGATGCCGCTTTCGACCAACGATTTCAATCCGGTCATGCAGCGCATCAAGGATGCCGGCGCGCCGGCCCTGTTCGCCTTCCTGCCGGCAGGCCCCCCATCGCTCGGTTTTGCCAAGGCCTTCAACGAGAACGGGTTGAAGCAGGCGGGCGTGCAGTTCCTGACGACCGGGGACGTGACGGACGAATCCAACCTGCCGGCGCTCGGCGATGCGGCGCTCGGCGTGCTGTCGACCTATCACTATTCGATCGCCCACGATTCCGACGCCAACCGGAAATTCGTAGAAGCCGCGACGAAGGCGATCGGCGGCCCCGATCAGCTCACCTTCCCGGCCGTTGCGGCTTACGACGGCATGTACGTGATCACCAAGATGGTGGCGGCGACCGGCGGCAAGCAGGACGCGCAGAAAGCCGTCGATGCGGTGAAGGGCCTTGCCTGGGAAAGCCCACGCGGCCCGGTCACCCTCGACCCGCAGACACGGACGCTCGACGAGACGATCTATCTGCGCATCGTCGACAAGGTCGACGGGCGTTACATCAACAAGGAAATCGCCAGCTTCCCGAATACGCCCGACTACGGCCTCCTCCAGAACAAGTAGCCGGCACGCGCGTCCGCATGCGCACCGTTCTCAGTATCGGCGTGGATGCAATCGCCTACGGCATGGTGCTCTTCGTCATCACCATCGGGCTGTCGCTGACGATGGGGCTGATGCGGATCGTCAACCTGGCGCATGGCGCCTTTGCCATGGTCGGCGGCTATGTCGCTTCCTACGCGACGCGCAGCCTTGGTCTTGACTACGCGGCCGCCATCGCCATCGCGGTCGCTGCAACCGTCGTCATCGCCGCGCCGATCGAGCGGCTGCTCTATCGGCCGATCTATGGCGCGAAGGATGCGCTCCCGCAGGTGCTGATGACCATCGGCATCACCTTCTGCGTCGTCGGCATCGCCAATTTCGTGTTTGGGCCGACGCTGAAGACGATACCGCTGCCGCCCTCGCTGTCGCAGCCGGTCGACCTCGGGTTCCGAAGCATTGCCGGCCATCGTCTCTTCGTCATCGCCGCTGGCTCTGCAATCGCCTTGGGCCTCTGGCTCCTCATCGAAAGAACCGAGTTCGGCATCAAGCTGCGTGCCGCAGTCGACGACACGGCCATGGCCGCTGCCCTCGGCGTGCGCACTCAAACCATCTATACCTTGAGCTTCGCGCTCGCCGTCGCGCTTGCCGCCTTCGGCGGCGTGATCGGCGCCGAAATGCTGCCCGTCGAGCCCTATTACGCGCTTCGCTACATGGTGACCTTTCTGGTCGTCGTCTCGGTCGGCGGCGCCGGCTCCATCTGGGGCGCGCTGTGCGCCTGCCTGCTGCTCGGCGCCATCGACACGAGCGCCCGTTATCTGGTGCCGGATCTCGGCGAATTCTTCTTCTACTTCGCCGTACTGGCGATCGTGTGCTTCTTCCCGCGCGGCCTCTTCGGAAGAGCGCCGTGATGTGGTGCGCCTGAATGGCCTGGAACGGCGCGCTACCAAATATCCGGGCGTGGCCGGACGCAGCCGGGATCGGCTCCATCGCCCTCACAATCCTCGCGGGCTACCTTGTCTTCCCTGACGATCTCGCCCTCCTTGCCCGCATCCTTGCGACGAGCCTGCTCGTCGTCTCGCTCGATCTCCTCGTCGGCTTCTGCGGGATCATCACGCTCGGCCAGGCCGCGCTCTTCGGGGCGGGGGCCTATGCGGCCGGCATTGCCGCGGTCCGCGGCCTCAGCGAGCCCTTCAGCCTGCTTGCGATCGGCGCCGCAGCCGGTGGGCTGACGGGTCTTGTCTCCGGCGCGATCATCCTGCGAGCGCACGGCCTGGCGCAACTCGTGCTGTCGATTGCCTTCGCCCAGCTCCTGGCGGAGACGGCGAACAAGGCCTCTTGGCTCACCGGCGGCAGCGACGGCCTCTCGGGCATCGCGCCCGCTCCATTGTTCGGAGAGTTCCGTTTCGATCTGCTCGGACGAACCGGCTATCTCTTCAGCGCAGCCGTCCTGATCGCCGTCCTTGCCGTGCTGCGCGCCATCGCCGGCTCCCCATTCGGTCTCCTGTGCCGCGGCATCAGGGCCGACCCGGTCCGGGTGCGCGCCATGGGCGTCTCGGTCTACCCGGCGCTCCTCAAGATGTATATCATCTCCGGTATCGTCGCGGGCGTCGGGGGTGCGCTCTCGGCCATCACGACGCAGGTCGTCGGCCTCGACAGCGTCGGGTTCGATCTGTCGGCGAGCGCGCTGGTGATGCTCGTGCTGGGCGGCGCGGGAAGCCTGTATGGCGCTCTTCTCGGCACCGTTACGTTCATGCTCTTCCAGCATTTCGTCTCGGCCGAAAATCCGTTCCACTGGCTGACGCTTGTCGGCGTGCTTCTGATCGCCGTCGTCCTCATTGCGCCGCGCGGCCTGGCCGGCGCCGCGCGCACTATCGCATCGAGGCTTGTGGCGCGCTGGCACCCGCAGGCGAGCCGATGAGCGCCCTCCTGCGCATCGAGCGCGTCTCGAAGAATTTCGGCGGGCTCGTCGCGAGCCGCAACGTCTCGCTTGCCCTCGAGCCGGGCGACCGGGTCGCCCTGATCGGGCCGAACGGAGCCGGCAAGACGACGCTCGTCAATATGATCGCCGGCCTGCTGCCGCTATCGGCAGGCAGGGTCATGTTCGCCGGCCAGGACATCGCACGCGTGAGCGCCGTCGCCCGCGTGAGGATGGGGCTCGTGCGGACCTTCCAGATCAGCCGGCTCTTCCCCGACCTGACGCCGCGCGAGCACCTGGGGCTTGCCGTCCTGCAGCGGCAGCGCCGCACAGGCCACCTCTTTCGTCGCTTCGAGGCGATGGCCGAGGTGCACAGGGAAATCGACGGTCTTCTTGCCGAGCTCGGCATCGAGGCGCTCGGCGGCCGCGCGGCGGGCGCGCTCGCCTACGGCGAGCAGCGGCTCGTCGAGATCGCCATCGCCCTTGCCCTGCAGCCGCGAGTGCTGCTCCTCGACGAGCCTGCCGCCGGCGTGCCCCAGGGCGAAACGCGCCGCATCGTCGGCGCGCTCGATAGGCTGCCCGCAGATCTCGCCGTGCTGATCATCGAGCACGACATGGACCTCGTCTTCCGCTTCGCGCGGCATATCATCGTGCTGGCGGAGGGGGAGGTCATCTTCGAGGGCGCCCCTGCCGTTGCCGCCAACGACCCGCACGTGCGCCAGGCCTATCTCGGGAGCTACGTCCATGGCCGCGGCCGGGCTTGAAGCGGAAGGGCTCAGCGCCGGCTATGGCGGCGCCCGCATTCTCGATGCGGTGAGCTTCTCGGTGCCGGCCGCCTCGCGCCTCGCCGTGCTCGGCCGCAACGGGACGGGCAAGACCACGCTCTTTGCGACGCTGATGGGCCAGACGCGCCGGCATGCGGGGCGCATCGTCGTTGGCGGGCGCGACGTCACCAGTCTCGGCAGCGCCGCGCGTGCCCGCGCCGGCCTTGGCTATGTGCCTCAGACCAGAAATATCTTCCGCTCGCTCACGGTCGAGGAAAACCTCATCGCCGGCCTGAAAGGCCGATCGCGCAGCGCGCTTGGCGAAGCCTATGCGATGTTCCCGCGGCTCTTCGAGCGCCGCCGCCATCGCGGCGACCGGCTGTCGGGCGGTGAGCAGCAGATGCTGTCGACGGCGCGCACATTGCTCGGCAGGCCCTCGGTCCTGCTTCTCGACGAGCCGCTGGAGGGGCTGGCGCCCATCATCTGCGAGGAGTTGATGGCGGCGCTGACCCGACAAGCCGAGGCGGGCACCATGACGATCGCTCTCGTCGAGCAGAAGCTCGAAAGCGCGCTCGATTTCGCCGATTCGGTGCTGATCCTCGAACGGGGACGCATCGCCTGGGCCGGGTCGGCGCGACAGCTGCGGGCGGAGCATCACGTCATCGAGCGGCTTCTGGCGGTCGGCGCCTTCGCGGAGGAGAGATGACCTTCTGCGCTCTCGATTCCGAACTGACGGGGCCGCTCCTTGCGACGTCCGACATGCAGTCGGTGTTTTCCGACCGGGCCCGCATTGCCGCCATGCTGAAAGTGGAAGCCGCCCTCGCCCGTGCCGAAGCACGGCTGGGTCTCGTGCCGAACGGGCTTGCGGCAGCAATCGAAGAGATCGCCGCCGATCGCCTCGACCTGGCAGCGCTCGGCCGCGAGACGGCGAGCGCCGGCGTGCCCGCAATCCCGTTCGTCAAGGCGGTCCAGGCGCAGCTGCCGAAAAACCTTGAACACCACTTTCACAAGAGTGTCACCTCCCAGGACATCATCGACACGGCTCTCGTTCTGCAGGTCGCCGATGCCCTCGACCTGGTGCAACGCGATCTAATCGCCACTATCGACGGGCTTGTTGCGCTTGCTCAGGGGCATCGAACAACCCCCTGCGTCGGGCGCACCTATGGCCAGCATGCCGCGCCGATCACCTTCGGCTATAAGGCTGCGGTCTGGCTCGCCGGCATCGTCGAATGCGCCGCCGATCTGCCGCGCATGCGCGGGCATCTGCTGGTCGCCTCGCTTGGCGGACCGGTCGGCACGCTCTCCGGCCTCGGCAAGGACGGCGTGGCAGTGCTCGAAGCCTTCGCCAATGAGCTCGGACTGGGCGTGCCGGTGATCACCTGGCACACGCTGCGCGCCCGCATGGTCGAGATCGGCAGTTGGCTTGCCATCCTGATCGGCGCGCTCGCCAAGGTGGCGACGGACGTCGCTCATCTCGCCAGCACCGAGGTCGGAGAGGTGGCCGAGCCCCATGCCCCCGGCCGCGGCGCCTCGAGCGCCATGCCGCATAAGCGCAACCCCGTCTCCGCCACGGTCATTCTTGCCGCCCACGCGAACGCCAAGGGCCTGATCGTGACCTTGCTTGACGCGATGGCCGCCGGGCACGAGCGGCCTGCTGGGCCATGGCATGCTGAATGGAATGTCCTGCCGCAATTGTTCGGGTTCGCCTCGGGCGCGCTGCGCGAGGGGCGCCGGATCGCCGAAGGCCTCACCGTCGATGCCGCCAGGATGCAGGCCAACCTCGAGGTCACGCGTGGGCTCCTCTTTGCGGACGTGCTCGCGGCTCGCCTTTCCTCTCGCCTCGGACGGGAGACCGCCCACCGGCTCGTTGAGGAAGCGGCCAACGAGACGCGCCGCAGCGGCCGGCCGCTTTCCCAGGTGATGGCGAAAACTTCTGCCGTGCCGGAGGATGCTCGCCACGAACTCGACGGCGCTTTCGACCTTGGCCCCGCGGTGGCCGCAGCGGCCGGTTTCGTCGACTGCGCGCTGGCCGACGCACGTCAGGTCCGGGCGCAATTGTCAGACCAACATCGCTCACGGTGACCACATGCCCCTCATTCAATCGAACGGTATCAGCCTCTTCCATGACCTGACCGGGCCGCAGGACGCGCCGGTCGTGGTGTTCTCAAACTCGCTCGGCACCGCGCTCGAAATGTGGAACGACGTCGTCTGCGCGCTCGCCGGGCGCTATCGGTGCCTGCGCTACGACATGCGCGGTCATGGCCGCTCGCAGGTGATCGACGCGCCGGCCAGGATCGAGGATTTCGCGGACGATCTCGCCGGCCTCCTGTCCGCTCTCGACATCAAGCGCGCGCATGTCGTGGGTCTTTCGATCGGCGGGATGGTCGCCCAGGCCTTTGCCGTGCGCCATGCGGGCATGCTGATGAGCCTGACGCTGATGGCAACGACCGCCCACATGCCACCGCCGGAGACGTGGCTGGAGCGGGCGGCTCTCGTGCGCGACAGGGGACCGGCTGCCGTGGTTGATGCGACGCTCGGGCGTTGGTTCACGCCCGACTTCTCCGCCCGTGCTCCCCATAAGGTTGCTGCCATTCGCGAACGCATCCTGGCGACGAGCCCGATCGGCTATGCGGTCTGTTGCGGAGCAATTGCCGCAATGGATCTGCGGCCGGCGATCGATGCCATTGCCGCGCCCACCCTCATCATGGCCGGAGCTGACGACCCAACCACGCCGCCGGCCGTGGCCGAGGACATGCGCGCGCACATCAAGCAAGCCGAACTCATCGTCCTGCCGCAGGCGCGCCATCTTTTTGCGGTCGAGCGGGCGGATGTCGTCGCCGACCATCTGTTGCGGTTTCTTGATCGGCAGTCCGGCGACGATGCCTGTCTCAAAGCAGGCGATGACTTCGCGGCAGGCCTTGCCATCCGCAAGGCGGTGCTCGGCGTCGAATACGTGCAGCGTTCGCTCGAAAGGGCGGGCGCATTCGCCATGCCCTGGCAGGACTTCATCACGCGGACCGCCTGGGGTGAGGTCTGGGGAGATCCGGCCCTGCCCTGGAAGACCCGCTCGCTCTTGACGCTTGCCGCCATGACGGCGTTGCACCGCGAGGAGGAATTCAAGCTGCATCTGCGACCGGCCCTGGGCAACGGCGTCACCCCTGAAGAGCTGCGGGCGATGCTGCTTCACCTCGCTGTCTATGCCGGCGTGCCGGCCGCCAACGCTGCCTTCCGCTGGGTGCGCGAGGAACTGGGCGGAGAACTCGCCTGAGACGCGCTGCCCCCGCAGTTGACGGGCGCGGCTGTTGCACTACGGTCCAGGCAAAAGGGAGCTGTCCTTGGCGAAATTCATGAGCCTCGCGGAAGCGGTGGCCTCCAACGTCCGCGACGGGGACGTTGTCGCCATGGAGGGGTTCACCCATCTGATCCCCTTTGCCGCTGGGCACGAGGTGATCCGGCAGGGACGCAAGGGCCTGACGCTCGTGCGCATGACGCCTGATCTGATCTACGACCAGCTGATCGGCATGGGGGCGGCCGCCAAGCTCGTCTTTTCCTGGGGCGGCAATCCGGGCGTGGGTTCGCTGCACCGCATGCGCGATGCGGTCGAGAACGGCTGGCCCTCGCCGTTGGAACTCGAAGAGCATTCGCATGCCGCCATGGCCAGCGCCTATGAGGCGGGCGCAGCCAACCTGCCCTTCGCCGTCTTTCGCGGCTACAAGGGCGTCGACCTGCCGAAGGTGAACGGCAACATCCGCTCGGTGACCTGCCCCTACACGGGCGAGGTGCTGGCGACGGTGCCCGCCATCCGCCCCGATGCCGCGATCATTCATGCCCTGCGGGCCGATCGGAGCGGCAATGTGCTGATCGAGGGGATCGTCGGGGTGCAGAAGGAGGCAGTGCTTGCGGCCAAGCGCTCGATCGTGACGGTCGAGGAGATCATCGACGACTTCGGCAGCCGAAGCCCCAACGCCGTGATCCTGCCGGCCTGGACAGTTTCTGCCATCGCGCTTGTGCCGGGCGGGGCGTTTCCGTCCTACGCTCATGGCTATTATCGGCGCGGCAATGCCTTCTACAAGGCCTGGGACGCCATCGCGCGCGACCGCGACACGTATCTCGCGTGGATGCGCGAGAACGTCCTTGCCAAGGGGCCTGACGCCTTTCGGCAGCACGTTGCGAAAGCCGCGTAGGAAGTGCCATGACCGTCCAGACGCAGGCTGCGACCTATACGCCGACCGAGATCATGACGGTCGCGGCGGCGCGCGCCCTGC
>JAFAME010000328.1 GCA_019233695.1 Methylobacteriaceae bacterium
CACGTCGTCTGCAGCAGGCGCAGCACCCTCGGGCCGGCTCCCCGCACGTTGTTCCTCCCTTTCGTCCGCGGGCGCGTCCCGCCCTTCGATTTCGATAGCTAGCCCCAGACTCCACACAGGGTCAACCTTGTCATATCACCTGACGTCACCACCGCCCAGCCGCGGGCGGGGAGAGGGGGCGCCAGCGTCGGCGCCAGTGAAACAAGTGTGAGGTCGCAACGCTCGGCGCCCTCATCTGAAGCCGCGGGACGTCGGGCGACGGCGAGGAATTTGCGGAATTCCTGCGGCCAAGCGCAAGCGCCGAGCCAATGTTGCGACAACATGCGACCATTATTGCTGTCCAGCATGGGACCGTTGTGCTACGATCCGAGTTATAAAGGGCTGAGGGGCTTCCAGCAGAGGAGTTCCTGCATGTGCGACTACAGCCTGCACCTCGTCGCATCCCGCCCTGCAAAGGTCGGCGATAGACTGGTCACCACGCGCTTCGAAGACGCCATCACCCGTGGATTCTCGGCAGTCGGGGAGCCGGGCGTCGCGGTGTGCCTCCTGCCGGGCACGGAGGTCGCCTTCGAAAAGGAGGTCGAATACGAGAACCGTCTCGGTCTCCTCCCCAACCGCAGCATCGGAGAAAAGGTGGCGCGCTTCCGGCAGCTCGACATGGACCAGCCGCACCGGCATCATGACGCGCTGGAGTTCCCGAACGGCAAGACGGTGCTTCTGACCCAGCTGTGCGAGGGCCAGAATGCCACTGTGCTGCAACTCCCCGTAGCGACGGGCAGCGTGACGAAAGCCGAGCCGCAAACGCATACCGAGGCGGCGGTCTGAACGAGGCGCGGTGCGCCCGAGGACAAGCCCAAGGCCGGTCGTTCCATTTCGCCCGCAACCTTCGCCGATGGTTGCGGGCTTTTTTTGCGGCTTGTGGAAGCCGGCACGCAGCCGAGATCCGCTCGGCTCGGCTCCTGCTATCATTCACTCCCGATTGCGCCTTGCCTCGAAACCAGCCCACATGAAACTCGGCGCCGTTCCCGGAGACGACCGGGTGCTCTCCGGCATCGGTCTCGCCGTCCTCGGCTATTCCGTGTTTAGCATCCAGGACGCGACCGTCAAATGGTTGGTTCAGAGCCTTCCGGTCTTCGAGATCCTGTTCGTACGAAGCCTGACGATTGCGGTGGCTCTTGCTCTCCATGCCGGGCCGTCGCGGCTCGCCGCCATCGTGCGCAGCCCGACGCGCTGGGCGCTGCTGGCGCGCTCGGTGCTCATCCTGCTTGCTTGGATCAGCTACTACACGGCGGCGCGCTCGCTGCCGCTGGCCCAGCTCGTCACGATGTATTTCGCAACGCCGATTTTCGTTGTGGCGCTCTCGATCTTCATCCTTGGCGAACAGGTCGGCGCGTTCCGCTGGGGGGCGGTGCTCGCCGGTTTTGCCGGCGTGGTCATCGCCGCCAATCCGGGCGGATCGACGAGCCTCGTGCCTGCGGGCCTCACGCTCTTTGCCGCCTTCTGCTGGGCGATGACCAATATTCTGGTGCGGCTGATCAGCCGCGTCGAGACGACGCGCACGCAGATGCTGGCGGGAAATGCCACGTTCGCGCTTGGGTCCGCCTTGGCGCTGCCCATCGTCTGGGTGCCGCCCGACCCGTTCAGCCTGGCATTGATGCTGATGCTCGGGGTGGCGGGAGGCGCCGGTCAGTTCCTGGTGTTCGAAAGCTTTCGGTTCGCGCCCGCGTCAGTGGTGGCGCCCTTCGAATATGTCGGGCTCATTTTCGCGTTCGTATGGGGCTTTGTCATCTGGCGCGATGTGCCGAGGCCGGAAGTCTTCGCCGGCGCCGGGTTGATCTTGGCAAGCGGCCTCGTGCTGCTGATGGCCGAGCGGCGCCGAAGGCGCGAGGCCTGAAGCCGCGAGGCCGCCCGCGCCGATGGTTCACACGACCGACGTCAGCCCGCCGTCGACATAGAGGATGTGTCCGTTGACGTAGTTCGAGGCGTCGGAGGCGAGGAACACCGCAGCCCCGATCAATTCGTCGACCTCTGCCCAGCGGCCGGCCGGCGTGCGCCCGCAGACCCACGACGAGAACTTCTCATCGGCAATCAGGGGCGCATTGAGCTCGGTCTTGAAGAACCCGGGACCGATGCCATTGACCTGGATGTTGTGCTTGGCCCATTCGGCGCACAGCCCCTTGGTCATCATCTTCAGTCCGCCCTTGGCCGTCGCATAGGGGACGACAGTCGGCCGGACGAGCTCGCTCATGATCGAACAGATGTTGATGATCTTGCCGCGCTTGCGCGCGAGCATGTGCCGGCCGGCCGCCTGCGCGACATAGAAGACGCTGTGGAGGTTGGTGCCCATCACCTCGTGCCAGACATCGGGCCGGATTTCTTCGAACGGCGAGCGCCGATTGATGCCCGCGTTGTTGACAAGGATGTCGATCGCCCCAACCTCGCGCTCGATCGCGTCGATCGCCTGGACAACGGCCGAATGGTCCGTCACGTCGAAGGCGGCAATGTGGGCCTCGATGCCGGCGTTCTGCAGGTCCGCCGCAACCTTCTCGAGCTTCTCCGGATGCCGGCCGTTCAGCACGATTCTGGCGCCCGCCTCCCCAAGCCCGCGCGCGATGGCAAGGCCGATCCCCTGCGAAGAGCCCGTCACGAGAGCCAAGCGTCCCGTCAGATCGAACAATCCCACGCCCCGTGCCATCGCAATCTCCTGCCCAGCCTTGCGGCGGTGGCCCCGCCGTCATGCCTGCCTTGTGGCGGGCATCCACCCGGTCGCGCCGCTTCACCGTCGGCGAAAGACCCAACCGCCCCGCATTGCGGAAGGCTTCACCGCGTGGATGGCCGAACGAGCCCGGCCATGACCGTGGGGGCCTTTCAATTCATTCCAATCTGAGCGCCCATCGGGCCGCAGCCGGGATCCGGTACCGCGCACCACCGGTCGCACGGCGCCCCAGATCCCGGATAGCCGCAAGGGCGGCTTCCGGGATGACACGGGGCGGTTCACGGAATCTATGGTCCACTCCATCATGGCTCTTCACCGGCAAGGTAGTCGTGGATGATGGACCCCGCGACGAGGGTGAAGTCGGCACGCCAGTAGAAGCCATCGAGCATGTCGCGCACCGGCAAACGAAAGACCGGCGCCTGCACATTGGGGCGCAGCTCGACCGAGCAGGGACCGCTCCAGCACTCGTGTACGACCACGTCGCTCAATCTGCGGCTGGTCAGCTGGCGAATGGCAGGCCGGCCGTCGATATGGTCGACGGCCTTCAGGTTGATGTTGGTGGCAAACGGCATGGCGCGTGCGAGGGCGTCGAGCGTGTCGCGCCGCTGCTTGTAGGCGAGCGTTCCGGTCACGACGTCGATGCCGTTGCGCACGACTGTGCCGACCCAGAGATCGCCGCGGGCTTCGAGGCGAGGCTCGCCGAGCTTCTTCGGCTGGCCGTGGACCTCGCGGCCCTGGATGATGCCGCCGTCCGAGGAGAGGAACAGGTAGGGCGAGTAGGCGCCGACGATCTCGGTGCCCGGCAAGGCGGCGCCGACCATGACATTGGCTTCGCCATAGGGCCCGAGCCAGTCGGTGTCGTTCATCTTGTAGATGTGGATCAGCACCGCCTCGCCTGTCGGCTCCAGTGGCGGGGGGAGCAGCGCCTCGATCGCTTCGAAATCGGTGCGGTAGACGAGCGTCAGGATTTCGGCGTTGCGGAAAGTGAAGGGGAAGGGCGGCGCGCTCGGAGCGCCCCACGGCGTCGCAAAGCCAGGGCGGGTGATGTCGGCGATGCTCATGCGCCGCTGCATGCTTGGCATCAGACCTGCTCCGTCTTGCCGCTTGCTGCCGAGCGGTAGAGCGCGTCGAGAATTTCGATGTCCATGACCGGCGCCCATGCCGTGGCGCTCTGCGGCGTCAGACGACCGAGGCAGAGGTCGATGAAACGGTGCAGCGGCACCACGCCATCGGGCACGCCGTCCCCGGCGGCGATCTCGCAATCGGCATCGACCTTGTCGTGCCGGCGCAGGATCAGCCGCTCGCGCTCGATGTCGAGGAGGAGCATGCCTTCGGTACCGAACAAGCGGATATCGACCTGGAACGGACTGCCCTTCGGCACGGTGGCCGATCCGGAGACGACGCCGGTGGCACCTCCGGCAAAGCGCACGATGGCGGCATCATAATAGTCGACGCCCGCCGGCGACAGGCCGGCAATCGCGGTCACTGCCTCCGGCTTGAGCGTCGGCGCGACGAAGGCGAGAAGGCCGAGCCCATGCGTCAGCTGGCCCCAGCCATAGCCGCCGGCCTTGCCGGGCGTAGCCCAGGTGTCGGCCGGCGGACGAAACAAATGGTCGGCGGTCTCCGCCATCGGCTCTCCGGCGAAAAGATCGGTGAGCGGCGAGGCCATCTGGCACACGAGGTGACGGACCATGCCGATGCGGCCGTCTGCGACGAACCCGCGTGCGGTGGCGGCATAGGACTTGTAGTTCCAAGCGTGCGGCACCATCAGGCCGCGGCTGCGTTCGGCCGCCAGGGAACGCAGAGCGCGGGCGTCCTGCGCGCTCGTCGCAAACGGCTTTTCGACGAGGACATGGCAGCCGGCTTCGAGCGCGGCGCGCGCATGCTCGGCATGGGCGATGTGAGGCGAAGCGATGATGACGCCGTCAAGCGGCACCTCGGCCAGCATCCGCCGATAGTCCTGCGAGCCGTAGAGAATGTCGAAGGTGTGCAGGAGCTTTTGGAGCTCGTCATCACCGAGGCGGCAGACGGCGGCAAGCTCCGCGTCTGGATGCTGGCGCACGGCCGGGATGTGGTTGAGCGCCGCCCACCATCCGGCCCCGATGATGCCGATCCGCGCCCTCCTGTGTCCCGTGTTTGTCTGCGCCATGTCCTCCCTCCCGCTGGCGGGTTCATCCTGGCGGCGACGGCGCGCACGAGCCGCCGAGGATGAGACGCGTCGAGACCAGAATGCGCCGGGCCGGAGCGTTGTGCCTGTCGCCCAGGCGTTCGAGCAGGAGCTGGGCCGCGGTGCGGCCGATGTCCTCGATGTCGCGGTCGACCACCGTCAGGGGGCCGGGGTAGAGCCGCGTCAGGTCGGTGCTGTCGCACGTCACGAGCGAGAGTTCGTCCGGGATGACGATGCGCTGCTGCTGGATCGCCTTCAGGACGCCAACCAGGATGCGGTTGCCGCCGGCGATGATCGCGGTCGGCCGATCCGGGCCCTGCATCAGGCTCGATGCCTCGTGGAAGCCGAAATCCGGCGACAGGCGCTGCGATCGGATGAGCTCGTGCGGGCAGGCGAGCTTGCGCCGCCCGAAGGCCTCGACGAACCCCTTGACACGCTCGCGGCCGGGCCGGATTTCCGGCCCTGCCGTGATCAGCGCGATGCGCCTGTGCCCGATCTCGAGGAGATAGTCGGTCGCCTGGAAGAGGCCCGGCGCGTGGTCGGTCAGAACCGCATCGATGGCAAGCTCGATCTCGCGGTCGAGCAGGACGGAGGGAACGCGCAACGCCGCCAGGCGGTCACGACATTGGACGTCCTTCTCGTTGTTGATCGTCATGATCAGGCCGTCGACCCGCCCATGCTGCAACCGCTCGATGGCGTCGGCCTCCTGGCGGGCCTTGCCCTCGGTGTTGACAAGATGCAGCCAGTAGCCGTGCTCGCGCAGCTCGGCTTCCGCGGCCTTGAAGGTGATGGCATGCAGCGGGTTTGAGATGTCGTCGACAATGAAGCCGACGGTGGCGGTGCGCCGCCGGCGCATGTTCTGGGCCCGGGCGTCGGGCTGAAAGCCGAGCTCATCGATGATGGCGCGCACCCGCCGCAGCGTCGCGGGGCGCACGGTGTCGGGCGCATTCAGCGTGCGCGAAACGGTCCCGACCGACACGCCCGACTTCATGGCGACGTCGGAGATGGTTGCGGCTTTGCCGGTCTTCCTTGCCACCGCCTCCGCTCTTGAAACGATCGTCAGTTTGCCCGCCGAACCAGCGCTTCCGTCACATCACTGGATCGCCTTGACGGTGTCAATGCGGTTGGTTACGCTTTTTGGAAACGTTTCTAAAAATCGGCCGATCGGCGGATATGCAGCTGAAAATCGAGCGCATCGAATGCATCCCCCTGCGCATGCCGCTGCCCCGAACGTTCCGCGGCAGCAACTACTTCATGACGCACCGCTGCACGATCATCACCCGCGTCTACACGGCCGCCGGAATCGTCGGCGAATGCTACAACGGCGATGAGTTCGAGACGCAGGCTGAAGTCGTCAGGATCATCGCCGAGGAGATCGCGCCGCGCCTCGTCGGCGCCGATGCGTTCAACATCGAAGGATGCTGGCAGGCAATGCGCCAGCCGAGCTACAACATCCTGCGCGACCGCAAGCTTGCCATGTGCGCCCAGGCCTCGGTCGACAGCGCCCTGTGGGATGCGCTCGGCAAGGCGGCCAATCTGCCGCTGCGGCAGCTCTGGGGCGGCTATCGGGCACGTCTGCCTGTCGTCTGCATTGCGGGATACTACGAGGAGGGCAAGACGCTTGCCGATTTCGGCAAGGAGATGGAGTGGATCAGGGGGGCCGGGTTTGCCGGCTGCAAGTTCAAGGTCGGCGGCCGCAGCCCGAAGGAAGATGCCGAGCGTGTCCGGGTCGCCCGCGAGGCGGCTGGGCCCGATTTCATTCTGACCGTCGATGCCAATCAGGGCTTCTCTCTGCGCGAGGCGGTCGAATTTTCACGGCTCGCCGCAGCCCATGACATCCGCTGGTTCGAAGAGCCGGTGCGCTGGTACAACGACCGGCTCGACCTCGCGGCGGCCCGCAACATGACTGGCATTCCAATCTGCGCCGGGCAAAGCGAGATCAGCCGTGCCGGCTGCCGCGATCTGATGATGGCGGGCGCCATCGACGTGTGCAACTTCGATGCGAGCTGGGGCGGCGGTCCGACCGAATGGCGGCGGGTGGCCGCGCTCGCCACATGCTTCAACGTGGAAATGGGCCATCACGAGGAGCCGCAGATCGCCGCTCATCTCCTCGCCTCGATCGCGCACGGCACCTATTTGGAAACGTTCCATCCCGACCGCGATCCGCTGTTCTATACGCTGGTCGCCAATCGCCCTGCCTTCGAGAAGGGCTTCTACCAGATCCCCGACGGCCCGGGATTCGGGCTGCAGCTTGATACCGCAACGATCGCGAAGTTCCGCGTGTGAGATGCGCCGCTTCGGCGGCTCGACATGGCGGCGCCGGCGAGGCAGTCAGGGCCGAGCATCATGACAACCAGGGAACAGGCCGCGAGCGAGGTCTCCTCGGGCGGAGCCGGGCGCAACGTGCGCCTTACCGACGAGAACCGCCTCGCGCTCTACACGATGATGGTCGATATCCGCGAGTTCGAGGAGCAGGTGCAACGCAGCTACCTCGAAGGCCTGGTGCACGGCACGACGCATCTGTGCCAAGGCCAGGAGGCGGTCGCGGCCGGCGCGTGCTTAGCGCTGCGCCAGGACGACTACGTCAGCTATACCTACCGCGGCCACGGCCAGTGCCTGGCGCGCGGGATGGATGTCGAGGCGGCCTTCGCCGAACTCTTCGGTCGTGAGACGGGGGTGTGCGGCGGGCTCGGCGGCTCGATGCATCTGACCGACATCTCACGTGGCCTCATCGGCGCCTTCGGCATCGTGGGCGGCGGCATTCCTGTGGCGGTCGGCGCCGGCCTCTCCGCGCAGCTCGCCGGTCGGGGCCAGATTTCGGTGAGCTTCTTCGGCGACGGGGCAACCAACATCGGGGCATTCCACGAGGCGATGAACATCGCCCAGGTCTGGCGCCTGCCGGTCCTTTTTGTTTGCGAGAACAATCTCTACGGCGAGTTCTCGCGGATCGATCACACGACGCCCTTCGAGGATCTCGTGCGCCGCGCCGCGGCTTATGCGATGGCCGCCGTGATCGTGGACGGCAACGATGTCGAGGCGGTGCATGAGGCCACGGCCGAAGCCGCCGACCGGGCGCGCTCGGGCGGCGGGCCGACCTTTATCGAGTGCAAGACCTATCGCCATCGCGGCCATTCGCGCACCGACCCCGCCAAATACCGCGATCCGGCCGAGGTCGAGGCTTGGCTCGCCCGCGATCCGCTGATCACCTACCGGGCCGGGCTCGAAGCCGCGGGCGTCCTGCCGGTCGGGGAGGCCGATGCAATCATCGAAAGCTCGCGCAGCAGGATGAAGGCGGCTGCGCAACAGGCGGCCGCCGCGGCTTGGCCGCAGTCACACGATTTTGCGGCAGCAACCTTTGCCTGACCGGAGGCCGGCGTGCCGACAGAGGAACTGACCTATCGCGAGGCGATCGTTGCAGCGCTTCGCGAGGAGATGCAGCGCGATCCGACGACGCTCATCATGGGCGAGGACATCGGCGCCTCGGGTGGGCCGTTCAAGACCTGCCTCGGCCTTTACGAGGAGTTCGGCCCGGCGCGGGTTCGTGACACGCCGATCGCCGAGACGGGCTTCGTCGGCGCCGCGCTCGGCCTCGCGCTGACCGGCTTTCGCCCGATCGTCGAGATCATGTTCTCGGATTTTCTGGGCGTCTGCTTCGATCAGATCGTTAACGGTATCGCCAAGCACCGGTTCATGTCGGGCGGGCGTGTGAAAGTGCCGCTCGTCATCCGCAGCATCGGGGGAGGGGGGTTGCGCTTCGGCGCGCAGCACTCGCAGACGGGCGAATCCTGGATGCTGTCGGTACCCGGCCTCAAGATCGTCTGCGCCTCGGCGCCCGACGTCGCCTACACGATGCTGAAGGCCGCCATCCGCGACGACAATCCCGTCCTTGTCATCGAGCACAAGGCGCTGCTCTCGACGAAGGGCGACGTTGCGATCGGAACCGAGCCCGACGGGGCTCTCTCCGGCCCCAAGATCCTGCGGACGGGCAGCGACGCGACGATCGTGGCGAGCCTGGCGATGGTTCCGCGCGCGCTTGCCGCGGCCGATCTCCTGAGCGCGGGCGGCATCGAAGCGGAAGTCATCGACATCCGGGTGCTGCGGCCGATGGACACGAGGCCGATCTGCAAGAGCGTGCGCAAGACCCACCGCCTGGTGACGGTCGAGGAACAGGCGCAGGTCGGCGGCTGGGGAGCGGAAGTCGCGGCGCAGGTCGTGCACGAGGCCTTCGACTACCTCGACGCGCCGCCCGCGCGCGTCTGCCTGCCCGACTATCCCTTGCCCTACAGTCCGGTGCTGGAGGACGCTGCGCTGCCCTCGCCCGAGGCGATCGCGGCGGCCGTCAGGGCATTGATGTGAAGGCTGGCCGTCGGCCCCCACGCACTATTTCGTCCGGCGGGATTTTGACGCGGGGTGGCGGCGCTCGGGGACCAGGATCGTCAGCCTGAAATCGGCGCTGCCGGCGAGATTGAAGGTCACCTGCTGGTAGCGAAGAAATCCGTCTTGGGGGTGATTGAACGTGCGCTCACCGCCTTCCCGCCCGAGCACGCCGTGCTCATCCCAGAAGCGCGCGAACTCCGGACTCTCGCGCTTGAGCGTGCCGATGAATTCGCGCAGCGACGGATCGTCGAGATGAGCACTGCAGGCGGCGCGAAACTCCGCCGCGACACGCCTGGCGCGCGTCTCCCACTCGCAGATGAGAGGACGGGCGCCCGGTTCGAGAAAAATGAAGCGAAGGAGGTTGGGCTTGCCCGGCTGGTCGAGCCATCCGGGGAACAGCCGCCGTGCCTTTGCATTCCAGCTTCGCGCCGTCCAGGTTGCGTCGAGGATGTAGGCGGGGGCGCCGATCGTCTCAACGCAATCGACAGCTGCCGGCGGCAGTTCCTCGTCCTGCGGCCCGCGATGCTCCGGGTCGCGCTTGCCCGCGAGTTCGAAGAGGTAGGCGCGCTCGGCGCGGCTCAACTGCAACGCGCCCGCGAGCCTCGCCAGCGCCGTCGGCGACACCGAAACGTCGCGTCCCTGCTCGATCCAGGTGTACCAGGTCGCGCTGAGCCCGCAGATTTGGGCGACCTCCTCCCGGCGCAGGCCCGGAGTTCGTCGCCTGCTGCCGGCAGGGAGCCCGATCGCCGCCGGGCTCAGCCGCTCGCGGTGGGCGCGGACGAACCGGCCGAGTTCTTGCCTTTGATCGGAGACGCGTGACGCGATCATGGCAACGAAGATACCAGTATAATTGCCCATATTAAACCGGTATGGGCGACATGGTATTTGAAGGCGTTGTCCCGATCCTCCAAGCCGGAGCAGGATTGATGTCGGAAAGCAGGACGCACGAGGCGCTGGTCGGCCATCAGTTCGGGTCGCAGGCCGCCGCCTATCTCAACAGCATGGTCCATGCGCAGGGCGCGGACCTCGAGGCGCTGGCGGCTCTCGTCGATCCTCGATCGGAAGCCCATGTTCTCGACCTTGGCTGCGGCGCAGGCCACGTCAGTTTCAAGGTGGCGCCGCGCGCCGGGCAGGTCGTCGCCTACGACCTGTCGCCACAAATGCTCGAGGTCGTTGCCCGCACGGCGGCCGAGCGCGGTATCGAAAACATCGTGACGCGGCAGGGCGCGGCGGAGCGCCTGCCGTTCCGGGACGAAAGTTTTGACTGCGTGCTCAGCCGCTATAGCGCGCACCATTGGCGCGACTTCGAGGCGGGGCTCAGGGAGGTGGCGCGCGTGCTCAGGCCGGGCGGCATCGCCGGCTTCGTCGACGCGGTGTCCCCCGGGCTGCCGCCGCTCGATACCCATCTGCAGGCGATCGAACTGCTGCGCGATCCCTCGCACGTGCGCAACTATTCGCGGGCGGAGTGGGAAGCGGCGATCGTTCGAGCCGGCCTGCGGCCTGGAACGGTCGCGGTCCACCGGGTGCGCCTGGAATTCGGCTCCTGGGTCGAACGAATGCGCACCCCGAAGGTCCTCGCCGAGGCCATTCGCACGCTTCAGACATCGATGTCGGAGACCGTCGTGAGGTATTTCGACATCGGTTCCGACGGCAGCTTCGACCTGGACGTCGGGTCGTTTCAGGCAGCAAAGGCGGCGGTCTGAGCGTGGTGGATCAGACCGCTCCGGCGGGCACGCGGCTGTGGCGTTCGAGCCTGGCGACATCCCCGGCTAGCGCCTCGACATGCGGATAGCCGGCGACCGTCAACGGGTTCGAGAGCTCGCCGTCCGACACGACAATGGCGCGATCCGCTGTCTCGAAGACTT
>JAFAME010000148.1 GCA_019233695.1 Methylobacteriaceae bacterium
CGGCTCGTTCAGCGTCGGCGGCCGGCTTCCGGCGGTTCATAGCAACGTGGTTCTCGTGAAGGGGTTTTTCGAGCAGACGCTGCCGGACTTCCTTCCTACGTTCAGCAAGAAGTCCGTTGCCTTCATGCATGTCGACTGCGACCTCTACAGCGCCACGAAAACCGTGCTCGATGGGCTCGCGCCGATGCTGATCGACGGAACGATCATCGTGTTCGACGAGTATTTCAACTATCCGAGGTGGCGCCACCACGAGCACAAGGCGTTCATGGAATTCATCGAAAGCAGAAGGACCGGTTTCGAATATTTGGCTTATGCGTTTCGGCAGGTGGCAGTGGCGATCCGCTAGGGACGGCCCCGCGAGGGATGGCAATCCTTTGTCGCGAACTGCATCACCGTATCTCATAGACCCGATAGGGTGTTCCCCTGACTTCGACGGGTTGCAGCCAGGGCGGCGGCGCGCCGTCGCGCAGGAGCGCCGCCAAGCCCTTCGGAGCGCGCGCCGCGTAGACCGCCAGCTCGTCGGCAGCAGGACAGACAGCGAGATAGCGGGCGCCGCTCGCCCGAACGCGATCGTGCGCGGTTTCGTCGTCGCCGAGGAAAGCCTCGATGGCGAGGCGGTTGCCGTGGTTGTTGCGATGGTAGGGGCCTGCGACCACAGAATGCGGCGTGAGGGCGAGGATGTAGGGCCCAGGATCCAGCGGCGCCAGAATGTCTCCGTTCGGCAGGACGTTGAGGGCAGTGAATGCGGCGGTGCGAAAGCAGGCGCCCGGATCGCCGTAGGGTTGGGGTGTCTTCGCGTCAGCGATCGCCGGATAAAGCGCCCAGGCGATCGGAGAGACGGGAGCTGCGAGCAGGACCGGGGCGACCAGCAAAGCGCGACCGCGGCGCGACGCCCAATCGAGCGTGCGAATGTAGAGCCAAGCCCCGCCGAACACCGTCACGGCTGCAGCGTAGGTCGCGACCCGAACCTCCCAGAATGCGCCGACCACGCCAATTCCGGCAAACGCTGCAACCGCAAGCCAGCGGCTGCGCGCGGCCTCCTCGCGCCAAGCCGCGAGGCATGCCAAGGCCAATCCGAGGAAGATCGGCATCGCCATCGGCAGGGTCGAGATCGTCGCAGTCATGAGCATGATTGCCAACGGCTGCCCCTGCGTGACATTGGCAAGCCACATCTCGCGCACCAGCGGATCGACAGCCGAGAACGGGTCCTTCAGGCAATCGGGAAACGCAACCGCGACGCTGCCCAGGACCAAGGCTCCGGCAAAGGCCGCGGCCGCCAAGCGCCAAGCCCGGTCCGGCAGGCGTGATGTTGCAGATGCGAGGACGACCAAGCCCAGCCCACCCACAATCACGGCAATCAGGTGCGCGCCCGAGAAGGCGTCGCAGACATTGGCGGCATATCGCCATGGCGGAACCGTGACGACGAAAAACACCAGTCCGGCAAGGCCAAGCCCGCCGCCGAACCGGGCGAGCGCCTTGCTCATCGAGGCGCCGCAAACGATCCATGCCGTGCCGAACACCGAAACCATCACCATGATGAATGGAAGATCTTCGATGCTGATGGCGAGCGACGCTCCGGCAAGTATTCCGGCAAGCGTGCCGCTCGTTGTCCGGCGCGGCTCGAAAAGGTCGAGCGTGGCGCTCAGCATGAACACGAGGAGCACGATCTGGACGTTGTGATGGTTGATGCGGCCCGGCGGGAACTGCACGGCAATGGCGACGGAGAAGGCGGCAAGCACGATGGCGGGGGCGATGGCGCGCGCCCCCATCAGCTTGCGGGCCACCGACGCCACGCCTGCGAAGAAGACGAGTTGGAGAATAATAGGATAGGAGATGCGCATCAGCCGCTCGGCCGAGTCGTCGCTGGTGAATAACGCGAAGCACCTGATCAGCAACGCGAGCGGCACGTCGGTCAGGCGCGTCCAATGCATGAGAACACCCTGCGGCGGGTCCATGCGGTAGACGGTTGGATCGAACCACCCCTGACCGGCCAGCCAATCGCGCATTTGCACCAGATGCAGGGCGTCGTCGGTGTCGATGAAAGTCCCGGATTCCCACACCGCCGCCAGTTTGGACCATGAAAGGACCAAGGCCAGGCAGCAGCCGAGGAGCAGCATCGCACCCGTCGACTCGAACAGCGATCCGCCGGCTCGCTTGGGCTGTGCCTCCCCCGATCGGGAGGGTCGATCAACCTCGGATAGCGCAGTCATCCGCTTTCTTGCTGTCCGGCTCGAAGCCCAATGTCGTCTGATCCGGCGGCGGCCCTGGCCGACGCGCGACAGTTGCAGCCAATCCTTGAGAAGCGGTTAGGACGATCGGCAACAACATCGCCGCGCACAGGTCGGCCAGCCCAACCAAAGGGCGATCGTTAACCGGTCGTGAGAAAGAACCAAACACGGCGCCCCCCGGCCGACACATCCGGTTTACGATCACTCAAAGGCAATGCTGCTCAGGCGCTGCCTTCCTCCATAATTGTTAAGACTCTCCCGCTACCCAGGCTATCCACGGCCGCACAGGCCGTATTCGAACGAGGTATTCGAGGTGGCGGCTGTATTTGTCACCGGCGGGTCGGGGTTTCTCGGCTCTCTTCTCGTCGCCAAACTGCTCGAGGACGGGCACGCGGTCACCAATATCGATCTGCTGCCCAGCCACATCCGGCATCCACGGCTGAGCTCCACAGTCGGCGACATCCGCGACCGGCCGCTGGTCGACCGACTCCTGGCCTCCGCGGATCATGATGTCGTGTTCCACTGCGCCGCACTCTTGGCGCACGGCTCGTTGGATCCGCGCGAATTGTGGTCCTCGAATGTCGAGGGGACACGCGTGCTCGCCCAGGCGGTCGCTGCCGCTCGCGTCGAAAGCGTCGTGAATATTTCGAGCAATTGTCTCTGGGGCCAGCATTTCGACCGCCCCGTGCGCGAGGATGACCCGCCGCACCCTGTCGAGATCTACGGCGCCAGCAAACTGGAGGCCGAAAGGATCCTTGCCGCCCACGCGGCGGACTTCGTCACCACGACTATCCGCTGCCCCACCATCATGGACGAAGGCCGGCTCGGCCTTCTGACCATCCTCTTCGAGTTCATCGCCGACGGGCGCCGGGTCTGGGTCGTCGGCGACGGCTCCAACCGCTACCAGTTCATCTATGCCCGCGACCTGGTGGCAGCGATGCTGCTGGCGTGGAAGGCGCGGCGCCATACGGCGTTCGGCATCGGCTCGGACGACGTCGGCCCGATGCGCGATGCCTATGCCTATGTCATCGAGAAGTCGGGCAGCGCCTCGCGCATCGGCTCCCTGCCCAAGACGCCGACGATCCTTGCGATGCAGGCCGCCCATCTGCTGCGCGTGTCCCCGCTCGGCCCCTACCACTACCGGATGATCGCCTCCGACTTCATCTTCGATACGACGCGCATCAAGGCCGAGCTCGGCTGGCGCCCGACGCTCACCAACCCGGAGATGCTCTTGCGCGCCTACCGCTACTACGCCGCCAACCGGGCCGAGATCCAGGCGCGGAAAGGGACCTCGGCGCATCGGCAATCTGCCGACATGGGTGTCATCCGGCTGCTCAAGTGGATGTCCTGAGGCTGGCAGGCCATGGCGCCCCATCGGGCCCGGTTTAGCATCGCAACAACCGGCGGACGCTAGCGTCGGAAGTCGGCGTGTGAAGCAACGAACGCGGCGATTGTGGGAAACCTCACCGACCGGCTACTGAGATTTGTCGTCGGCGACGCCGGCGTCGCACGCACTGCCATTCTTGTGTGGGCGGCGGCGAGCCTGCTCATGCTCGTCGCCACAGGCGGCGATGTCGGCAGGAGGTTCGATGATCCAGACGACGCGATGCGGCTTGCCGAGGTGCGTGATCTTCTCGGCGGCCAGGGGTGGTTCGACACCACGCAATATCGCGTCGCTCCCCCGGCCGGGCTCCCGATGCACTGGTCGCGGATCATCGACGTCGGGCTTGCCGGACTTTTCCTGGCGGCCCGGCTGTTGCTCGATATTGTTCCGGCCGAACGAGCGGCGATGGCCGCCTGGCCGCTCCTTCTGCTCCTTGCGGCGACCTGGGCCGTTACGGCAATTTCGCGCCACATCGCCAGCCCGGCCGCCAGCTTCCCGGCCGCCCTCCTGTTTATCACCAGCGCCGCGGCGGTCGATCAGTTCTATCCGGGGCACGTGGCGCACCACAACGCACAACTCCTCGCCACGCTGATCCTCGTCGCCGGGGCGATCAGAATGAAGGAGGGGCCGCGCTTCGGCATGCTCGCCGGCCTCGGCGCGGCGCTGATGCTGGCGATCGGGCTCGAAACGATCCTCTATCTCATCGTTGTCGTCGCCTACATCGCCTTGCTGCTTGCCTATTGCAGGAGGGCAGTAGTCGCAGCGGTGCAGGCGTTCGGGCTCTCCTTCGGCATCGGCACGGCGGCCTTGGCGTTGATGACGATGGCGCCGAGCCGGATCATGGAGAGATCATGCGACATGCTGTCTCTGCCGTTGACCCTCGCTGCAGTCGTCGGCGGGATTGGGCTCGCCGCGCTGGCGGGTCCTGTCGCGCAATCGCCCCGAATGCCGGTACGGCTCGTGCTGCTCGCATTGCTCGGGGTGATCGTCTGTACCGTTGCGTTCGGCATTGCGCCGCAGTGCCTGCACGGTCCGTTCGCGGGTCTCGACCCTCGCCTCTGGCCGATCTGGCTTGATCACGACACCGGGATCCAAGGGATGGCCGCCTTCCTGCGCGATGACCCATGGGGAACCCTGGCGCGGTTTCACCTCGCGTTGCTGACGGTTCCCGCTTGGGTCCTCGCCATGTGGGCCTTCCCGGATCGACGCGGCGAAACCGGGGTCCTCGGAATTCTGTTCGCTGTCGCACTCGGTGTCGCCTATGTTCGCTCGTCGCCCTATTTCCTGGTCTTCGCGGCCCCGATCGTTGCTGTGGCGATCGCCCATCTCGCTCGGATCGGCATTGCGTGGGGGATGGCCCAGGCAACCGGAACCGCGGCAGCGCTGATCGCAACAATCGCGTTGCCGCTCCTGATCCGCGCGCCCGCGGCGCTCGCCGCGAAGCCGTCACCGAACCTTCAAAATGCGACGATGGCAACGACCGGCAGATGCGCCGAGCCCGCGTCCTACACGCCGCTTGCGAACTTGCCTGAGGGCGTCGCTCTGGCCCCGATCTATGAGGCCCCCTTCATCCTGGTAGCGTCCCGGCAGCAGGTTCTTGCGGCCGGCTACCACCGCGACGAGAAGGGCATTCTGGCGACTTATTCGATGTTCACGGCGCCCGAACAGGAGGCGCATCGCTTGCTCGCGGCTCGCGGCATACGCTACGTCGTACTCTGCCGGGGCGAAGGATCGGCCATGTGGCTGGGAGAGATGGCGCCAACCGGACTTGCCGCCGATCTCCTCGCCGGGCGCACTCCCGATTGGCTCGAGGCGATCGCTCCGGCGAACGGCGAACCGCTGATGATCTTTCGGGTGCGCTGATTATTCGGACGCGGCGAGCGGCCCCAGCTCCCATAGCACCCGGGGCGCAACGTGATTTCAGCTTGCCGATTTCTTGGGCCCTAACCTCGGGCCGGAGAATAGAATCACACGGCGCAGCGTGTAGTCGAACATGAAAACGATGCCGGCGGTCGGAAGCTTCGCGACAGCATAGTTCAGTCCGGCGCCATCGACCAACGCCCGCAGGATCAGCTGGGTGAGGACGAGCCCGACGAGGCCGATGACAAAAAACAGCGCAAACTCGATGCGCGCCTCGGCAAAGCGCCGCAAGCGGAAGAC
Organism: Methylobacteriaceae bacterium; assembly: GCA_019233695.1. Classification (GTDB taxonomy): domain Bacteria; phylum Pseudomonadota; class Alphaproteobacteria; order Rhizobiales; family Beijerinckiaceae; genus JAFAME01. Next base: position 5,773 of record JAFAME010000148.1, read on the forward strand.
GAAGCCGATGCTCAGCAGATAGACCAGAACGCCGCCGGTACAGAAGCTTATGGCGGCCGACATCAGGTAGTGCAGGCCACCCACCGTCGTCAGGAGAATGAGCAGGCCCCAATCAACCGCCAATGCTGCTGCGCTGGCAAGGCCGTACTTTAACAACTCCAACAGATTGGCGAAACGTACGGCCGTTGCGAGCTGGAAAGGTAAGCTGCGCATCGCGGCGATCCGGTTCGAAATCCTTGCTTGGTTCAGGCGGCCTTGCGCGGGACGAGCCGCTCGCTCGCGAGCGCCTCCTCGGCGCCGGAGAGTCCGGCTTCCGTATAGTCGGCGTCTTCGTTGACACGCCAGACGTCGTAGGCGGCGTGCCCGGCCGCGATGTTGAGCGCGGTCAGCAGGCCCGTCATCATTGCATGGTCCTGGTTGTTGTACTTGTGCATGCCGTTGCGGCCGATGAGATGCAGCGTCGGGAAGCTCGATGCGAGATCAAGCCTGATCAGGCGGACGTTGTCGCTGTAGCTCTCGTCGTAGACCGGATAGGCCTTGGCCTGGCGCACGACGCAGGCGTCGGTCACGTCCTCGGGGCGCATCAGGCCGATCCGGCCGATCTCACGCTTGGCGAGTTCGACGAGAACGCCGTCGCTCGATTGCCACAGGCCATCGCCCTCGAAACAAAAATATTCGAGCCCGAGGCAGGTCGAGGTCGCGTCCGGAATCATCTCCGGCGACCACGAACGGAAGTTCTGCACCCGTCCGACCTGCACGGAAGGGTCGTGGATATAGACCCAGTTGTCCGGCAGGGGCGTCTCAGATTTGCCGATGAGGACGACCGTCAAAAAGTCGCGATAGTTCAGATTGCGCGCGTGCAGCAGGCTGATCGGCGTCGGCGTCAGGGCGCCCATGAGCTCGCGGATCGCCGCGGAGGAGACGACGTGGCGGGCGATGTAGGTCTCGCGCGCGCCATCGGCCGAGAGGGCTGTCACCGTCCACAGCTTCTTCTCGGCGTCCCAGGCGAGCGCTTCGACCCTGCGCCCCATCGCGATCCGCCCGCCAAATTCGCGGATCTTGCGGGCGGCGGCCTCCCACATCATGCCCGGCCCGCGGCGCGGATAGCGGAACGACTCGATCAGGCTTTTGGCGACCGGGTTCTCCTTGCCATTTTCGACGCCGAGGGAGCGGCGCAAAGCGTCCGTGATCGCCGACCACAAATCAAGGCCCTTGATGCGCTGTGCCGCCCAGTCGGCAGAAATCTCGTCGCAGGACATGCCCCACACCTTTTCGGTGTAGGTCTTGAAGAAAATCGAAAACAGGCGTTCGCCGAACTGGTTGCGGACCCATTGATGGAAGGTCTTGGGGCCGCGAACCGGAAAGGCTCGCGCCAACCCGAAGGAGGCGAGGCAGGCGGCGCTTTGCCACAGCCCGAGATTGCGCAGCGCCTCGAAGGCTTTCAACGGGTAGGCGTAGAACTTGCCGCGATAGTAGATCCGTGACAGGCGCGGCCGCTCGATGAAGTCATGCGGCAGAATCTCGTTCCACAGATCGACGATTTCCTTCGACTTCGAGAAGAACCTGTGACCACCGATGTCGAAGAGAAATCCCTTGTAATTCACCGTGCGGCTGATGCCGCCGACGTACACGGGGTCCTGTTCGAGAACAATGACGTCCCGCTTCTGTTTGGCAAGAGAATAGGCCGTAGTCAATCCCGCGGGACCGGCGCCGATGACCAAGGTTTCGACAAATCTGTTCATTGCAGCCCGCGAGGAAAGAAGCCGACGCGGGTCACCTTTGGCTAAAAACGTAAATTCCTGATGAGCAAAACCCTGAGCTTCGAGTTAAACAGGGTTATCAACTCGTGTTGGGCGATGCCTCTTGGATGCCTGCGACGGGCAGGCTTAGCGAATCTCGTACACCTTGTAGGGCGTGCCCCGAACATCGACCGGCTGCAGCCATGAAGGCACGGAGCCGTCGCGGAGGGCGGCCGCAAAGCCGGCCGGCGCCCGATCGGTGTAGATGTCGAGTTCGTCGGCCGCCGGGCAAAGGGCGAGATATCTTGCTCCGCTCGCCCGCAAGAGATCGTGCGCCTTGGCGGCATCGCCGAGGAGCACTTCGAGTGTCAGCCGATTGCCGCGGTTGTTGCGGTGGTAGGGCGCCCCGACGGCCGAATGATGGGTGAAGGCTAGGATATAGGAACCGGCATCGATCGGCGCGAACACGAGGCTTGGCGGCAGGCTGTCGAGCGCCGTGAAGCCGGAGGAAGCGAAGCAGGCCTGCGGATCGCCATACTTCGGCGGCTCGGCCGCGGCGGTGTCGGGAAGCGCCACGGCCCATGCCAGCGGCACGAACGGCAGCATCATGAGCGGCGGCAGCACCACAAGAGCGCGCGCCCTGGGCGAGACCCAGCACAGCGCCCGCGTGAACAGCCAGGCGCCGCCGAAGACGGCAAGCGGCGCGGCCGAGGCCGCAACGCGAACCTCCCAGAAGGCGCCGACCACGCCGATGGCCATGAATGCGGCAACCGCAAGCCAGCGGGTGCGGGAGAGCCCCTCCTCCCGCCAGGCCGCCCCGCCGGCGAAGATCAGGCCGAAGATGAGGGGCGCGATGATCGGTACCGCCACGAGAGGCTGCGCCCGCAGAAGGATGCTCAAGGGTCGGGCCTGCTTCACGTTGCCGAGCCAGACCTCGCGTGCGAGCGGATCGACGGCCGAATGCGGATCCTTGAGGCAATCGGGAAAGCTCAAGGCCACGGCGGCGAGCACAAGGGCGCCGGCGAGCGCTGCGGCAAGAAGCCGCGCGGCCGTGCCCGGCAGGCGCCGCGTCGCTGCCGCAAGGACCAGGAACCCGATGCCGCCGACCACCAGCGCGATCAGATGCGCGCCGGAAAACGCGTCGCAGACGTTGGCGGCATAGCGCTGCGGCGGGATCGTGGCGAGGAAGGCTGCAAGCGCTGCTGCGGCGAGGCTGCCGCCGAACCAGGCGAGGGCTCGCGCCATGTCGCGGCCGCGCACGATCCAGGCCACGCCCACTACCGCGGCCATCACCATGATGAAGGGCAGGTTCTCGATGCTGATGGCAAGCGAGAGGGCGGCCAATGCCCCCGCGAGCGCTGCCCTCGAGGCACGCTCCGGATCGAAGGCATCGAGTGTCGCCCCGAGCATGAAGATCAGCAGCGTGATCTGGGCATTGTGATGGTTGATCCGGCCGGCCGGAAACTCGGCCATCAGCGCGATCGAAAAGCAGGCAAGAACGGTGGCGACAGCGATCCCGCCGGCCCCGACAAGCTTGCGGGCGACCCAGATGATGCCAGCGAGGAAGGCGACCTGCAGGAGGAGCGGATAGACGATGCGCATCAAGCGCTCGGCGGCTTCGGGCGCCGCGACCAGGGCGAAGAGCTTGATCAGCAGCGCCATCGGCACATCGAGGACGCGCGTCCAATGCATGGCAACGCCCTGCGGCGGGTCGAGGCGATAGGCGGTGAGGTCGAACCAACTCTGGCCTGCAAGCCAGGCGCGCAGTTGCACCACGTGCATGGCATCGTCAGTGTCGCCGAAGGCTCCCGATTGCCAGACCGCCACGAGCTTTGGCCACGACAAGGCAAAGCCGAGGCAAAGACCGATGAGGAGGACCGCAGGCGCGGAGGCGAACAGCGATCCGCTTGGCGCGCCGGTGTCTGGCGCTGGCGCCGCGACCACCGATCCTCGCGAGCCGTTTGCCTGCGCCAGCGCTGTCATGACCGCCTCTCAAGCCCTCTGCCGGCGCAGACGAGCAACTGCCGGCGCTCGTTGCGGCGCCTTCACCAGTAGTCAACGTTTGGCAGGCAATCATTGAGAAGAGGTTAGGGTCGGGTCAGCAAGGGCGGTCCCTCGGGGCAGCCGCGTTGCCGCACGCCCAGACTTGACCTGGCCCATTGTTGGGATGGTCGATGCCGGCTTCGATACCCTTGTCTGGCGAGAGCGCGGCGTCCGCGTCGCGACAGGCCGACATCGCGGCCGCCGATCTCGCCGGGGCATTGCACGACACCGCCCGCCGGATGCGGGACTCACTGTCGGCCTCCCCCCCCGCGCCGCGTGAAGGGGCCGAGCCGGTCGCCGTGGCGGTGGTCATCCCCTGCTTCAACGAGGCTGCGGCAATCGGCGGCGTGATCGGCGACTTCCGGGCTGCCCTTCC